>JBCCTV010000123.1:0-9364 GCA_039197915.1 Pseudomonadota bacterium | reverse complement strand
TTTTATTTTGGGGGGGAGGGGGGTTAGGAGTCATTATTTCATCGACTTGGCTCACCTAAAAAAGGTGGAGGCTAGGACCGCTGCCGCATCAGACATCACGCCCTTTGGCGTCGACACGACTGAAATCCCAAGACCGTTGCGCACCGACGGCAAATCACTAACCGATGAATAAACGCGCCGCCCTGGTTTTGAAACGCGCTTAATCTTCGAAATCACCGGTTCGCCCTCGTAATATTTGAGCTCGATTTCGAAGGTCGGCTTATCACCTTCAAGTTCGACGCGACTATACCCGCGAATATACCCTTCGCCCTGGAGCACATCGAGAACCCAGCCCCGAAGCTTGGACGCCGGAACGGACGTCGTCGTGTGACGACGCATTTGCGCGTTCCGTATACGTGTTATCAGATCGCCGATCGGATCGTTGATCGCCATGTGGCTCGCTCCTTACCAACTCGACTTAACAAGGCCAGGGATTTTTCCCTCAGACCCAAGCTGCCTCAACGCAATGCGCGACATGCGGAGTTTGCGATAAACGCCGCGCGGCCGCCCCGTTACTTCGCACCGGTTGCGGTGACGCGTGGGCGATGAGTTCCGAGGCAGCTCGGCAAGCTTTAATACAGCCATAAACTTGTCTTCGTCAGCCGTATCGCTGTCGGCGATTAGCGCCTTTAACTTGGCCCGCTTCTCAGCATATTTGTCCGCAAGACGGCGTCGTTTGCGATCCCGCTCAACCATCGCTTTTTTCGCCATTTAATCCTCCGTAGCCGGGGTAATTTTCGTCACCCCAAAATTATCCCGCGACGTCCATTAGGTCCGAAACGGGAAATTGAATTCCGATAGCAACGCACGCGCCTCGTCATCCGTTGGCGCTGTCGTGCAAACAATGATGTCCATACCCCGTATTTTATCGACTTTATCATAATCGATTTCCGGGAAGACGATGTGTTCTTTTAGACCCATCGCGTAGTTGCCGCGGCCGTCAAAACTTTTCGGGTTAAGCCCACGAAAGTCACGCACGCGAGGCAGAGCAATCGTCACGAGACGGTCGATAAACTCGTACATCCGGTTTTTGCGCAGCGTCACTTTCACACCGATCGCCATGCCCTCGCGAACTTTAAAGCCAGCAATCGATTTCCTGGCCGTCGTGATAACAGGCTTTTGACCCGCAATCGCCATCAAGTCATTCGCTGCGGACTCGACCGCTTTACGATCGTTCACGGCGTCGCCAACGCCCATATTAATGACGAGCTTCTCAAGCTTCGGCGTCATCATCTTATTGGCGTATTGGAATTTTTCTTCCATCCGCCCACGAATGACGTCTACATACTGCGTCTTGAGGCGGGGAATATATGTGCTTGCCTCAGCCATTGATCACCTCACCCGAACGCTTAGCGTATCGTACCTTTTTTCCATCATCGCCAGTTTTAAAGCCGACACGTGTTGGCTTGCCGTCTTTTGGATCCGCATACGCAACATTCGAAATGTGAATGGTCGCTTCTTTACTGATGATGCCGCCTTGTTCAGTCTGCGTTTGTTTTTGGTGCTTCTTGATTATGTTAACGCCACGGACCAGGACGCGATCATCCTTGGGCATAACTTGCAGGACTTCGCCCTCGACACCGCGATACTTCCCGGCGAGAATGACGACCTTGTCGCCTTTTTTAATTTTTGCAGCCATTGCTTGGCTCCCTACCTCTCGCCTAAAGGACCTCTGGCGCAAGCGACACAATTTTCATGTGCTGCGCCGCACGAAGCTCACGTGTGACCGGCCCAAAGATCCGCGTACCGACAGGCTCTTTATTGTTATTGATCAACACCGCTGCGTTGCGATCAAAACGAATAACGGAACCGTCGCGGCGCTTAATGTCTTTTGCTGTCCGCACAACAACCGCCTTCATAACCGCGCCTTTTTTGACACGACCGCGCGGAATTGCTTCCTTCACGGAGACGACAATAATATCGCCAACCGACGCATATTTCCGCTTAGCGCCGCCCAACACCTTAATACACTGGACGCGCTTAGCACCTGAATTGTCCGCGACGTCCAAATTTGTCTGCATCTGGATCATTTCGCAACTCCTTCACTGGCGCCGCCTGGAGGCGACACTGCAGCGTCGATTAACCTTTTGAACCAAGTCCGATCACTTCCCAGGTCTTCGTCTTCGACCGGGGCGCACATTCCTGGATCCGAACCAAGTCTCCAGACTTGAATTCATTCTTCTCATCATGCGCGTTGTAGCGCTTCGAGCGCCTGACAGTTTTCTTGAACAATGGGTGCGTAAAAATACGCTCCACACGGACAACAACCGTCTTATCGCCTTTGTCGCTAACTACCGCGCCTTGTAAAACCCGTTTCGGCATTATCCGCCTTCTCCAATCGATGCGCCGAGCGTCAGGACGCAGCCGCGCTCGTTTTTTCCGTCAAAATCGTTTTCACGCGAGCAATGTCTTTACGCACCTCGCGAACACGCGCCGTTTTTTCCAGCTGACCGGATGCTGCCTGAAAGCGCAAGTTGAACTGTTCTTTCTTTAGCTGCAGCAATTTATCCTTAAGCTGATCTTCTGTCAGATCGCGGATTTCGCTCGGTTTCATGCCAATGTCTCCGCTTACTGCTGCTCGCCGATGCGCGATACGATACGCGTTTTGATCGGCAGCTTGGCCGCGCCAAGCGACAGCGCGTTTCGCGCAACGTCCTCGGGCACACCGTCAATTTCAAACATGATACGGCCGGGCTTCACTTTCGCCGCCCAATATTCAACGGAGCCCTTGCCTTTACCCATACGAACTTCGGTCGGTTTTTTCGAAACCGGCACATCGGGAAAGACACGAATCCAGACGCGGCCCGCACGCTTCATCGCGCGTGTAATCGCCCGACGGGTCGCTTCAATCTGGCGCGCTGTAATCCGCTCTGGCTCCATAGCCTTTAAGCCGTAAGACCCAAAGGTGAGCTCATAGCCGCCTTTCGCAACGCCCTTGATACGGCCCTTATGCATCTTACGGAACTTTGTCCGTTTTGGCTGTAACATGTTACGCTCCGCCTACGCCTTACTTACGTTCTGTTCTCACGACGGCCGCCACTGACGCCGCCAGTTTGTGCATCCAGAAGGCGTTTTTCCTGGGCAAGCGGATCATGCTCCATGATCTCGCCTTTAAAGATCCAGACTTTCACGCCAATCGCGCCATAGGTCGTGCGCGCTGTCGCAACACCATAATCAATATCTGCACGGAGCGTGTGCAACGGAACGCGGCCCTCGCGATACCACTCCATCCGGGCAATTTCTGCGCCGCCCAAACGACCAGCAACATTCACGCGAATACCAAGCCCGCCCATGCGCATGGCCGTTTGCATTGCGCGCTTCATGGCGCGGCGAAAAGCAACACGGCGCTCCAGCTGCTGCGCAATATTCTCCGCAACAAGCGTTGCGTCAGTTTCAGGCTTCCTGATCTCAACAATATTGAGAACAGTCTCAGACGACGTCATCGCTTGCAAGTCGGTGCGAAGCTTCTCGATATCCGCGCCCTTCTTTCCGATAACGACACCCGGACGCGCCGAATAAATCGTGACCCGACATTTTTTATGGGGGCGCTCGATAATAACGCGGGAAACACCGGCAGCCGACAGGCGCTTGTGCAGGAATTCACGGATCGCCAGATCTTCATGGAGAAGATCCGCATACTGCCCGCTATTCGCGTACCAGCGAGAATCCCATGTCCGGTTAATACCAAGCCGAAGGCCAATTGGGTTTACTTTCTGACCCATTACGCGGCCTCCACTTCTTTGACCACAATCGTAATTTCTGCGAACGGCTTTTGAATACGGCCGACACGACCGCGCGCACGCGGCTTCCAACGCTTCATCACCAAGTTTTTGCCGACAAACGCCTTATCCACGACCAAACTGTCGATATCGAGATCGTGGTTGTTCTCAGCATTTGAAACCGCGCTCTCGAGCACTTTTTTAACGTTCTGCGCCACACGCTTCCGAGAGAATGTTAGATCCGCCAATGCTTTCTCGACCGGCTTTCCGCGGATTTGCTCGGCAACAAGATTAAGTTTTTGCGGAGACGTCCGGATCATACGGCCCTTCGCCATAGCTTCGTTTTCCGAGACGCGGCGTGGATTTTTAGCTTTTCCCATCGCTATTTCCTCCTCGCCTTTTTGTCAGCGCCGTGACCGTAATAGGTTCGTGTCGGAGAAAACTCGCCGAGCTTGTGCCCCACCATATCTTCAGTGATATGCACAGGAATGAATTTCTGGCCGTTATAAACGTTGAACGTCAGCCCAACGAATTGCGGCAGAATGGTTGACCGCCGCGACCACGTCTTCACGCCGCCTTTGTGCTTACCTTCGCTGGCTTCATCCGCTTTCTTGAGGAGATAACGGTCAACGAAAGGACCTTTCCAAACTGAACGAGGCATTCTCTAATTCCCGCCTTATCGCTTCTTCTTGCGCGCGTGGCGCGAGCGAATGATAAATTTGTCCGTGGACTTATTTGACCGTGTCTTCATGCCCTTGGTCGGCTTGCCCCAAGGCGTCACCGGATGACGACCACCAGAAGTGCGCCCTTCGCCCCCGCCATGGGGGTGATCAACCGGGTTCATAACAACGCCGCGTACGGATGGCCGTTTACCTTTGTGCCGGTTGCGGCCAGCCTTGCCGACATTTTCATTCATGTGATCGGCGTTGGAGACGGCGCCGACGGTCGCCATGCAAGCGCCTGGCACCAAGCGTACCTCGCCCGACTGCAGCCTGACCTGCGCGTAAGCGCCGTCACGGCCGACGAGCTGTCCATAGGCGCCAGCGGACCGCGCGACTTGCGCTCCCTTCTCCGGCTTGAGTTCAATATTGTGGACGATCGTCCCGACGGGCATCGAACGCAAAGGCATTGCATTGCCTGGCTTCACGTCAACCTTCTCGCCCGCAATCACCTTATCACCAGGCGACAGGCGCTGCGGCGCGATGATGTAGGCGAGCTCGCCGTCTAGGTACTTAATCAGTGCAATGAACGCCGTTCTGTTTGGATCATACTCCAAACGCTCAACCTTCGCTTCAACATCAAATTTACGACGTTTGAAGTCGACCTTCCGGTAAAGCTTTTTCGCCCCGCCGCCGCGGCGGCGCACGGTTATCCGTCCAGTATTGTTGCGGCCAGCTTTCGACGAAAGTCCTTCGGTCAACGTTTTTTCCGGCCGACCCTTGTGGAGATCGCTGCGATCTACCAACACAAGCTGTCGGCGGGCTGGGGATGTCGGGTTGAATTTACGTAACGCCATTATCTATCTCCGCGACAATCCCTACAGGCCCGTCGTGACATCAACGGAATCGCCGTCCGCAAGCGTCACAACTGCTTTCTTAACGGTGGAGCGCGTATACTTCCGACCACGGAAGAGCTTATTTTTGCCCTTAACGCGAAGTGTGTTCACAGCCGTAACTTTAACGTTGAAGAGCTTTTCAACAGCTTCGGCAATTTCCGGCTTCGTAGCGTCAAGCGGCACACGGAAGACAACTTGATTGTTCTCGCCCGCAATTGTCGACTTCTCGGTAATCACCGGAGAGATCAACGTATTGTAGTAACGCTCGTTCTTGCTCACTGACGTTTCGGCCATCACCCACGGTCTCCTGTGAAGCGGGCCTCAAGTCCTTCGACCGCTGCTTTCGTCAATACAAGCTGGTGCCGCTTGAGGATGTCGTAAACATTCGCACCTTCTAAAGGCAGCACGTCAACGCCCGAAATATTGCGGGAGGCCTGCTTGAAGTTTGCCTCTAACTCGCGATCAACAATCAGCGCATTATCGAGCCCGAGCGCGGCAAACTTCTTCGCCAACACGCTCGTTTTGCCCTCATCGAGCGAGGCGGCATCAATGACAATAAGTTCGTTAGCCGCTTTTTTTGCTGAAAGCGCGTGGCGGAGCGCTAGAGCGCGGACTTTTTTGGGAAGGTCAATCGCGTGAGACCGAACCCGCGGACCATGGGCTTTGCCGCCGCCACGAAACTGAGGCGCCTTACGGTCGCCGTGGCGAGCGCCGCCCGACCCTTTTTGGCGGACAAATTTCTTGCCTGTCGCCGTAATTTCATTCCGCTCTTTAGTCTTATGCGACCCCTGCTGACGTTTTGCGAGCTGGTACGTCACCATACGGTGCAAGATATCTTTCCGGGGCTCGAGACCAAAAACATCTTGCGAAAGGTCAATCGAACCAGCGGAACCATTATCGAGTGTTTTTACATCAACTTGCATGATCACTCGCCTTCGTTGTCCGAGCCGCCGGCAGACGCTTCAGCGCGCAACTTGGCAACAAGGTCTTGGTCGACCTTCGCCCGCGGCTCGCCGCCTGCGATCATTTCCTTGGCCTGCTCAACCCATTCTTGCTTTGCGGCCTGATCAGCAACGCTTAGCTTGTCAAAAAGCGCCGCACGATCGTCGTCGGAAAGCGCAACCAACTGAGTAAGCTTCTCAATGCCCTCAGCCGCCATAGCCTCGGCCGTCTTTTCGCCAATGCCGTCGATCAGAACGATTTTATCGAGCGCGTCGATAAAGCCTTCAGTAGAGACAGCGCCCGCGTCTCCTGACCCAGAGTCAGCCGTACTCGCCGCGTCCTTCGTTTCTAGGATGGCCGCCGGCTTGGGCGCATCTGTTGGCAACGGACGCTTAATCGCATCACGGACAAAAACCCAACCGCCTTTTGGACCTGGGATTGCGCCTTTGACGAGGATCAGACCGCGATCCGCGTCTGTACGGACGATCTCAATATTTTGCGCTGTTCTCTGGCGGGCGCCCATGTGCCCGGCCATTTTCTTGCCCTTAAAGACCTTGCCAGGATCCTGACATTGGCCGGTCGACCCGTGAGACCTGTGCGAAATAGAAACGCCATGGGTTGCGCGCAGGCCGCCAAAATTGTGGCGCTTCATACCACCGGCAAATCCCTTGCCGATCGTCGTCCCTGTGACGTCAACTTTCTGGCCATCGATAAAATGCGCCGCTGAAAGCTCCGCACCCACATCAACGAAGTTCTCAGCGTCAATGCGGAACTCCACGACCTTTTCTTTAGGCGCCACATTAGCGGCGGCGAAAATTCCGCGCTCCGCTTTGGTTACCCGTTTCGCTTTTTTTTCGCCGGCGCCGAGCTGTAATGCCGTATAGCCATGCTTTTCAGCAGTGCGTTGACCAATAACCTGGCATTTATCGACAGACAAAACAGTGACAGGCACATGTTCGCCGTCCTCGCGGTAGACGCGCGTCATGCCAACTTTCTTGGCGATGAGTCCTGTGCGTTCACCTGTTCGCATCGTTTATTCCTCCGGGCTCTTAGCGCCTAAGCGCCGAGCCTGATCTCCACATCGACGCCGGCGGACAGGTCGAGCTTCATTAGGGCGTCAACTGTTTGGGGCGTCGGATCGACAATATCGAGAAGGCGCTTATGCGTGCGCATCTCAAATTGCTCGCGTGACTTTTTATTGACGTGCGGCGAGCGATTCACAGTAAAACGTTCAATACGGGTCGGCAGCGGTATTGGCCCGCGGACGGTTGCGCCAGTGCGTTTCGCCGTTGCGACGATTTCCTTCGCGGACGTATCAAGTACGCGATGGTCGAACGCTTTTAGCTTAATGCGAATATTCTGTTGCATTTGCGCTGCCGTATCACCCGCTACTGCGGGGCTTTCCGTAGTTTAGCCGTCACGAGAACGACAAAGAATAAAAAAGCGGGAGCATGGCTAACCATGCACCCGCTGGCGTCAGTTGTTTTCTACTCGATTATTTCCGCGACGATACCAGCGCCAACGGTGCGCCCGCCTTCACGAATAGCGAAGCGAAGCTTCTCTTCCATCGCGATCGGCACGATCAATTCAACATTTACCTCAACGTTGTCGCCCGGCATGACCATGTCAGTGCCTTCTTTCAGCGTAACAACGCCGGTCACATCGGTCGTACGGAAATAAAACTGAGGGCGGTAGTTCGTGAAGAACGGCGTGTGGCGACCACCCTCTTCTTTCGTAAGAATATAGGCTTCCGCCTTAAACTTCGTATGGGGCGTAACCGAACCAGGCTTACAGAGAACCTGACCGCGCTCAACGGCCGTGCGCTCAATACCACGCAGGAGAACGCCGACATTGTCGCCTGCTTCACCGCGATCAAGCAGCTTACGGAACATTTCAACACCCGTACACGTCGTTTTCTGAGTGTCTTTAATGCCGACGATTTCCAATTCGTCGCCAACATTAACGACGCCGCGCTCAACACGCCCTGTCACAACAGTGCCGCGACCGGAGATCGAGAACACGTCCTCGATCGGCAGCAAAAAGTCCTGGTCAACTGGACGGTCAGGTGTCGGAATATATTTGTCGACTTCCGCCATCAACGCCTTAATCGCGTTCTCGCCGATATCCGGGTCTTTGCCTTCCATGGCGGCGAGCGCTGAGCCTTTAACGATCGGAATGTCGTCACCTGGGAAGTCATAAGACGACAGAAGTTCGCGAACTTCCATCTCAACAAGCTCAAGGAGTTCTTCGTCGTCGACCTGGTCAACTTTATTAAGGAATACAACGATAGCCGGAACGCCAACCTGGCGAGCAAGCAAAATGTGCTCGCGCGTCTGCGGCATTGGCCCGTCTGCTGCGTTAACAACGAGGATCGCCCCGTCCATCTGCGCAGCGCCCGTAATCATGTTTTTGACGTAGTCGGCGTGCCCTGGGCAATCAACGTGAGCGTAGTGACGGTCGCCAGTTTCGTACTCAACGTGAGCTGTCGAAATGGTGATGCCGCGGGCTTTTTCTTCCGGAGCGCCGTCAATCTCATCATACGCTTTGAAGTCGCCAAAATACTTTGTGATCGCCGCCGTCAGGGTTGTTTTACCGTGATCAACGTGGCCGATCGTGCCGATATTTGCGTGCGGTTTATTCCGCTCAAACTTTTCCTTCGCCATTTACTTTCTCCGTCTCGTGACGACTTCTATTCCGTGTTTCGCTACCGCCATTGTTCGCTCGAGGAGCACGGCGCCTTCCGTAAAAACAGCTACCCCGCCAGTTTTGCCCGGACCTCGTCCTCCACCGCCTTTGGGACGCGTTCATAATGGTCGAACTGCATGGTGTAATTCGCCCGCCCCTGCGTAGCCGAGCGCAGGTTATTGACGTACCCGAACATATTTGCAAGCGGAACCATTGCATTAACGACGGTCGCATTCCCGCGCATTTCTTGATCTTGGATTTGGCCGCGCCGGGAATTGAGGTCGCCGATCACTGTGCCGGTATAATCGTCAGGCGTAACAACCTCGACCTTCATCACCGGCTCAAGCAAAGCGAGCCCAAGTTCGCCTTTATTTTCGCGCATGGCACCGCGCGCTGCGATCTCAAAAGCGAGCACTGAGGAGTC
>JBCCTV010000122.1:0-9423 GCA_039197915.1 Pseudomonadota bacterium | reverse complement strand
GCGCTGGCCCGCGCCAAAGTGCTGGTCCCGACACGGCGGGCGACACGGGGGTTAAGCGACGCCTTTAGACTGGTCGCTGAACGACAGGGCGTTCGCGCAAGCCTCGCGCCCCAGATCCGCCCCATTGGCGATGTGGACGAAGAGGAAGCCTATGTCGCGTCATTCGCAAACGACCTGACGCCGGAGGCGCTGCCCCCGGCCATCAGCCCGATGCAGCGCCTACTGACGCTGGCGCGTTTTGTGAGCGCACGGGACCGGGCGTTTAGGGGATCCGACGCCCCGACAGCGGCGCTTCAAGCAGCGAAAGCCCTCGCTGGGCTTTTGGATTCGCTTTATACGGAAGAAATAGACTTTTCGCTGATCGAAGACTTAGCGCCCGAAGAACACGCAGAGCACTGGCGCCGATCGGCGTCGTTCCTTGAGATTGTTACAACCGCCTGGCCAGCGCATTTGCACGAAATCGGGCGAATGGACCCGACGGAACGGCGTATACGGCTGATCAACGCCCTCGCGGAACGCTGGCGCACCGAGCCCCCAACAGATCCGGTGATTATTGCAGGCACAACCGGATCAACGCCCAGCGTGGCGCGCTTGATGGCGATTGTTTCCCGGGCGCCGAACGGCGCGGTCGTGCTGCCAGGGTTTGAACGACCAACGCCGAGCCAATCCGCAACCAAAGCGTGGCGCGCAATTGATGATCCGCATCCGCAAGCGGGCATGAAAGCCTTGCTGAAAAGCCTCGACATCGACCCCGCAACGGTCCGGGATTGGCCGGGGGATTTCGGCGCACACAAGCCACCGGCAGCCCTCAGAGACCAAACAGTTTCCTCATTCGACGACAGCGCCGATAATCCGCCTAGCGACTTTCATGGGGCGCGCCAGGCCCGGCGTGATCTTCTCGCCCTTGCTTTGCGCCCGGCCGAGGCGACAGACGACTGGCGAACACTCATCGCAGACGCCTCTGAGGCCGATCCAGACCTCATAAAGGCGGTCACGGGCCTAAACCTTGTTGAAGCGAATGATGAGGATAATGAGGCGACAGCGATCGCGATATTGATGCGCGAAACCCTTGAGACGCCGGGCAAGACGGCGCTTCTTGTAACGCCAGACCGGGACCTCGGGCGGCGCGTTTCCGCCAAACTAAAGCACTGGGCGATCGACATCGACGACTCCGGCGGGGTTCCGTTGCAAAATACCGTATGCGGTGTTTTTTTACGTCTTGTGGCGGATTTTTTGGCGCAGCCGACAAGCGCCGTCGCCCTCATGGCGCTTTTGCGCCACCCTTACGCGCAGTTCGGACTTGATGATGCGCAACGAAAAACAGCGATCGCCGCGCTTGACCGGGGCTTGCGCGGCGCGCGTCCGCTTGGCGAGCGCATCGACGCCTTATGGGCGAAGCTGGAGACCGCCGAAACGCTCAAGGCCAAAGCGGCGCCCCTATTGAATGCGGCTGAAAAAGCCATTGGCGCGCCGCTTACGAATAAGGCTCCTTTTCGCGATCATTTCGATCGACACCTGAAAGCGGCTGAACATATCGCATCGACGCCTGATAAGCCGGGCGCTGAACGCCTTTGGGCCGGCGTTGATGGGGCCGCGGCCGCGCGCAGTCTCGAAGACATAAAAGAAAGCGCCGACATTATCCCGCCGCCTGAGGGCGAGTACCCAAGCCTTTTTGCGGCTTTGATCAGCGGTCCGGCGGTGCGTAACCCCGGCGCAGACAACGCCCGGCTTGCCATTTTAGGCCCACTTGAGGCGCGGCTAATCCGGGCTGATCGGATGATACTCGGTGGGCTGAATGAAGGTGTTTGGCCCGGCGATGCGGGCGTTGATCCCTTTTTGTCGCGGGCAATGCGCGCCGCCTTGGGGCTGCCGTCGCTTGAGCGCCGCATCGGTCTTGGCGCCCATGACTTCGCCCAGGCCGCCGCCGCGCCAGATGTTTGGATGACCCGCGCCACGAGGGCCGGCGGCGCGCCAACAAAGCCATCCCGCTGGATCGTCCGTCTAACGACCATATTAAATGGCGCGGGCGCGCAGCCGGCGCTCCGCAGCAAAAGCCAGCGTGTTTTAGCATACGCTGCGTCCTTAAACAAAGTCAGCGCCGCGACGCCGGCCGAACCGCCGACGCCCAGACCACCCGCCGCGACGCGCCCCAAGACCCTGCCGGTGACGCAGATCGAAAAACTCATCCGTGATCCCTATAGTGTTTATGCGCGCTATGTCCTCGGCCTGAAAAAACTTGACGGCTTTGACGAGCAAGCCGGCCCCCGGGAACTTGGCTCACTGATGCACGCCGTATTTGAAGCCGGCGCGCAAGAGAAAAACAAAAATCTCTCTACGGATTTTGTTCAAGCGCTCCTTAACGAACGGGCCGCGCGATTTGGCGTCAGCGCTGACGACCTTGCGCGCAACGCCCCCAGCTTAGACGCTGCGATCGCTTGGTTCTGCGCGTGGTCACAGGAAAGCGCAAGCGAAGCGGCCATCCATGCGGAAGAGAGCGGTGAGATGGCGCTTACGATCGGCGGGGAGACATTCACGCTCCACGCCCGCGCGGACCGAATTGAGGACTCGACGGCGGGCGGCGTCCGCTTGATTGACTATAAGCTCAGCACCCTGCCGAGCTTAAAAACCGTCCTCACAGGCTTTTCACCGCAGCTCACCTTAACGGCCCTGATCGCCGCCGCCGGAGGCTTTCCGGCGATCAAAAGTACAACCGTTCAGGACTTCCGGTATATGAAAATACTGAACCGTAGTGACGACCCCAAGAAGAACGAGGTGACCGTTGACGGCGCCAAGCTATCCGCACTTTTGGAGAGCGCCGAGGCGGGGTTGATTGACTTACTGACGACATATGCCGACCCTGAAACACCGTTTTTGAGCCAGCCCCGCCGCCAGTACCAAAACCAATATGGCGACTACGATGTTCTGGCGAGACGGCGCGAGTGGGATGCGAGCACGGACGACAAATCATGAACGCCGAAGACGCATTTAACGAGGCCGTTCGCAATCAACGGATCGCTGCTGACCCGGATCGGTCGGCCTTTGTTTCGGCGAACGCCGGTGCGGGGAAAACCCGTGTACTGACGGATCGGGTGGCGCGCCTCCTGCTCACCGGTGTGCCGCCGCAACGAATATTATGCATCACCTACACCAAAGCGGCGGCGGCGGAAATGGCGACACGCCTTTTCGAGCTGTTGGGCGACTGGTCATTAAAGAATGACAGCGACTTAAACGCGGCGCTTGATGCGTTGGACGGTGGCCGGCCGCGCGACGCCGATGATTTAAGCGCCGCGCGGCGCTTGTTTGCGCGCGCCCTTGAAACGCCTGGCGGGCTAAAGATCCAGACGATCCATTCCTTTTGTGAATCGGTGTTGAAGCGTTTCCCGCTTGAGGCGGGGGCGCCGCCGGGCTTCTCCGTCCTCGAGGACGCGTCTGCGATCGCGCGCGACTGCGTGCGCCGCGCCGTCCTTAATCCGAAATGCGCGGACGCTTGGCGGCGGCTCGTTGCAAGCCGCAACGCAAAGACAGTTGAAGATGCGCTTTTCGATTCGTTGCTTTCCCGCCAGCGCCTGGAGCACGCGCTCGAGCACGTGGGCGGATGGGAGCAACTTCGCGCCCTATTACGCGAGCGCCTTTTGGTGGGCCCAAGCGATACGCCGGAGGCAGCCCGCGCCGAGGCGCTCAACGCGTTTCCGGCGCCGTTGATCGCGCGCGCGTTCGAGGTCAATCGAAAGGGCGCAAAAACCCAAGCCGAACTCGCGCAGGACCTTCTTCACCCTTTAACCGAAGGGCCAGACGCTGCTCGCGCTTATGCCTTGATGGAAGCGTTTTTCCTGACCGGGGAAAAGACCCCGCGTAAAAGGCTTAGCGATAAACAAACCCAAAAAATTGATCCGGCCTTAAAAGACCTCCTGCATGACGCGCAAACGGCGTTCGTTGAGGCGCGAGAGCGCCTGTGCGCCATAGCGTGCGCGATCGCCACTGAAGATTTCTACGCACTTTTAGAGGTCGCCACCGAGGATTTCAGTGCGCAGAAAGCGGCGCGCGCCGCCTTGGACTATGATGATCTTATCATCAGTACCCGACGATTATTGGGCGATGAAGCAATGAACGCGTGGGTGCGCTATAAGCTCGACCAGGGCCTCGACCACATTCTGCTTGACGAAGCGCAAGACACGGGTCCGGATCTTTGGCGCATCATAGAGGCGCCGCTTGCGGATAGTTTCGCCGGAGATGGCGCTAGAGAAACACCGCGTACGTTTTTTGCCGTCGGCGACCAAAAGCAATCGATCTATTCCTTCATGGGCGCTGACGCCGCTTTGTTCTCAGAAAAGCGCGAAGACCTCGGCAAGAGACTGGCCCAAGCCGATCGCAATTACGCTGACGTCCCCCTCGCCCTGTCGTTTCGAACGGTCGCGCCCGTTTTGCGATTTGTGGACCGCGCTTTTGCGCCATCGCACGCGCGTGAGGGCCTCGTTGGCTCCCGCGACGACGACCTCCGCCACACGGTAAGGCGCGCCGGGGAAGCAGGGCTCGTTGAGCTATGGCCGGCGGCGCCGAAGCTTGAAAAAGAGGATCCGCGCCCGTGGGACGCCCCCGTTGATGCAACGCGTCCGGACAGTCCAGCGGTGCTCCTCACAAGAAAAGTCGCCCAGACGATTTCCCAATGGATTGAGACGGGCGAGCGGCTCGAAAGCGTGGACGCGCCCATCACGGCCGGCGACATTTTAATTCTCGTGCAATCACGCGGACCGGCCTTCCGCCAAATAATCGCCGCACTCGAAGCAGAAGGCGTTCCGGTCGCCGGGCCAGACCGGATTAATTTGCAACAGGATATCGGCGTCCTCGATCTCATGAGCGCCGCGAAGGCCGCCCTGTCGGAACAAGACGACTTGTCGCTCGCCGAAGCCTTAAAGAGCCCGTTCTTTGACATCGACGAAGGGGCGTTGTTGGACCTTGCCCATGGACGGGAGGGCACGTTGTGGAGCGCGCTTTGTGAGAAAGCAAAGTCCAACGGGCGTTTCGCTGCGATCGTCTTTGAACTGCGCATTTTGCGCCGGCTCGCGAAATCCGCCGGGCCTTACGCTTTTTTCTCAACGCTCTTGGAAACCAGCTCTGCAAGCGACGAAAATAACGCGGCTGCAGGGAAAGCCTTAAAAGATCACGCGACCACGCTGGCGCCTGGTATAGGCAATGGCCGCCAGCGTCTTTATCGGCGCCTCGGCCCCGGCGCCGCCGATGGCGTAAACGAGATTTTGACGCAAGCGTTGATCTTTGAGCGCACGAACCCACGATCCTTAGAAGCGTTTATTCCCTGGGCGGCAAACCACCTCACTGAGATTAAACGGGACGCTGAGCAAGCAGCCGATGCCGTCCGCATCATGACGGTTCACGGCGCCAAGGGTCTTGAGGCCCCAATTGTCTTTCTGATTGATGCCGAGCGGAAACCGAATACCGGCGCTCCGGCGGTTTTAAGCCTCGCGCCGGCCCCAGGGGCTGCGGGCTTAGCAGCGCCGGTTATTACACCTCCCAGAGACCTGGAGCCCGACCAGGTTGCGGACGCGCGCGCACAGATTGAGGACGCTGCTTGGGATGAGTATCGGCGCTTGTTTTATGTGGCGACGACGCGCGCGCGGGACCGGCTCTATATTTGTAGCGGTCCGCCGAAGAGCGACAAACGCCCCGACGAAGCCAACCGACTGACTTGGCGCGAGCTTGCAGAGGACGCCTTTAACTCTTTTGATGACGCTCTCTTGGAGCCATTTGACGCCTGGCCAGGCGAGGCGCGCCGCATCACTTGCCCACAAACCACTCACGTCGCAGAAGCAAAACCCCATTTGCCTACGGAGGATTTCGACCCGCCAACTTGGCTAAAGGAGCGCCCAGAGGCGGAGACACCCTTGCGCCGGATCGCACCGTCGCGGATTGCCGAGACAATCGAAAGTCAAACCGCACTCGACGAGATTGTCGCTAAAGACGGTGTTTCCTATTCGCCGTCGCGGCCAGAGGCGGCGCGGCGGCGCGGCATTGCCATTCACCGCGCCCTGGAACTCCTGATCGACGTGCCAGACGACAGACGCGAGGCGGCAGCCCAAGGCTTGCTCAAAACCATCGCCCATGACGCCCGCGCCGAAGACCGGGATCGGTGGGCCGAAGAGACCCTCCGTGTACTGCGTTCAGAGGAGTTCGCAGCGGCCTTTGGCCCCGATAGCATCAGCGAAGCGCCGATCGCCGGGCGACCGCCGGGCGCCGCCGCTAATGTTTTGATCACCGGTCAAATTGATCGCTTAAGCGTCTTACCGGACCGCGTGCTCGCAATTGATTTTAAAACCAACCGCCCGCCGCCCAAAAACGTTGAAGACACGCCGCCCGCCTATCTCGCTCAAATGGCCGCCTATCGCGCGCTTTTGCGCGAGATTTTTCCTAAACGACCGATTAGCACAGCTATTTTATGGACCTATGAGGCGCGCTTGACGCCGCTGCCGGACGCCCTTTTAGATCACGCTTTCGCGCGCGCTTTCGCTTAAACGGTTGAACGTGGGCGCGGACGGTCTACGTTAGTCCCAATCGTGACGGACCGAGCGCCGTCAACTGGCAACGCCGACAAGAGCGAGCGTATTCGTGAAGGAGACCAATTATGGCGACCAAAACAATTACCGATGATAGCTTCGAAGCCGATGTTCTGCAGGCGGATGGTCCAGTACTCGTAGATTTCTGGGCGTCCTGGTGCGGGCCATGCAAACAAATCGCTCCGGCGCTCGAGGAGCTCGCCAGTGAGCACGAAGGAAATCTTACGGTCGCGAAAATCAACATTGATGAGAATCCGGAGACACCAGGGAAATACGGTGTGCGAGGGATCCCGACACTGATGATCTTTAATGGCGGCGACCTCGCCGCCACAAAAGTCGGCGCTGCGCCGAAAACCGCCATTGATGCATGGATAAAGGCTGAGATTGGCTAGCGCACTTCATGGCGACGCGCTTGCGGTTCGCCGCAAGAGAAGCCCGACCGGTCCCCACTTGGTCGGAACACGCTCTAGAACCCCTTTAGCGCTTCCCAAGGAACGCCACTGGCTCTGGCGCGCTGCGCGGCGAAGGGCGTGCGGCGGTCAGGTCTCGTAAGGGCGACCTCGATAAGGATTTGGGTAACCCCGTGGCCGAGCGGTTTCCTTCTCTACACAAAGTACCCGGAAGGCTCAGGCCTCTGTGGGCGCAGAGCTTTAAGGTCCAGTCTTCTTCGAAGGTTTGGTGGCCTTGGGAGGTGGCGTCTGAGGTTTGCAGGCGGGAAGCGCCCGACGGCCAGAGCGTTTTAGACTGTCTCTGAGTTGAGACAACTATGACGTCAAGCATTCCGGCGCAGGATCTCACCGGCTAAGTAGAGCGATCCGCCGATCAGTATACGCATTGGACCGCCGCCAATGCTTGCCGCTTTGGCAATGGCGTCATCAATTGACGCGCACGCTTCAGCTGCGATGCCGACCCCCTTCGCAGCAGCCGCGACATCTTCCGGGGTCGCCGCGTTCGGCGAGTTGGATTGGACTGCAAATACTTTTGACGCTAGGCCCTCAAACGCTGTGAAATACCCGCGGCTGTCCTTATTATTTTGTATACCCACTATCATGATCAGCGGCGCGCTTGCTTTTTCTTCGAGATCAGAAAAAGCCGTGGCGATCGCGCGCGCAGCGTGGGGGTTGTGGCCGCCGTCAAGCCAAAGTTCGACGCCGGCGGGAAACGCGGTCTGGAACCGATCGACAATTGGTCCGTCAACTAACCGCTGCAACCGCGCGGGCCAAAAGGCGTTTTCGAGCCCCGCCGACATGGTTTCGTCATCAAGCTTCACGCCCGCCGCTTTGACGGAGGCGACCGCGAGCGCTGCGTTATCAGCCTGGTGCGCGCCCAAAAGCCGTGGCGGTGCCAGATCACTTAATCCGTCCTCGTCCTGAAAAATTAAGCGTCCATGCTCAACGCGCGCATCCCAGCCGGAGCCAAAGAAATAACGGCGCGCTTGGGCCTCGTCGCACGCGGATTCAATCGCCGCCATGGCTTCGGGCGCCTGGGGACCAACCACTGCTGGAACGCCCTGCCTGAAAATGCCCGCTTTCTCGGTGGCGATTTTCGCCAGCGTATCGCCTAAATATTCCTGGTGGTCGAGGGCGATGGGCGTAATTGTTGTCGATATAGGCCGCTCAAGGACGTTTGTTGCGTCCAACCGGCCGCCGAGACCCACCTCTAAGACAAGATAATCAGCAGGCGTCTCAGAAAAGACGAGAAACGCCGCCGTTGTCGCCGCTTCAAAAAAGCTCAACGGCGCGTCGCCAGCCGCGCGGTCGACCCGCTCCAGGGTCTCGATTAAGGGGTCGTCACCGATTTTCTCCCCGCGCAGAACGATCCGTTCATTGAACGAAACGAGGTGCGGCGAGGTGTAAACGTGCACCGACGCGCCCGAGGCTTCCAAAATCGAGCGGATATAGGAAACGGTTGACCCTTTGCCGTTTGTCCCGGCCACGTGAAAAACCGGCGGCAGATTGAAATGTGGATTTCCCAACGCGTCCAAGGTCGCGTGCATTCGCGACAGGCCAAGGTCAATGAGCGATGGCCGCCGCAGCCGTAAGCTGGCAAGCGCCTTTTCAACCGGGGTTTCGTTGGGCATTAAGGCGACTTTATTCGGTGTTCGGCCTACTCAGCGGCGTTTTTATCTTGCGCACCCTCGGCGACGGGCGCCGGGACCGCATCCGCTGAGACGGGGGCATTTGCCGGCGGCGCCATGGGCGCAGGCTTTGGCTGGGCTTTCGTGCCGGCGTCAGAAATCAATACACGGAGTAACCGCGCTAAGGTCGGTTTAAGCTCATGGCGATGGACCACCATGTCGACCATGCCTTTTTCTTGCAAAAACTCTGAACGCTGAAAACCTTCGGGCAGTTTCTCGCGGATCGTTTGCTCGATGACGCGGGGACCGGCAAAGCCAATCAAAGCGCCAGGCTCCGCCAAGTGTACATCACCCAACATCGCGTAAGATGCGGTAACGCCGCCCGTGGTCGGGTGGGTTAAAACCACCACATAAGGGATCCCAGCGTTTCGAAGCATTTGAACAGCCACGGTGGTGCGCGGCATCTGCATCAACGACAAGATGCCTTCCTGCATGCGCGCGCCGCCAGAGGCCGTAAACACAATCAGCGGCGCGTGGCGGGCGAGCGCCTCTTCAGCCGCTCGGATCATCGCTTCGCCAAGCGCCATGCCCATGGACCCACCCATGAACGCAAAATTTTGAACGGCGAGCACCGCGGGCGCGCCCTCGAGGCGACCAGCCGCAATTTCCATGGCGTCCTGAGCGCCCGTTTTGCGCCGGCTATCGCGAAGCCGGTCCACATAGCGCTTTTCATCTTTAAATTTCAAAGGATCGGTGGGCGGCTCCGGCAGATCAATTTTC
>JBCCTV010000121.1:0-9482 GCA_039197915.1 Pseudomonadota bacterium | reverse complement strand
GCCGAGGTTACGGAGTAAGTCAGCGCGTCTTCATAGGACCCGCCGAACAGCGTCGACACGCTAAAGATGTGCAGAAAGATGAACTGGTTTTTTGCCGATCGTAATCGGCTGTTTTGGATCCTTCAGGCCGTTGGCTGGCTCGGGTTCTTCTTTCTGCACATCTTTAGCGTGTCGACGCTGTTCGGCGGGTCCTATGAAGACGCGCTGACTTACTCCGTAACCTCGGCGACCGTCGGGTTCCTGACTACCACCCTCTTCATGCGCCCCGCCTTTCGGTTTGCCCGCGCACTCGGGCCCGTCACCATGCTCAGCATTGTCAGCGCAACCACCGTTTTGATGACGCTTGTGATGTCGGCGGTGAAAGCGGTCGCGATCATGAACATTTTTGCGTCTGGTCCAGCCTGGCTTGCCGCACGCAGCTCGAAACTCGGCACCGATAATTTCCTGTTGGTTCTGGTGCCAGACACGCCCTCAAACCTCTTTTTACTCCTCTCATGGGCCGGTTTCTATTTTGGGATCACCTATTATTTGACCTTGCGCGCCGAAACTGAACGCGCGCTCCAATCCGCAAGGCTCGCAGACCAAGCGCAGCTCAAAATGCTTCGCTACCAATTGAACCCGCATTTCCTCTTTAACACTCTCAACGCGATCTCGACACTCGTGCTAGAAAAAGATGGTCGGCATGCGAATGATATGCTGACAAAGCTGTCGGCCTTTTTGCGCTATTCTCTAGACAGCGACCCGTTGCAGAAAACAACGCTTGCAGAAGAGCTCCGGGCATTGAGCCTGTACTTGGACATTGAACGCACCCGCTTTGGGGATCGGTTATGCTTTAACGCGGAAATCGACGACGATGCTCGCATGGCGATGGTGCCATCCCTTATTCTTCAGCCTGCGATCGAAAACGCCATAAAATATGCGATCGCCAGAATGGAAGCAGGCGGACGGATCGACATTGCCGCAAAACGAGACGGCGACGCCTTGTGCATGATGGTCAAGGATAACGGCCCTGAAGCGCCGCAAAATCCTGACGTTCTTCTGGCTGAAACAAGCACCGGCGTTGGTCTCGTCAATATGCGCGACCGACTTCATCACCTTTATGGCGACGCCTGCAGCTTTTCCCTGGAACGCAGCGAACCAACCGGACTTTGCGTGAGCATGCGTTTGCCTTTTGAAACCCGCGAGGAACCATGGACGGGAATGAGAAAATCCGCGTAATTCTTGTTGACGACGAACCGTTGGCGCTGCGCGGCATGCGCCTTCGGCTCGAAGACTTCTCCGAAATCGAGATCATCGGCGAATCCCAAAATGGGCGCGACGCGGTAAAGCAGATCAAAGCGCTTTCGCCGGATTTGATCTTTTTAGATATCCAGATGCCGGGGCTTGATGGCTTCGGCGTTGTGCGGGCGCTTATTGGCGCCCCAGCTCCGTTGGTCGTTTTTGTTACCGCATATGATAAGTTCGCGATCGAGGCTTTTGAGGCGAACGCGCTCGATTATCTTGTCAAACCCGTTGAAGAGGAGCGCCTGAAAGACGCAATTCACCGGGCGCGTGAGGCCTTAAAATCGCGCGCTGCCGCGAGCCGCGAAAACCGTCTCGTTGAGCTGCTAGCGTCGCTTAGCGACGACGATCGCGATAAAATCAAGGATCTCATCACCGACCCCAGCTGGACTGAACAGGACCGCTACGCCGAGCGCATCAGCTTTAAGGACGGCGCTAAAGTTGTTGTTCTGACTGCAGACGATATTTCGTGGATTGACGCGGCCGGTGACTATATGTGCATCCATGCGGGTGGCAAAACGCATATTATCCGGGAAACAATGAAAACCCTCCAGGGGCGCTTAGACCCGGAGCGCTTCCAACGGATACATCGCTCGGCGATTGTTAATCTCAAAAAAGTCAAAGAACTTCATCCGCACTCAAACGGTGAGTATTTTCTAACGCTCGAATGCGGTGCAGAGTTAAAACTGTCTCGGTCCTATAAGGACGTCGTCGCTCGCTTCTTTTAAAGACGCTGAATTTAGCCCACGCCTCAGGCGCGTTTTGCGTCAATGGACGTCGTCGCCTGGGATAGGAGCAGGATCCCGCCCGTCGTTAGGGCTAACGCGGTCGCGTGGGGCCAACCAAACGGCTCGCCCAAAATGATAATGGCGAATATGGCCGTGGCCACAGGGCCAATGCCGCCAACGGCGCTCGCTAAACCGGGACCGATGCGGGCGATTGCTTCGGATATCATGAAGCTTGGCATCACCGTGCATAAAACCGCGAGGATTGCGCCCAGTATCCATAGCCGCAGCGACACGCCCGCTTGGTCCTCAACGGGTCCAGACAAACCGTGCGTCCAAAAGAAGTGCGCAATAATAAAAACCGACGCGGTGCTCATGGCGATCGTGGTGAAATACGCCGAGCCCATTTTCATAATCACCGGCTTCGATGCGGTGACGTAGCCGGCGAACAACACGGCCGCCAGCAGAACAAAAGACGCGCCAAGGGCCGCGTTAGACCCCGCGTCGCTCAACTCCCGCAACGCCAAAACGGCGACCCCGACATATGAGACGCATAAAGCCGCCGCGTGGCGCCACGTCAACCGGTCTTTCAGGAATATCCACGCGAGAAGGGCGGTAAATGTTGGGTATAGGAACAAAATCAAGCGCTCGAGCTGGGCCGATATATAGAGCAATCCGGTGAAGTCGAGCCAGGTGCAGCCATAGTAGCTAAGCACGCCGAGAGCGCCCGCAGCGACATAAATTCGTACCGGGATGGCCTCGCCCGTGTTCGGCCTGAAGCGATACCCAATCGCCAGGAAGAACGGCAGCGCCATCCCCATGCGCAGCGCCATCATAAGCTCGACGCCGCCGCCATTTTCAAAGGCGATCTTCATAATCACGCCCTTTAGCGAAAAGAGGATCGCGCCGCCTGCGCCAAGCGCAAGGCCAACAAGGCGTTTATGTTCGATCTCGGACATATGTTTACACTGCACCACACGCCAGGCGGCGGTACCGACCTTATATAGGCTGAAATGTGGCCCTCGCCGCGCGCCATCCATGGCCGTCCGAATAGGGTAATTGACCGCCGATCGCTAGGCGCTTAACGCGAAAATAGACGCCGCTGAGGCATCTCAACGACTTATTTCAATCAATTAGAAGCTGAAAGAGTGGCGTAGACGTGCGGTTGCGCCAGCTTCGCCATTTGGCCCTGCGTTCATCTGCCCGAGGAGATTGAACTCGAGGACGCCACCGAGAAATCCGCTCACCGCATAAGCAGCTTCGATATCAATCGCCCTGATTGTTGGCGCTAAGGCGACAGCCCGATTTTCGAACAGAAATTCATCCGTAGAAAAATCAAACGCAATTGGCGCCGTTAAGAGCAAATCACCGGACACAGCCTGGAGCGGGTGGCTGGCGGTAAGGCTAAATTGGTCGCCTGGGCGAAACGCCGAGAACGCAGTCATGGCGAGTGCTGCTTGCATGGTTTGAAGATCATCAACGCCGTTTAAAAGCCCACCTGCGTCGGCGACGCTGGTCGCACCGAAGGCAAAGCGCCCGTCCAAACGTAACCGGGGCGACAGGTTTAGTCCGCCTACCATCGCGCCATAAAGCGTTGTTGTCTCGACGCCGTCGCCAAAAACGCCGCCGACACGCGCACCGAGAATGGCGCCGCGTTCGGATTTTGCGCCGCTTTCGACCCTGAGGAGAGCGTCGCCCCATTGGCGGGTTGCGGCAAGTCGGAAATTTGTTTCGCCGACGTCAAACGCCTCCGCGGCAAACGCTTGAACAGCGATTTTGCCCAGGCGGTACTCAACGGCGGTCGACAAGGCGTCGGGCGATTGGCTCAAAAAACCATCCGCTAAACCGTCGCGTGAGAGCCCTGCTCGCGCCGTTAGTTGTGATCGGGAGGAAATAGCGTCGGTTTCTCGCGGAGAGAAGCCATAGGCCGTTGTCTGTTTGATCGCCGGCGTTAAACGCTGGGTAAAAGCAAAATCGACGCGCTCATCGCGGATCGACGGATCCGCATCGCCGGCCCAACCGACGGCGTCTACAGGCGCGCGCAACGCGGCTTCTGGATCTGTAAAGTTCAACGCGTTCGCCGTAAAGCGAACAGCAGCGGACCCGTTGCCAAGGGCTCCCCCAGCAATGCGGATCTCGTTAAAGGGCTGCAAAGCTGCCGCGGCGCCAATTCGGTAATCAGCGTCCATTGCCGACAGTCCGGACAGTGAGCCCACAAAATCCCGTCCGTAAGCGTCTAAAAAGGCAAAGGAGCCGAGATCCGGTGCGCTGGCGCCAAAGACAGGGGACGCCCCAATTGCTGGCGTTATGGGGTCTACGGAGAAGCTTTGAGCAACAGAACTTGTCGTCGCCCCGCCCTGAGGCTGCAACGCGGCCCCGATATTGATCAGTCCCTGGCCAAACGTCGTTGCGGGCCCGATGCCGGTCGCGGTATCCAAGAGAATATCAACGACGTCGGCTGCTGAAAGCGTCGGCCATTGCTCACGGATGAGCGCCGCCGCGCCCGCGATGAAAGGCGTTGAGGCGCTTGTGCCTGAAAAGTTGATAGTGTCCCCCGCACCGCCTTCAAGCTCGACGGTCGGGATGAAGACACCCGGCGCAACCAAATAGCGTGACGCTGCAATGCCCGCGCGATTGGTAAACGACGTGATATTATTTTGTCCGTCTACTGATCCAGCGATGATAACAGCACCGCGCGCCTCGGGATCAATTGCTGCGAGAGCGGACTCTTCCGGGCTTGGTAACCCTTCATTGCCAGCAGCGATTACCGTGACGACGTCGCCTTGGGAGGTTCTACTGAAAATATTTTGAAAATCGGTCCGTGCCCCCGATTGGTTGGAGCCGAGCGAGAGATTAAGAACGCCGGCGCCTTGGTTGACCGTTCTTCGGATCGCCTCGTCAATCGCCCCGCCGAGAATGACAAGTTGATCGACATTGTCGTTCGCGCGAAAGACTAACAAATTCGCCTCCGGCGCGACGCCGTGAACGCCGACCGAATCCCGCGCCGCGCCAATTATACTGGCGACAGATGTTCCGTGTCCCTCTATATCATTAAGGTCCGCACCGCCAATACGCGCGTTGGAAAAGCCAACAAAAGGCGCAGTCACGAGGTCTGCGCTCGCCGGCGATATGCGGCCTGCGAATTCCGGATTGTCGACATCGATACCAGTATCAATGATCGCGACGGTGACCCCATCACCGTCAAGGCCGGCGTCGTAGGCGGGCAATGCATTGATTTGGGCAAGCCCGGCATTTGTCTGAAATTCCACCGTGTTGAAGTTCGGCGGCGGCGGCGCAGGGGGCGGCGTTGGTTGTGGCGTTGGCTGAGGCATTGGTTGGGGGGCCATGGGCGGCGGCGTCGTTACGCCCCCACCGCTGCTGCCGCAGGCCGCAAGCGACGCCAGCGAAAGCGCGATCAACAGATAGCGCGTCATATGCCTAGACCATTGTTCCAACACTATAGCGCCCACATTCAGCCTCTCGGGTCACCCAAAGATCTGCGCACTAAGAAAAACATGCGCCAAGGTTCGCCGCCATTCACCATACCGTAAATGCGCTCAGAAACTTTGACATTCGCCTAAAGGGGCGCGGCCAAGACGCCGCAAAGGACGAATTAAGCGAATGGTAATGTTAGAATCCCGGTGGGCGCTCGCTTGAAGCGCCAAGAGCGGCTTCGAGGGCGCGCCCCAGAGCGATAATCTTGCCGTCTTGGTAGATATTACCCCAAAGGCTGACACAACGGGGCGTTCGCGCGGTCTCAACCGCGATCGGTTTGCTGGCGCTGGCCGCTTTGCTCCTGCTCCTATTTGGCGTCTGTGCAAAGCCGGCGGGAACGGTCAGCTGCGGCGCGCCGGTAAGGTTCGTCGCAAGCAGCATATTTCCGGCGAAATGCGGGCCGAAATACGCGTCGACGCCCTCGAAAGCCGCCGCCATTTGCTCCATCAGCGTCCGACGCAAGCGCTGCATCTGAACGTAGTCAACCGCCGAAACAAAACGCGCCGCGCGAAAAATCGTTGGCCAGGCCTCATCATCCTGGCGGGTTAGCTGATCAATTTCTGGCGATAAAGCGAGATCTGCGAATGCAGCGCCGGCCTCAACGTTGACGATGTCGTAGAGGGCGGCCGTGTCGATTTCTGGCATCTGGAATTCCGTGAACGAAACGCCTAGCGATTTCAGCGCCTCAAAAGCGCGGGCGTCCGTATCGTCGCCATCAGCGAGCAAATCTGGCGCGTAGGCAACGGTCATCGCACTGAGGTCAGCGCCCCCGTCATAGGTGAAGCCGACCCGGCCTGTACCAGGATCATCCGCATCGTATCCATTCACGGCGGCGAGCACGAGCGCGGTGTCCTCAACCGAGCGACAGATCGGGCCGACCTTATCTAAAGACCAACACAAGGCCATCGAGCCTGCGCGCGAGACCCGCCCGAATGTGGGCCGTAAACCAGCGAGGCCGCATCTTTCCGACGGCGATATGATCGAGCCTAAAGTCTCTGTACCGATCGAAAATCCACAAAGACCCGCAGCCGTCGCCGCGGCGGAACCCGCGCTTGACCCCGATGACCCTTCTCTCACATTCCAGGGATTGTTTGTACGCGCCTGGTACCACTGGTCGCCATAGGCAAGAGCCCCGCAGCTCGTTTTCCCAAGCAAGACCGCGCCCGCCCGCTTTAGCTTTTCATAAACCGCAGCATCTTCATCGGCAATACGGTCCGCATACGGTGCAGCACCCCAAGTCGTTCGGACGCCTTTGACATCAAAAAGGTCCTTTAGTCCGTATGGAATGCCGTGAAGAGGCCCACGATCTCGCCCAGCTTGAAGCTCGCGGTCGGCCTTGCGCGCCTGTTCAAGGGCGAGTTCCGGCGTCACTGTAATAAAAGCGTGCAGCCTTGCATCCAGGCGCCCTATCCGCTCCAGATATATTTCAGAGAGAGCCTCGCTTGTTAGCAAGCCACGACGCAGCCAGGCGCCAAGCTCCGCGACGGTCGCATAGGCGATGTCCTCTGCATTGTCAGGAAAAGGTTGCTCGCTTGACCCGGCGAGGGTCACTGTATTTTTCTGACTACGGACACGAAAACGACGTAACCGCGGCGTGAAAGACACCGCAGGCGATATGGAATTTTCAAGCGAAGTCGACCTTAATGACGCGAGCGCGGCCAATCGCCCTTCAAGCTTGTCAAGCATAAACGTGCGTTGTGCATCGGTGTAAGAAACGCCTTGAAGCTTCTCCGCCTCGGCAATTGTTTCTACGGTGATCGATTGATCTTGCAGCGAACGATTTGTGGCGTTGGTTTTCTCATTTTGCACCGGAGCGCACGCCGCCACGGCAACCGGGGCAATAGCGCCGCCTTTAATGAGCTTCCTTCGATCAATCGCCATGCCCGTCCCCTTTTTAATTTTGCCCGGCGACCGCGGAAAAACTGATGCGTCACAGACCGCGCAATTGCGGTGCATAAAAAATGGTTGTCGCTAACGCCGGCGCGCGCGACACTTGTAAGCCTGCATGCGCGCCAACGACACCATACCCAATCCTTATCCTACAGTAAGATATGCCAGATCCGTCAATCCGACTGATGTCGCCCCCTGGGCCCATACTAACAATCAGTGTGGAGAGAAAATGTAGCGAAGTCGTCGACTTCTCATCACATGACCATATGGGTTTTAGATCGGATCCGTCGGTGGTAGCAGCGGCGAAAACCGCATTAGACACATATGGTTATGCGGAAAGTCTCATACAGCCATATGCTGGCGTTCCCGATATACTCGATCGCTTTGAAACTGCGCTCGCGCGTTACTTTAACGCCGACGCCGCTATCGCTTTTTTTTCCACAGCGCGTGTTGGCGGCTGGGGGACCGGCGAATGCGAACTGGTGACGGCGGGAACTTGCTTGATGGCGGCAAAGCCACCGAGTGAGAACACCCTGCTGATCGGCGGGCTTGAATGGCTCGGCTGCGGACCGTGCTGCTGGTTCGCCGCTGGAACGGAAACAATTATTCGAGTGGCGTACCCGGAAAATGCGCCGAGAACCGCGCCCAGCCCACCGGCGATTGCGGCGGCTTTGCGCGCCCTAGAAATACTCGAAGACGCTGCAGATCAAAAGAATGCGCTGCAAGAAAATGCAATCCGCCTTCAGCAGGGCGTTAAATCGAGTACTGAGCAAAATGCGCTGAGTATGGAATACCAGTTTGATGGTGGGTCTGAGGCGGAGCGCTTCTTTCGCGCATTGTTAGGCGAACACATCCTTGCTGAATGGGTCAATCGCCCGGAGGGCCAGGGGCACACAATCGCCTTGCACGCAAGCGCTCTTCACACGAATGAACAGATCGACGCCGCAATCTCGGCGCTAACGAATGCAGCGCGGTAGGATCAATTTGCAGACGCGCGCGGTATCTCAACGCCAAAGACTCGCGCCAGGATTTTCCGGTAGTTGACGGGGAATAGGCGCTGGACCGCTGAAATGACCCGCGCGTCGGGCCCGATCAGAACGCGCCGTTTTCTTTTTGCAGCGCCGTTCATGATGACCTCAGCGGCGCGGTCCGCAGTTGTGCGAGCTTTGGCGTCGAAATTCGCTTCCATTTCAGTCTTTGTTGGAACGTTTGCGGGCAATGCGTCGACTTGAGCCAAACGCACAATATCAGTTTGTATACCGCCCGGATGCACCGACGTGACGCTCACGCCTTTTCCTTCAAGTTCGCTAGCGATTGTCTCAGAAAAACCGCGCACCGCAAATTTTGAGGCGCAATAATGGGACTGCCCTTCAAAACCGATCAGGCCGAAGACGCTTGAAATATTTACTAAGCCGCCTTTGGTCGCGATGAGCTGGGGAAGGAATGCTTTTGACATTCTGACAACGCCCCAAAAATTAACGTCCATAATTTTCTCAAATGACGTAAGCGGCGTATCTTCAAAGGCGCCAAGGCGCGTCAATCCAGCGACATTGAAGACATAATCCGCCTTACCAAGGTGCTGCTCAACGCTTGCCGCATAAAGTTCAATCGCATTTGCGTCGGCGACATCGAGGCGGTCAATCCGTATGCGGTTTGAAGTGTCACCAATCAGTTTATGGGTCTCTTCAAGGCCCGATTCGTTGACGTCACATAGGGCGAGCATCGCGCCTTCGCCAGCAAGGCGCTGCGCCAAAGCGCGCCCTATGCCCGAGGCGGCGCCAGTAACAACACAGACTTTTCCAGAAAATGTTCCAGCCATTGATGGGGTCTCCAGAGATTTAGCCGCCGCTTACGCGCCTTAACCGGAGCTGCCGGTGAGGCCAAATGCGATATCGGCAAATTCGTCGCCCCTCGCCGTCGCAAGTAGCGGCCGATCGGCGGAGGCCATTGGTCGATAGTCCTCGTTAGTGTCCAAAAACGCGACGCGCCCTTTTAATTCGCTAACCATTAAAGCGCCAGCTGCGTGGTCCCAGGCGTGGATACGACTGGAAAGTTTAAAATCAACGTCACCGCGGATGAGCTTGATATATG
>JBCCTV010000120.1:0-9523 GCA_039197915.1 Pseudomonadota bacterium | reverse complement strand
GGTAATCGGGATCGATTATCTCGGTATGGACACTATTGCGGGCGCCGAGGTGATGAAGCTCGATTTTCTCGAGCCGCAAGCGCCGGATTTACTTCGCGACGCCCTTGGCGGGCCGGCCGACGTCGTCTTGTCTGATATGGCCGCGCCGACGACGGGGCATAAGTCCACGGATCATTTGCGCATTGTTGCGTTGGCTGAGGTTGCGGTTGATTTCGCGGTTAGCGTTCTCGCGCCGCAGGGTGCGTTCGTGTGTAAAGTCTTCGCTGGCGGGGCTGAGGGCGATCTTTTGCGGACGCTAAAGACGTATTTCCAATCGGTTAAACACGCAAAACCGAAAGCGAGTCGGGCGGATTCATCAGAAAAATATGTCGTTGCAACTGGGTTCCGGGGACGTTGAATAAATGAAAGTGTGGGTTTCTTCACTAGCGAAAGTTCATGATACGGCCGCCACGGTGCGTCCGGCCCGGGTCGTTAGCCTGTTGTCGCCAGGCGATATTTTTCCAAACATCGACGGCGTCTCAGAGGGCGGTCACCACAAGGTTCACATGCACGACATCCGTGAGCCGATGGATAACCATGTGACGCCCGGCGAGCGTCATGTGACGGAGCTTCTTGCTTTCTTGAAGACCCATGATCCGAACGCGCCGATGCTTGTCCATTGCTGGGCGGGGATTTCGCGCTCTACGGCGACGGCGCTTATTGCCGCGTGTTTGTATAATCCTGGCGTTGAAGAGCGGCGCATCGCTGATGATTTGCGAAAAGCGTCGCCCACGGCCTTTCCAAACACGCTCATTGCAGCCCATGCGGATCGTCTTATGGGACGCGACGGTCGTCTTGTGAGTGCTGTGGAGGATATCTGTTCCGATATGGACCGTGCAGAGCAAGTTGCCCGATTAGGTGAAGGCGAACCGTTTTCACTTTCATTGGTATACGACGAATAATGACAAACAACAGACAGAAGCGCGGGCTTAAGCGGTTGGCGGAAATTGCGCAAAGGAGACGATGATGCAGATTCGGGAAGCGTTGACATTCGACGATGTTTTGCTTGAGCCCGGCGCATCGGAAGTTGTGCCGTCTAAGACGTCGACCAAGGCGCGGCTTACGCGTGAAATTACGCTAAACATTCCGATCCTATCATCGGCGATGGACACGGTGACAGAAGCGGAGATGGCGATCGCCATGGCGAAGGCCGGCGGCATCGGCGTGCTCCACCGAAACTTATCCGTAGAGGAACAAGCAGAGCACGTGCGCCGCGTTAAACGCTACGAAAGCGGTATGGTCGTCAACCCGTTGACGTTAACCCCGGACGCAACCCTCGGCCAGGCGCGCTCGATCATGCAGGAGCGAAAAATCTCCGGATTTCCGGTCGTTGAGAACCCGGACGCGAATGGCGTCGGCCGACTTGTTGGCATACTCACGAATAGGGACATGCGCTTCGCCGAGGACCCGGGCCAACAAGTCCGTGAGCTGATGACAAATGAAGGCTTGGTGACCGTAAAGCCGGGTACAAGTCGCGACGACGTCACCAGGCTGTTGCACAAACATCGCATTGAACGCTTGATCGTGGTCGACGACGACTACCGCTGCATTGGTCTCATTACCGTTAAAGACATCGAAAAAGCCCAACGCCATCCGAATGCCGTCAAAGACGCAGAGGGCCGGTTACGTGTCGCCGCGGCTTCTTCCGTGGGTGATGAGGGGTATGCACGGGTCGAGGCCCTCGTCGATGCGGGCGTTGACATTGTCGTCATTGACACCGCCCACGGACATTCCGCCCAGGTCATCGCCCAGGTTGAGCGCATCAAACGCCAGTCGAACGCGGTCCAGGTGATCGCCGGCAATGTTGCAACAAAAGAGGCTGCGCAAGCGTTGGCCGCGGCTGGCGCGGACGCCATCAAAGTCGGGATCGGGCCAGGCTCAATATGTACGACCCGAATTGTCGCCGGTGTTGGCGTTCCACAGTTGACCGCAATTATGGACGCTGCGGCGGGCGCGCGCGAAGCAGGCGTTCCCATTATTGCCGATGGCGGCGTTAAATATTCAGGGGACGTAGCAAAAGCCTTAGCCGCTGGCGCCGACAGCGTGATGATCGGGTCTCTGTTAGCGGGCACCGACGAAGCGCCTGGCGAAGTCTTTCTCTATCAGGGGCGCCCTTACAAGTCTTACCGCGGCATGGGCTCTATTAGCGCGATGGCCAACGGCTCAGCGGACCGATATTTCCAGTCGGACGTCCGTGAGCAGATAAAACTTGTACCCGAAGGTGTCGAAGGGCAAACGCCCTATAAAGGCCCGGCCTCGCCGATACTTCACCAACTCGTTGGCGGTGTCCGCGCCTCCATGGGATATGTCGGGGCCGAGAACATCGCCGAGCTACAAAGCCGCGCCCGTTTCGTAAAAATTACCGGCGCCGGTCTCAAAGAAAGCCACGTACACGACGTACAAATTACCCGGGAAGCGCCGAACTACCCAACACCGAGTTAGCGCCTCACTGAAAGCGCGGCGCGGCGAATTACGGGTGCACACTGGATTATATGCGAACACCAGGTCTTCTTTCTGCATCAATCGAAGTTCTGACCGAATTCGAGCAACGACCTGCGCCGATGAGCCTGTTAGTGAAGGATTGGGCGCGCAACCATAGATTTGCAGGGTCCAAAGACCGCGCGTTTATCCTTGGGCTTTGCATGGATGTTTTGAGGCGTAAAGGCGTCCTCTCGCAAACAATGAATGATGACAGCCCGCGCGCACTCGCCTTGTCGGCGTTGCGGTGGGACTTTGGTATGGATGTGGACGCAATCGCTGTTGCGTGTACAGAGGATCATGGGCCGGGCGCCCTTAAGGACAGTGAGCGGGATGCTCTGTCATCGGAGGGTTTAGGCAATCCCGCGGACCTTCTCGATATCCCGTCCTGGCTTCACCAGTCTTTCAAGGCGGCATTTCGATCGGATACGAAGGCAGAGGCAGCGGCATTTTCTGAGCGCGCGCCGGTCGACCTTCGTGTGAACACGCTTAAGGCAAACGTCGAAAAAGCAACCAAAGCCCTCGCGTCCATCGGCGTTGAGCGGCCGAATACCGTCACAAATGCGCTGCGGATACCGCCAGCGGCGCCCAATAAAAAAGGCGCAGCCATTGATGTTTTGCCGGCCTATGGAAAGGGCTGGATTGAAGTTCAGGACCTGGGCAGTCAAATCGCTTCCGCCTGTGCGGGGAGCCTTTCAGGCGCGCAAGTTCTCGATTTCTGCGCTGGCGGTGGCGGGAAAACGCTCGCCTTGGCCGCCCTCGCCGGGGGCAAGGGCCAGATTTACGCCTATGATAAAGACGCGAAGCGGTTGTCCCCAATTTTCGAAAGGTTACGCCGCGCTGGCGTGCGAACAGCCCAGGTGCGCTCGCCCGCTGAGGCGCCTGACCCTATCAAAGATCTTCAGGGCAAGATGGATTTGGTCTTTGTGGACGCTCCATGTACGGGCAGTGGAACGTGGCGCCGCAGGCCCGATACCAAGTGGCGGCTAACGCAAAAGCAATTTGATCAAAGACTAAAAGACCAACGCGATGTGTTGCGCGAGGCGTCGGCTTACGTAAAGCCGGGAGGGGTTCTGATCTGGGTGACGTGCTCGGTCTTCGTGGAGGAAAACGAGACTCAGATCGCGGCTTTCCTATCAGAGTATCAGGACTTTTCGCCGGTCAGTCTTGATGAGCGATTGTTAGGATCCGGCGTGATTGAAAGACAGGGCGTTTCGGAATTGTCGCCCTGCGCTTCAGCAATCGATAATATACCGTATGCGGCGTTACGGCTCTCGCCAAGGCGAACGCGTTCAGACGGCTTCTTTGTTTCTGCTTTGCTTAAAACAGCCCATTCAACCCACAACGAACGCAGCACTTAATTTCGATCACTAGCCGATGAAAGAGAGGGATTTATGGAAAATGCTCGCCATGAGCGCGCTCTGATTGTCGATTTTGGAAGCCAGGTTACCCAACTCATCGCTCGTCGTCTTCGCGAAATCGGTGTGTACTGTGAAGTGCATCCCTATAATCATATTGATGCTGATTTTCTTGGCTCTTTCTCACCGAAAGCGATCATTTTATCCGGTGGTCCCGCGAGTGTCAGCGCCGCCGAGGCTCCGAGAGCAGACCCGTCCATATTCACCTTTGGCGCACCGGTTTTGGGCATCTGCTATGGCGAACAGGCGATGTGCAGCCAACTGGGCGGCGCCGTCTCGCCGTCCGACCACAGAGAGTTTGGTCGCGCGGACGTCACCGTTGAAAAAGAAAGCCCGCTCTTTGATGGCGTATGGCGGGTTGGCGACGATAAAACGGTTTGGATGAGCCACGGAGACCGGGTCGATGCGCTGCCGGACGGGTTCGTGGCGCTTGCCACATCGCCAGGCGCGCCTTTTGCGGCAATCGCCGATGAGCACCGCAAGTTTTACGGCGTTCAGTTCCATCCGGAAGTTGTGCATACGCCCGATGGCGCGAGGCTCCTCGAAAACTTCATTAAACGGATTGCTGGCTTTGAAGGCGATTGGACAATGGCCGCCTTTCGCGCTGAAGCCATTCAAGCGGTGCGAGACCAAGTTGGCGACGGCCACGTCATTTGTGGACTTTCAGGCGGCGTTGACTCCTCGGTTGCCGCTGTGCTTTTGCACGAGGCCATCGGTGATCAATTGACCTGCGTGTTTGTCGATACAGGGCTCATGCGCTTGGGCGAAGGCGAAGAAGTCGTTCGCTTGTTTCGTGATAGCTATAATATCCCCCTCATTCATATTGATGCGGAGGAAAAGTTCTTGACAGCCCTTGAGGGGCTTGATGATCCCGAGAAAAAACGCAAAGCCATCGGCGCGCTTTTCATTGATGTGTTTGAGGAAGAAGCGAACAAGATATCGAATGCTGAATTCCTCGCCCAAGGCACTTTGTATCCGGATGTTATAGAAAGCGTTTCGTTTGACGGTGGACCATCGGTTACGATCAAGTCTCACCATAACGTTGGCGGTCTGCCAGAGCGCATGAACCTAAAGCTAGTCGAACCGTTGCGCACATTGTTTAAGGACGAGGTGCGCGCGTTGGGCCGCGAATTAGGCTTGCCGGACGCTTTTGTCAGTCGACACCCTTTTCCAGGTCCGGGGCTCGCCATTCGCTTGCCTGGCGCGGTCACAAAAGAGCGGGCGGATACGCTACGCAAGGCGGACGCTGTATATCTCGATGAAATCCGGAAGGCTGGGCTTTACGACGAAATTTGGCAAGCGTTCTCTGTTTTGCTTCCCGTACAAACGGTCGGTGTGATGGGTGACCAACGGTCCTACGAAAACGTGCTCGCCTTGCGCGCGGTTACATCAACCGATGGAATGACTGCTGATTATTATCCGTTTACCCATGAATTCTTAGGCCGTTGCGCAACGCGAATTGTCAATGAAGTTCAAGGTGTGAACCGCGTCGTCTATGATGTGACGTCAAAACCGCCTGGTACAATCGAGTGGGAATAGCCCTCAGGCGCGCCGATCATCAAGCGCCGGCTTGTGTGATACGGCCGAACTCGCTCATCTGACAGGCGAAATGTGTTTCGATACGGTTTTGTGCGGTTTAAATACCTGGCGCTGTACAATGGCGGATTAGGGGTAGGAAACTCCAATTTGGAGGCGATGCCTCAGACTATCGTCATCTTCAGTAAACGGCGCGTCAGCGAGCGGGTAAGCCGCCTCATAATTCAGTGTGACATTGTTAAAAAGATTAACCCGAAAACCGCCGCCAGCTGAGTACAAAGGGTCTCCGTCAACGGAAAAGCCGGCGCCTGCGTTCCATACGGCTCCAACGTCCGCATAGGAATATAATTCCCAGCGTTTAATGGGACCGTTCGTCTTTCCGTGATATCCGGCCTCTACGAAGCCAGCGACGCCTTGTTCACCGAGGACTTCACCGAAGTCATAGGCGCGACCAAACGAGCCGCCGCCTAGGGCAAATTCCTCAAGGAAGAGAAGCGTATCATCCGTGTATTGCCCAATTGCGGAGCCAGTCAGGCTGATCCGATCGCTGATATAGGTCTGTACCGCGGCGCTTCCATCGATTTTAAAAAATTCAGCGTCTGCATCAGGGCGCGATGTAAATTCGCCAACTGTTGTCGAAGCGTTGAGCGACGGCAAGCCTTGGCTGGCGCGCACTTCAAATACCGTCCGGCTCGTGTCGCTGAGCTTCTTTGCGTACTGTGCTTCCGCCCTTATAACCCTCAAACGATCCTCATAGAGCAGACTGTCGTTTTCTAGTTCTCTGGAATTTATCCAGTCAAATCGTGTGCTGATGTTAAGCGTCTCATTTCGTCGCTGAATGATTGGGTACTCGGCGCCGATGCCAAAGCTCCTCAGTGTACCCTCAAGGTCGCGTCCAACGAGCGCACTTTGTGGACTTGTGTCAGAGAATACGCCGTCCGCGAAGACCCGGGCGCCGCTTGCGCCAATCGGCATTGAATAACGGGCTACAAAATACGCCAATTCGGAGGGCGCGCCGGGGCGCGTCAACGCGCCAGCGCCGAGCCTATCGCCGGGTCTGAGCACGGAGACAAGTTCAATTCCGGCTAGGGCTCGCCATGCTTCGCCCTCCCGAACGCCTTTGTTTGTCGCATCGATTTGTGCACGGACGCGTTGTCTTTTTACTTCCAGGCTGAGGAAATGTGCGCCGGCATCGGCTGTTGCGATATCGAGTTTTCGACCGGTTATGCGGTGCCCGGGGAGCCCGTTGATCAGCGTCACGGCGCGCTCGAAAGTCTGTCTCTTGAGTGGTCTCTCCGAGAGAGCCGTCGTAAAATAGGATGTTAGAGGATGGTCAGCGGCGCCGTTGATTTCTACACCGCTCAAATAACCTTCAACGATATCAAGATAGACGATGCCGTTTTCGAATGATTGGGGTTTAATGACGGCCTTTGACAGGAAATAACCATTGTCAACATAGAGCTGGGTAACGCTATCGGAAATCGCTTGCAGTCGCTTGCGTGTCACGGGCGCGCGAATGTTCGCCTTAACGGCGTCACTTAAGGTTCCTTCACTGAATGCTTTTGCGCCACGGAAGCGAATGCTTGCGATTGCAAGGGTGTCTTGTTGAGCGACGTCAGAAATGGAAGGGCCGTCACGCAGAGAGCGCACCTGCGCCGTCGACTGCCCCAGCCCAGCCCAAACCATCGCAACCAGCGCGATTGAGAACGTGACAGCACGCTCCATTCGCAGGATTCCCCTAAACGCAACTCAACGTCAGACGTCTAAGGAAAACTCCTTAATAGTTCATTTGTTAATGATTTTTATCAAACTCGTTAAGTGCTCATTCGCGATAATTCGATATTCCAGCGCCACGTGAAACTTTGGTGGCGCTATGCGGGGTCTTTTACGCTCATTAATCTGTTTGTTGTCGTTTGCTGGCGCATCGCTCGCCTCGGCGGCTGAATGGGTATTGGAGGAAGCGACCGGCGAGGTCACCGTCACCGGAAACCAGCGTATAGTTGCTGGCGCGCGCATTAACCCCGGCGACTGGGTCGCGACGGGAGCAAAATCATCAGCACTGATCATGAGGGGCGAGCAGGCAATTCGCTTAGGCGCAAATGCCCGTATCGTCATTGGGACACCCAAAAAGAGAAAACGAACTTTGATCCTGCAATCGTCCGGGGTGGGCCAATATACGGTCAACCGACGTCGTGCGCCTCATTTTGAAGTTCGCTCATCAACAGTGTCAGCGGTCGTTAAAGGGACCACATTTGTCGTTGATACACGGAGTAAATCGCACTCTGTGTCGGTGACCGAAGGCGCCGTGCGCGTTGAGTTGCTAGAAACGGGTGAACGCTCGCTGGTGCCGGCTGGCGCTCGAGCAACCGTAAGCGGCGCCAACTTACAAGTTGGGCGGATCAATGACGGTCCTACGGGCGCACAAGCGCCTGCGCCACAACAGGCAAGCGCTGAAAAGCCAGAAGAGGCGGCGGAAGTGGCTGACGACTCCCCCGCCGCGGAGACAGAAGAGAATCGCACTGGGGCCGACGATGCGCCTTCTACGGCGCAGGCTTCTGAAGCACAAAGCGATGGCGCACCCTCCGAAACGGAATCCCGCGAAACCCGCCGCCGCAGGGCCGTAGGAGCAGCAGTTGCTGAAACACAAAACGCAGACCGCGCTCCGGGCGCCACGGAAACCGGTCGCCAGGGGGTGAACACCGTTCTTGATGTGGCGCAGCGCCAGCTCGAGCAGCCGGAAGATGAGACGACTACGGATAACCGTTCTGACACAAGTGACGGCAGTGTGGGCAACGAAGCGTCCTCGACAGATCAAAGTCAGGACAATTCTACTGGTGCTGATAGCGATGCTGGATCGTTTATCGGCGATGGCGAAGGACGAAATGACGATGACTCCGAACCTCCTAATGGTGAAGGGGGCGCGAGCGGTGAAAGCAATTCCGGTGACACCACTGGAGATGGCGGCTCAGAGCCCAATGGAAACGGGGGAGGCGACAGCGGTTCCGGCGACGGTGGAAACGCATCGGGTGATGGGACTGATACGGGCGGCTCAAGTGACGGAGGATCTGGCTCCGGAGAGTCTGGGTCCGGAGAGTCAAATAATGGAAATTCTGGAGATGCCGGCGGCGACAATGAAGGTGGCGGCGCGGAAGGCCCCGGGCAGGATAATGGCGGAACATCCGGCGGAAATGGAGACGGTGGCGAAGGCGCACCGGGCGGATCGGGAGATCAAGACGGAGGAAGCGGCGACACGGGCGTGGGATCCGGCGGCGAAGGCGATGGTGCTGGCGACAGTGGCGGCGAAGGAAATACCGATGATGCGGGCGGCAGTGGTTCCGGAGGCCCGAATACCGTCAGTGACCCATCGAATACAGTAGTTGGACTTGGAAATTCCATCGAAGGTTTTGACAACATTGTCAATGGTAATGACAACTCCGTAAACGGTAACGATAACACTATTACATTCTCTAATAACGCAATCGATGGCAACGATAATTCGGTCGACGGGAACGAAAACACAGTTTTGGGAAACAATAACACAATAACCCTTGACCTGAACGAAATTGACGGTGCCGAGAACGGTATAATTGGGTCCAGTAACAAAATAGTTGGTAACAAGAACGATATTCAGGGCGCGCAAAATGACGTGTCTGGCTACGAAAATATCATCCGCTCCCTTAATAATACGATCTACGGCAACAAAAATTTCGCCGAGGGCGTGATGAACGAAATAATGGGTAACGAAAACAGCATCGTCGGGGACAGCAATATAATTGAAGATAGTAAAAACGACGTGGACGGCGACAATAACACTATAAATGGCGCGTCGAACTATGTGCGTGGTGTTTGGAACGATATCGTCGGTAGCAAGAACACTGTTGAGGGCGATTGGAACGTTGTGAACGGAAATGACAACGAAATTACTGGGTCTTTCAATTCCGTTTCTGGCAATAAAAATGTCATTACCGGCGACACCAATATGATCTCAGGCAGCGATAATACGATCACCGGTAACGAAAATTCCATATCGCGCAATAATGTTACGCTGAATG
>JBCCTV010000119.1:0-9608 GCA_039197915.1 Pseudomonadota bacterium | reverse complement strand
GCGCCGAAACGCGCGTTTCGGCGACGCCGGCGCTCGCGGGCGCGGCTTCAGAAGATGGCACAGGCAGGGGCGCGGCCACGTTCCAAAAAACACGCGCCGCGAGGACGGCGGACCCAAGCGCCATCAACCATGTGGCGGCGATAAGAGCGTGTTGAAACCTTTTGGGCGTTAGCCATTGGCCGCCAGATCCCGTCCCGGCGAAGCGCGAAAAGCGCCGGGTAAAGTCATCTAGATTAACGTTAATCACGCTCATCAAAAGGTTCGCCGCCGTCCGTTACTCAATGTATCAAGTCCTGGCCGCCAAGGCCCGGCTGCCAAGTCCTTTCCACAAAGTCCTGGCTTTCATGCGCAAAACTTGTTCCAAAAACGTTATTTATCGTTTTTTATCAATAAATTACGCGGCCCGCCAAACATACTCGCGCCGCAGCGACACTCTTTCCTAAAGCCATTGCAGCGCCTGCTCGACATTGGCGAACGGTATTATCAAATGATTGGCAAAGTCTTGTGACGAACCCTGTAATAACCGTAGGGCAAACAGCGCGTTCGTAGGAATAAAGACCGGCCCGTGACACTTCCGAACCCATTACTCCTCGCCACGGCGCTCGCCATCGGGTCAATCATCGGCAGTTTTCTAAATGTCGTGATCTTTCGCGGGCCAAGCTCGTGGAATCTGGTGGACGTTGCGCCGCCACCGACGCGGGAAACACGGGGGAATATCGCGAGCCCGCGGTCCTACTGCCCGAAATGTGGGCAATCGCTCGGCGTTCTTCATTTAATCCCGATCATCAGTTTCATCATCCAAAAAGGACAATGCTCAGCCTGCGGGCAACGCATATCGATGCGATATCCGATTGTTGAAGCAGCAGGGGCGCTTGCGGCGGTCCTCGCGGTCAGCGCCACGACAAACCTGGTCGATAGCGCGCTGATCGCCTTTTTCTTGTGGATTCTGATCGCGCTCGCCGCGATCGATCTCGAGACGCAATACCTCCCCGATGCGTTGACGCTGCCTCTCCTTGCGAGTGGACTCGTTGTTAATGCGTTTGGCCGCTTTGCGAGCTTTAGCGATGCGGTGATCGGCGCCGCGGTTGGGTATGGCGCACTGACGGCGATCGCGGTTGGTTTCCGCCTTTTGCGAGGCCGCGACGGCCTCGGCGGCGGCGACATCAAGCTAATTGCGGGTTACGGGGCGTGGCTCGGGTGGCAGGCGCTTCCGAGCGTGATCTTTCTGGCATCAGTGGGGATGCTGATCGCTATTCTGGTTTTGAACTTGTTCGGCAGCCGCATTGATCGGAACACCGAGGCGCCGTTTGGGCCGGCTTTGGCCGCAGCGGGCGCCTTTTATATGGTTCTAATCGCTGGGCCCGAGACGGTATTCCTGTAGGATTGCGCCGGCGTTTCCGGGCTTTAGTCCGCACAATCACGTCAATAAATCTTCGGCTTGATGATGATAAAGAAATATGCCGCAAACTACTGTAATTGCAGGATTATTATTTGCACACTTGCGAAGTTAAAGTGACCGCTAGCGCCCTTTGAACTGCGGTTTGCGCTTTTGTAGAACCGCCGCAATGCCCTCCTGGCAATCCTCCGTCTGGATCGCTGCGCGCTGGAGCATTGCCTCGAACGAGGCGGCTGACGCCAGATCGCCATGGACGGCGGCGCGAAAGGCGCGCTTAGTCAGAGCGTTTGCCACAGGGGCGCGTTCGGCCAGCGTAGACGCCCAAGTGACCGCTTCACTTACGACCGCATCGTCAGCAACCACGCGGTTCGTCAGGTCATATCGCAGGCAGGTTTCCGCACTCATCTTTTCCGCTTCGATCGCGGCCTGGTAGGCGCGGCTGTAGCCCATTAATTGGGTCAAAAGCAGAGACAGGCCGCCATCGGGCACGAGCCCGATATTCGCGAACGCTGACATGAGATAAGCGCTCTCGCCCATCACACGAAGGTCGCAGGTGAGCGCCAGGGTCATGCCGATCCCTGCTGCTGGCCCGTTTATCGCTGCAATCACAGGCTTTTCGCAGGTTTTGATGATATTCAAAAACGCGGCGTATTCAGCGTTGAGCTGATCTTCGACATTTCGCGGGCTCGACATATCGGTGATATCTGCGCCGGCGCTAAAACCGCGCCCAGCCCCGGTAAGAACAACCGCACGCACGCCCATATCGGCCGAAGCGGTCGCGATTGCGTCGGTTAGGTCGCCGCGCAGGTCTTTATTGAAGGAATTCAAAGCCTCCGGGCGGTTCAATGTGATTTGCACAACCGCCTCAGCTGGCGTGTCATAAATTACCGTTGTCATCGTCGGGCTCCAAAAATTTGTCCCAAGATCGCTGTTGTTGGCCTCGAAAGGAAGGGGCGAATGCAGCCCGCACTGGAAACAAGGATACCGGCCGGCATAGTTTCTCCATACGGAGCCAGGAAAGTAGCAATATGAATAGCCGATTTTTCAAAGAAGCCTGTTTTATCAATGGGGAGTGGCGCAAACCGACTGACGAAATTATCAGCGTTGTTAATCCTGCAACCGGGGAAACAATGGGCGCAGCCCCACGCTTTGGCGCCGCTGAAACAACAGAGGCGATAGCCGCCGCGGACGAAGCTTTCCAGGCCTGGCGCGGCAAAACGGCGGCAGAGCGCGCCGCCTTCTGCCTAAAGTTCCATGACGCAATCATGGACAACCGGGAAGACCTCGCGCGCCTACTCACCACGGAAATGGGCAAGCCGCTTAATGAAGCGCGCGGCGAGGTCGGCTCTGCGGCCAGTTTTTTCCGGTGGTTCGGTGAAGAAGCACGCAGGCTTTATGGCGACACCATTCCATCGCCGTGGCCCGATAAGCGGATCGTCGTGACGAAGGAGCCCGTTGGCGTTGTCGGCGTTATCACGCCCTGGAATTTTCCAACCTCAATGATCGCGCGAAAAGCAGGCGCAGCGCTTGCGGCAGGATGCACGCTCGTGATCAAGCCAGCAAGCCAAACCCCATTTTCAGCGCTCGCCTATGGCGTGGTCGCCGAGGAGGTTGGGCTGCCGCCGGGTGTACTGAACATCGTTACAGGCAAAGCAAGCGATATCGCCGACGCCATGTGCGGGCATAAAAAAGTCCGCAAAATCAGTTTCACTGGCTCAACGCCAGTTGGCAAAGATCTCGCTGCCAAAGCCGCCCGCGCAATGAAGCGTACGTCAATGGAGCTTGGCGGAAACGCGCCCTTTATTGTTTTTGACGACGCCAATCTCGATCGCGCTGTCGAAGGCGCGATCATGAGTAAATTCAGAAACTCGGGACAAACATGCGTCTGCGCCAATCGCGTTTACGTCCAGGCTGGCATTTATGATGCGTTTACGGAGAAGTTAGCGCACCGCGTCAGCCAAATGAAGGTCGGCGACGGTCTTGAAGACGGCGTCGAACAAGGTCCCCTGATCGACGAACGCGCCGTTGAAAAAGTAGAAGAGCACATAAAAGATGCAACGGCCAACGGCGCAAGCGTCGTCACCGGCGGCGTTCGGCACGCCCTTGGGCTGTCGTTCTTTGAACCAACGGTTATGCGCGATGCCACCCAGGACATGCTTGTGGCGCGCGACGAGACTTTTGGTCCGCTCGCGCCAGTTTTCAAATTTGAAACCGAAGAGGAAGCGATCGCGCTTGCAAACGATACCGAATATGGGCTTGCGTCCTATTTCTATACGGAAAATCTTGGGCGCGCCTGGCGCGTTTCCGAAGCGCTTGAATATGGTATGGTCGGCGTGAACGAGGGCATTGTCTCGACCGAGGTCGCTCCGTTTGGCGGTGTAAAAGACTCTGGGATGGGACGCGAAGGCTCGAAATATGGCCTCGATGACTACATCAACGTAAAATACACGCTCATGGGCGGCCTTGGCCGCTGATACGCGCTTTTCCATTGGCGCTTACTTTGGCTGCGATCATCTACGTACGGTCTATCAGTATGGCCCCTATAAAGTTTGCGCCTGGCTAAAGTCCCATTTGACGGACAGCGAGATCGCGCATGATTTCTTCAGAGCCGCCGCCAATCGCCATCACTTTTACCTCACGGTATATTCGTTCAACCGCTGCGCCGCGCAGGTAACCAGCGCCGCCGAAAATCTGCATCGCTTCAGAGGCGCAAAATTCTAGGGCTTTAGTCGCGAAGAATTTTGCTTTTGATATTTCCGCCGCAGACGGATCACCCTGCTCCATCTGCCAGCAAATTTGGTTGAGATAGGCCTCCGTGACGTCGATTTTCGCGGACATATCAGCGATTTTATGGCGAATAACCTGATGCTTAATGAGGGGCTTCCCGAAGGTTTCGCGCTCCTTCGCCCACTCGATGGATTCCTCTAGGCAGATCTTCATCATGCCGACGCATTGGGCGACCATCGCCATGCGTTCGTAATTGAAATTGTTCATTATCTGGAGAAAGCCCGCGTTCTCCTCCCCCATCAGGTTTTCTGCGGGAACCCGGCAATCCTCAAAGTAAAGCGTCGCCTGGTCAGAACACCACCAGCCCATTTTTCGATCGATCGCGGTGCGCGAAAATCCGGGTGCGTCCTTCTCAACAAAAAATAGCGATATTCCGCCGAGCCCCTCTCCACCGGTTCGGGCCCCAACAACAAAATAGTCCGCCTTCATCCCGCCAGTGATGAATGTTTTTGAGCCGTTGATGACGAAGTGGTTTCCGTCGCGCTTTGCCGTCGTTTTGAGCTGAGCAACGTCGGAGCCGCCGCCGGGCTCCGTGATCGCAAGGCTAGAGCCCTTTCGACCGGCGACAATATCAGCAAGCGCCCGGTCCTTAATGTCTTCAGACGCAAGGTTTTGGATCGGACCGATAGAGATAGACCGACCGCCCAAAGCGGCGGGCACACCGCCGGCGCCACAGCGCGCGAATTCTTCGCCGTAGGCTGCGCGCATAAAAGAGTCGTCAAATCCAAGGCCGCCATACTTTTCATCAACGCCAAAGCCATAGGCGCCGAGCGCCCCGACTTTTTCGTGCAGCGACCAGGGAATGTCGCCTTCTTCGTCCCATTGGTCGGCGAAAGGTTTGATCTCCGCTTCTACGAATCGCTTCATTTGCTCGCGGAACGCCGCGCGTTCTGGCGTCTCAAATGGATTTTTCATCGAGCGATTGTCCTTCTAATTATCTCGGGTAATGATATCCGACTTCTCACGCCGGTTCATCTCGCATAAACAGCTTTACGGCCGAAATTCAGGAGCTAACGCCTTGTCAGCGAAAATCATCGACGGCAAAGAAATCGCCGCTTCAATAACTGATGGTGTTAAGGACCGGGCCGCGGGCTTTGAAGATCGGGTCGGGAGAGCGCCTAAGCTAGACGTCGTCTTGGTCGGCGAAAACCCGGCAAGCCAGGTCTACGTCCGCAACAAAGGCCGCACGGCCCAGCGCCTTGGCATCGACGCAACAACGCACACCTTAAGCGAAGCCATAAGTCATGCGGATCTGCTTGCGATCATAGACGACTTAAATGCTGATACATCCGTAGACGGCATTCTCGTTCAGCTACCCTTACCGGACCATATTGACGCTGCAGAGATCATTGAGCGCATCGCACCACAAAAAGATGTTGACGGATTTCATCCCGTAAATGTTGGCCTGTTGAGCATTGGAGATACCGAAAAAGCGCTCATCCCATGCACGCCCGCGGGCTGCCTTCATATGGCGCAAACCGCTCTACCGTCCCTATCGGGCCTCCACGCTGTAATCGTCGGGCGGTCAAATATAGTCGGTAAACCCGCGGCACAGCTCTTTCTCCAGAATAATTGCACCGTAACGGTCGCTCACAGCCGCACCAAGGATATTGAAGCGGTTTGTCGGAGTGCTGATATTTTAGTTGCCGCGGTTGGGCGGCCGCATTTCATCCAGAAGGAATGGGTCAAGCCCGGTGCCACTGTCATCGATGTTGGGATTAATCGAATTCCAGCGCCAGAGCTTGGCGACGGGAAGACACGGCTTGTCGGCGATGCGGACTATGATGCGTTGCTGGAGGTCGCTGGCGCCATTACGCCTGTTCCGGGCGGCGTTGGTCCAATGACGATTGCGATGCTCATGCGCAACACGGTCATTGCAGCTGAGCGAAAATAGACGTCGCGGCGCCCTTTTGAGCAATTTGCGTTCTTATCGATGCGCCTAGGTATTATGGGTCGATATTTAATGCGGCTGAGCGACCCGCTACCGATCCTCCGGACTTCGCTGGATTGCTGCAGATCTCTGGCGTGCAAATGCGGTTTCAGTTCAACCCGTTGGCAGCCGCGGCGCGTCCAGCAAGGCGGCCAAAGAAAGTTGCGTCGCCAACGGACATCCCGCTTGCGTACCCGACGCCACTGCGCGGCAGCCCCGCAACTGTTCTGCCTGCCGCGTATAGGCCAGGCACGACATCGCCATCAGGTGTCAGAACCTCGCCCGATGTTTGAACCTCAAGGCCGCCCAGCGTGAACATTAGCGGACCGATGTCGTCGCCAAGGGGCATTTTTACTTCGTCATATCGGTAGCTCACGAGTGCGAACGGCGGCTCTGTGATTGGCTTTAGCCAGTCTGGCGCCTTGTGAAAGAGAGGATCACGTTTTTCAGCAGCATGCTGATTATAATAGTTTACTGTGTGCACGAGCGCCCCTTCGGGAAACCCGGCCTCCTGCTCTACTTCCTCAACGGTCTCGCCTACCGCCGCGACACGGAGGTTTTCATAGTAGAACGACGGCTCGAAATCCTCGTTTTGCACAAACAGGTATATTTCGCCGTTATCTTGTTGCGCCCCATAGTGGGCAAGGCGCGCCAGATACGCGTCTTCATTGACAAAGCGCTGGCCACGCTTATTCACAAAAACGCCATAGGTAAGCTTTTCGGGTGGATAAAATGCGAGCGCCATAAACGCCTCGCCCATATTGATCGCCTGGCCACCAGCGGCGACGCCCATCAAGATGCCGTCCCCTAAGTCCCAGGCGTTTCCATAGGGCCGGCCAATCGAGCGGAGTGAAGGCAAGTGCTTCATGGTCATTTCATCATTCATGATGAAGCCGCCGCAGGTGAGGATAACGCCGCGCCGCGCCTCAATTGTGCGATCAACGCCATTTGAGCGCGCGACGACGCCACGGATCCTACCATGTCTATCCTGCACCAAGGCCGTCGCGCGCGAATCACATTCGATCCGGGCGCCGAGTTCAGCAACGGCCGCCATTAATTTGTCCATAAAGATGCGGCCGCCCTCATCACCCTCGTGTGACGGCACATGGCCCCGCGGAACCGGCGCGCTCGTTTCTTTAAAAGGGGACGCACGCTCGTTCCCCGTGTGAAGAAGCGATTCGTCTGAATACGGCACAACATCGCGGTTCGGAAAGAATGCCCGCTTATACGGCACGCCCAAGCTCTCCGCCCAGTTAAAGTGCTCAGCCGCGCCCTCCGCATAGACACGAATTCGTTCGCTATCGCCGGCCGCACCCATCGACGTTGTAAGGTATGAGATGAAGTTTTCCGTCGTATCTTCAAAACCGCAGTCTTTTTGCAGGGACGTGCCGCCGGATCCGCCGAGATACATTTCACAACTCGATAAGGCGGTCGCCCCGCCGCCGCCGCCAGACCGCTCTAGGACAACGACGTCTGCCCCGAGCTTAAGCGCCTCGTAAGCCGCGCTTGCGCCAGCACCGCCATAGCCACAAATGACGATGTCAGCTGAACTGTCAAAAGGGGCGATATCTTCAAATCGTCGAATACGTGGGGTTGTCACCGCTGCTTGCTCCCGTGTCCACGGCGGAAGGATGACGCGAGAATAAGGTCACGAAAAGCGCTAAACGCATGGTGCGATTGCGAAGGGATTTATTAGAAAGAATGGATTGAAGGGCGCATCTCATTTGCAGGCCTGGCGGCGACCTGATCGCGTGCTGATTTCCAGTAATTCAATCAGCCAACACGAACACCTCAAATTCTGCCGCGCTTGCTGCGCAAGAAATTGATTTGAATCGAGCCGGGCATCTCAACCAGCAAACAGCTAAGATTTTATTTCGGTAATCGCTTTTTTAATATTCTAGCTTAAACCGGTAATGGTGACTGACATTTGATATATTGTTTTCAGTTACCGTTTGTAAGCATACGGAAGAGTTTCTTTAATTTCGCAGCATTTGTCAATCGGTGCCTTATCGAATATATTGCGAATTTTACTGTAGTGATCATCAAGTCAACGTAGTCATTGGATCGAACAGGCACGTGAGGAAACTCATAACCAAGCGCACTAATTTCCTTATGCGCAAGCCTCCGCAGCAAGTTATTCTCAATACCGTTTATTCCCTTTCGTTTGCCAGAAAAGGAAGAATTCGCGGGTGGCAGTGACACTTTTCCTTTCGCATCGAAGGAAAATGCCTCGTTTATAGAAGTAATAACCGCTACCGGCGATGCAATAATGTCCTCAAATCGCACGAAGGCAACGGATCCCGGTCGCTTTGCCTTTGCCTGCTGATAGGCTTGGACAGATTTTCTCCAATAAAGGGAGTAAAACAACGGATGGTATTGCAGCGAATTGCCGTCATTATGTCCGTCCGCTAAGTGCTTGAACGATGCAAGTACGTTCTGGGGATTTCGAAACAAAAATAAGAAGCGGGCGTCTGGATAAATCTTCCATAGAGCGTCTACGGACAAAAACGACCCAGGGTGATTGTATCCCCACCCGCGACAGCCATTAACAATCGAAAGCCGCATTAACCATTCTCTTTGAACGTTCCACCAACGCGGCTGCTGACCTGAGAACGCTGCCTGTATTGCTTCGTTCATTGGCTCGATTTCATCTTCACCCATCTTCGGGATAGCAAATGGCTTATGCCGCATACGCGCGCGTATTTGCCATCCTAAAAATTCCAGCATGTTGGAAAGCTGTTGCTGAGTTAGCGGGTTATGCAGACCATTTTCATCAACATACTCGGTCAAATACAGGTCATCGAAAATGTACCAACCATCTGTTTGTGAAATTATGTCAGACAGCAACGAGGAGCCGCTACGAGGCAGGCCAACAACGATTAGAGGCGCATGATCATCAACGCTCGAAACAAGCACGCGCGAAACTAGCGCGCTCGAATGGCGAAGATTAGAACGATTGGGCTTCGACATTTGCGAAATAATATCTGCATCATGACGATCCGCAATGCTGCAGAGCACTACCTTTAATCCAAACGCTGACACCAGACCAACGTTGTCCGCCATTACGCTGGAAACAGTGATAAGTAAAAGCAATGATGTTCGAAGGGTGCATCTCATTTGCAGGCCTGGCGGCGACCTACTCTCCCACGCCTTAAGACGTAGTACCATCGGCGCTGGGGAATTTAACGACCGAGTTCGGGATGGGATCGGGTGGAAGCTCCCCGCTATTACCACCGGGCCGGCAAAACGGATCAACTGCGAGAGCGCGCCGGCGTTTGGTCGCCGGCGCCCGTATCTAATCCCTATGCTCCGCAACGGCTCGTAACGGGCCGTCGCCAAGACCAAATTAGATGATGACTAACCTCAGTGCGCCGACAGTCCCTAGAGGAACTGTCCAACGCGCATGAGAATGCTGATGTTCAAGCCAATCGAGCAATTAGTATCGGTAAGCTTCACGCATTACTGCGCTTCCACACCCGACCTATCAACGTGGTG
>JBCCTV010000118.1:0-9665 GCA_039197915.1 Pseudomonadota bacterium | reverse complement strand
GGATGGCACCAGATAGCCGGAGGTGGAATCCGGGTCAGCGAAGCCGAGGGACTTACCCTTCATGTCTTCAATGTTTTTGATGCCGGTTTCTTTTTTGGCCAGCATGATGGAGTAGTAACCTGTGGCGCCGTCAACCTGCTCGGTGGTCAAAACAGGATCAACCGCCTTGGGGTCGGTGAGATAGACCTTGGCGTAACCGGAGGCGCCCAGTTCGGCGTAATCCAGCGTGCCGCCCAGAAGACCCTGGATCACACCGTCATAGTCAGCAGCGGGGAAGAGCTTGACTTCCGACACGCCAATTGCGGCTGGCAGAAGGTCAATCAAGCACTGGTTGTTGCGCAGGCGATCAGCTTCGTTTTCGCCGCCCAAAATGCCGACGCGGAAGACGTCTTGCGCGAATGCGGGGGCCACAGATGAGACGGTGAGTGCGGCAACGGCGGTGGTGGCCAAAAGCAGTTTTTTCAACACGGGATTTTCTCCATTGAAAAGATTGGTTCCATGTCTGCGACCTGAAACCGGGTTGGGTTGGTGTCGTCTTTCAAGCGGACACGTCCGCTGGAAACGGGATCAGTGCGTTTGATGCGATGCGGGTATCACAGCCTCGCCGTTGGCAGGTGGCACAATGGCCTTCTTGCGGCGCACTTTTGATGCTTTAGGAGACGCGGCGCTCGGCGCAGGCACTTCGTTTGGAGCCGTGTCATTTGCCGCCAGGCTTGTGGACGTCACCGCTTCTGAAAACGCGTCCTTCATGCCTTCCACGCCGTAGATCGCGCGGGCAGCATCCATCGTCAGATCATCCGGCCCACCGTCAAACACGACCTTGCCTTTAGACATGCCGATGATGCGCTCACAATAAGTGCGGGCTGTATCCAGCGTGTGCAAGTTGGTGATTACGGTGATGCCGTCGCGGCGATTGATCTCGCGCAGGCTCTCCATCACCACTTGCGCGTTGCGTGGATCGAGAGACGCGATGGGTTCATCCGCCAAAATGGCTTTTGGGTTTTGCATCAAGGCGCGGGCGATGGCGACGCGCTGCTGTTGCCCGCCGGACAATGTACCGGCCTGTTGCAGCGCGGTTTGCACGATGTCCAAACGCTCCAGCGCCGCAAGCGCCATGGCGCGCTCTTCGTCTGAAAAGATGTTGAGGAGGCTCTTAAGCGTTGACCGGTGGTTCAATCGACCCAGCAGCACATTGGTGAGCACGTCGATGCGCGGCACAAGGTTAAACTGCTGGAAAATCATCGCACAATCGCGATGCCAAGCCCGCAACGGAGCGCCCGTCAGTTTGGAGACGTCCACATCGCCGAAATAAATGCTGCCTTCCGACGTGTTGATCAACCGGTTGATCATCCGCAACAGGGTGGACTTGCCCGCGCCGGAGGACCCGATAATGCCGACCATCTGACCGGCTGGGATGTCCAGCGAGACGTTATCCACCGCCGTGTTTGCGCCAAACCGACGGGTCACGTTTTCCAAACGCAGCATGCACGCACCTTCCAAGACATTTGTTACCTGCCGAAGCCGGTACGTGCGCCCAGTGAAGGATTGGTGACGTTTTTATTGCAGTTATGTGACAAGATCCGTGTAGCAATTAAGCGCGCTCGGTGCGCATTTAAGCAGCGATCGGCGCAAGGCTCAGAATAAAATTTGCCGTGTGAAAGTTTGAAAAGAATGGCTCCGTGGGGTCGTTTCAACCATAAAAGAACGCGATTCTTTTAGGAAATTCAGCGCGTCTTGCGTCAAGCCATTTGCTCAAGAAAGACAGCTGAACCCCGCGATGCGTAGCGCACACGCCACATATTTTTATTCGGTGTTGTGACTGTCACAACGCTGAAACATTCCAGAGTTAACCAGCCCCGCGTAGCGCAATAAGCGCTGTGTAGAACGTATCAACATTTCTTGGGGGCCCTTAATGAGCACACTGCCCACGCTTTCGAAGCTTCTTTTGACCAGCGTCGCCGTCGTTGCACTTGCTGCTTGCACACAAGGCGAGGACATCGAATCGCCAGGCGCGACATCGCCGGGCACGAGCCCGGGTGGCGGAGGCGGCGGCGGCGGCGGCGGTGGAGTCATCGCTGGGACATGCCCCGCTGGCTTCACGACACTTGGACTCGTTGGGGGCCTAACCTCTTGTGAGATTACTGGCGTCATACTCTCTGATCTGACTGTTCCAAATGTCTCAGGGGTTGTTTACCGATTAAACGGCCGCATTGATATTGGCGTTGACGTGGGGGCCGACGGGTCAGCAGCAGGCGGACAATCAGCGGTACTAACAATTGAGCCTGGGGTCACGCTTTTCGGCGCTTCGGGTGACGACTTTCTCGTCGTCAATCGTGGTTCGCGTATTGAGGCCGTTGGCTCACCTTCCCAGCCAATTGTTTTCACGTCGGCAGGCGATTTGGAACGCCAAGCCGTAGCGGCGCCAAACGTTGACGATGGCGGCGACACTATCGGGGAATGGGGCGGCTTGGTGTTGCTCGGCCAGGCGCCAATCAATCGTTGCGCTGGCGGCGGAACACCTGGGACCGTTTCGTGCACCAACGCAATTGAAGGCGTAACGGCGCCGACCGCAAATTATGGCGGTGGCGATGCGGGCGACGACTCAGGCGCGCTTTCGTATGTGCAAGTTCGTTTTGCTGGAAACGAAATTAGTCTTGGCAATGAGTTAAATGGGATCACCTTAGGCGGCGTCGGCACTGGCACGCAGCTTGATCACATTCAAGTCCACAATAACTCTGATGACGGCATCGAGTTTTTTGGAGGCACGGCGAACGCCCGCTTTATCGTTCTTACCGGGAACGACGACGAATCGCTTGATACGGATAATGGATACACTGGAAACATTCAGTTTCTGCTTGCTGTGCAAAGAGATCGCGGCGGCGACAACGTTGTCGAGGCGTCGTCCGTGGATTCGATGACGGCGCCGCAAACTAATCCGACGGTCGCGAACTTCACGTTTATTGGCGCCTCGTCCAGGCCTGAAACGGCTGGTTTCCGCTTAAACTCCGGGCACATCGGTCAATTTTATAACGGGGTTGTGGTTGAAGAGCAGCAATGCTTCCGCTTCCAAGAGTCAGCTGGCAACGGCAACACGACCTATGAAGCGGCCGACGATCCGTTCTTCCAGTCAGTCTTATTCGACTGCGCTGTGTTGGACGATCCGGCCAGCGATGGCGTAGCTGCGTTAGCGAACGGCGCGGTTAACCGAACTGAGTCAAACAATAGTTTCGCGACGGGCTCGAGCTCGCTTTCAAATGTTTTCTTCCCAGGTCCAGCGGAGATCGGTGCGACAGCTTTCAATACAAGCACGTTAGACCCATTCTTTCAGACAGCGAACTACATTGGGGCCTTTAGCGCCGCCGAAACGTTAACTTCAAACTGGGCGACCGGTTGGACATTCGCCCTGTTCCCTGAGCCCACCTGTCCGGTCGGCACCACCGATACGGGGACGGAGATTAACGGCCAGACCGTATGCTCCGTATCGGGCGTTGTAACGGACGATCTGAGATTGACGGCTGGCAATATTTACCGCCTCGACGGCCGTGTCTCCGTTGGCGTCGACGTTGGCCCAACGGGAACTGCCGCGGGCGGAGATGAAGCTTCACTGACGATTGAAGCGGGCGTGACGATCTTTGGTCGCTCTGGCGATGATTTTCTCATCGTCAATCGTGGGTCTCAAATCTTCTCGAATGGAACCCGAACGGCCCCGGTCGTGTTCACCTCCGATGAAGATCTGCTCAACACTCGGTCAGACATTGATGCGATCAGCGAGTGGGGCGGCGTCGTTCTCCTCGGCCAGGCGCCGATCAATCGATGCGCGGGCGGCGGAACGCCTGGAACTGCTACGTGCACCAATGCTATCGAGGGCGTGACCGCCCCAACGGCGAACTATGGCGGCGGCGATGCATCCGATAGCTCGGGCGCCCTCCGCTTCACGCAAGTTCGCTACGCGGGCAATGAAATCAGCCTCGGAAACGAGTTAAACGGCATTACCTTTGGCGGCGTCGGCACCGGGACAATTGTTGAGTTTGTTCAGGTCCACAATAATTCGGACGACGGCGTCGAATTCTTCGGCGGCACGGTGAACGGTCGGTATATTGTTCTCACCGGGAACGACGATGAGTCACTGGACACCGACAACGGCTATGTCGGCGCCCTCCAATATGTGCTAGCGGTTCAACGCACCGGCGGTGGCGACAATATTGTCGAAGCATCATCTGTGGACGCATCAACATCGCCCCAAACCAATCCCAAGGTTGCGAACTTTACTTTTATTGGCGCATCGAGCAGGCCAGACACGGCAGCCTTCCGCTTGAACTCCGGCCATGTCGGTCAGTTCTATAACGGCGTTGTGGTTGAAAATCAGCAATGCTTCCGTTTCCAAAGTTCAGCGGGCAACGGCAACGCAACCTACGAGCCAGCATTTGATCCGTTCTTTGAATCCGTACGCTTTCAATGCGCCCAGCGCGATGATCCGGGTAGCGACGGCGTAGCAGCGCTTGCCGACGGCGCGATTGATCGTGCGGGATCGAACAATGTTTTTGGAACGTCAATTTCCTCGTTGATGATGACGTTCGTCAACGGACCAAACGAAACTAGCGCAACCGCGTTTACGAACCTGTCATCAATTGATCCGTTCTTTGACGATACGACCTATGTGGGCGCTGTTCGCGATGCATCAGATACTTGGTGGCAGGGTTGGACCTGCGGCCTTGAGCCCGGAAGTGATTGCTAAGGCGAGTCACTTTTTGAGCTGGCGTGCGGGGGCGCGCCAGCTGAATTTCCAGGAAATTTCGAGGTTCCAAAATGTCTGTCATCAAATCAGTTAAAGGGGCGCTGCTGGCAACCGCTGCTGTCCTTTCCATTGGCGCTGCAAGCGCTCAAGATTCAGCGCCATCGAGTGGGATTTTGCCGCAAATTACGGATGAAATTGTTGTCCGTGGCACCAATATTCCCGATCCACAACGCGCAACAGCCCAGGTTGCAACTTTCCTCAATCAGGAGGACCTGGCGCGCGCCGGGGACGCCAATGCTGCGCTGGCGCTTTCGCGACTTAGCGGCCTCAGCGTCATCGGCGGAAAGTTTGCCTATGTTCGCGGTCTTGGGGATCGCTATTCCTCAGCCCTGTTGAACGGCTCTCCCTTGCCGAGCCCGGAGCCACTGCGACGGACCGTTCCCTTGGATTTGTTCCCGTCGAATATCTTGAACGGGGCCGCTGTTCAGAAAACCTTCTCGCCGGACTATCCGGGCGAATTTGGGGGCGGCATCATCAATTTGGAAACACTGCGCGAGCCCGCGGAGTCGTTTTTGAACGTAAGGCTCGGAACGGGCTTCAATTTAGTAACGACTGGCCGCAATGGCCTTACCTACCGCGGCGGCAACTTAGACTTTCTCGGTTTTGATGATGGTACACGCAGCCTACCGATTAATTTGCGCCGTGCAGACACCCGCATCGATTTTCTTCCCGACGCGGAACGAGAGGCGCTGTTCGAGAGCTTTCCCAATTCGGAACTGAACGTTATCCAAGAGGCGACGTTAGGGCCGGATTTTCAGGGCTCAATTGATGGCGGCACGGCGTTCGAGCGTGGTGGCGCAACCATCGGCATCGTTGGCGTCGTTGGGTTTGACGGCGGCTGGGAAACGCAGCGCGCCATTCGGCAAACCCAAGCAAACGGCATTGTCGGAACAGACTTGGACCCAAATAGCGATGCAGAAACAAATCTAACGGAAACACAATACAACGCGACCTTAAACGGTCTCACGTCTGTTTCCGCTGAGTGGGACGATCATTTTATTCAGGCCACTGCGCTTTATATCCACACGACAACGAAAGAAGCGCAGATTTTCGACGGTATTGAGTTTAATGCGCCCTTTGGCGGTCGCGCATTTGATGAATCGACCATTTTTATCGAGCGTGACCTAAAAATGGGGCAACTGTCAGGCGAACACGTTTTTGGTGACTTCGGGGTTGATTGGCGCGCCGCCTATGCTCGCTCGACGCGTGATTCACCGTTCGAGAGAACGCTACGCCGGATCCGTCCGACAACGGGCGCTGATCCGCTCTATCTCGAGAACAACAACTACGACATCAACTTTTCTGAACTTGATGACGATCTCCTGAGCGGCGGTTTAGACTTGAGCTACGATATTCCGCTTCAGGGCGGACGGTTTGCGAAGATCTCGGTCGGTGGTGATTATTCGAAAAATGACCGTCGGTATGACATTGTTAGACTGCAAGAAGTTGGCGGTAATTCGCTCCCGGATGATGTTCAATCAGCGCGGCCAGACTTTTTGTTCAGTCCCGACAATATAGGCCCTAACCGCTTTGAACTATCAGAGCGCACCCTCCTTGAATCATATATTGGCGACTTGGAGATTATATCGGCTTACTTCAAAGCGGATTTTGAACTCATCCCAACCGTGAACGCAACGGTCGGCGTCCGCTACGAAGACAGCACGCAGGAAGTGCAGACGATCAGTCGCTTGGGCGTTGTTCCGGGCCGCATTCCTCAAGATACGCGCATTGACGAGGACTATTTCCTGCCGTCGGTGACCGTAACATGGAACGCGATTGATGATCTCCAGCTTCGTGTTGGCTATTCGCAAACGATCACGCGCCCGCAATTCCGTGAGCTTGCTGAATCGCTTTTCTTTGATCCCGATACGGAGCGCCAGTTCATCGGTAGTGGTGATCTGGTTAATAGTGAAATCACAAACTACGATGTTCGCGCAGAGTACTATTTGGGCAGAAATCAGTTTGTGACGCTCGCCGGCTTTTATAAGCAGATCGATAATCCAATCGAAGAAGTGATTTTTGAGCAAGCGTCGTTTGTGTTCGGGTCGTCGTTCATTAATTCACCTGAGGCGGATTTGTTCGGTGTTGAATTTGAGTACCGCAGCGAATTCCAAATGCCGATTGATAATGAGTGGATTGGCCGGCGCGATTGGTTGTTCACTGTCAACTATACCTACACGAATTCTGAGGTATCGGCCGAGGAAGGCGAATTCATTCCGTTCTCGCCTCTAAACGGTCAGTTGGTGGATGCGTCAACGATCGGTATCGATGGCCGCGAGCTGCAGGGCACGCCGGAACACATCGTTAACACCCAGTTCGGCTGGGAAGGCGAAAACGATCAGCTTACCATCCTTTTAGGTTGGGTAAGCGAGCGGATCCTGCAACGCGGCTATGAACTGCCCGGTACGCGGATACCCGACATTATTGAGGAGCCTGGCGTTCAATTGGATCTGGTGTACCGCTACGACATTGATCTCTTTGGGCAACCCATGTCTCTCGGTTTGTCGGGACGGAATTTGCTCGCGACGCGCCACGAAGAGTTCCAGATCAGTGATGAGGTCGGCCGCACTGACTTTAATACGTATGATCGGGGCAGAACATTTTCGGCGAGCATAACGGCGCGGTTTTAGGTCTATTAAGGCAAAGGCTGGCTTAGGAGCAGATTTTTTGGCCCTAGAGCGTTCTCCGACCAAGTGGGGACAGGTTAGTCGTAAGAAAACGCGACAAAACAAAAACCTAGAGCAACGAAGCGGTTCAGATTGATGCGAAGTTGCTCTAGCCAGTTCGCGTCAAGCAACGGCGCAGACATTAAAAAAGCCTGCAGGGTGAATAATTGGCCCTGCAGGCTTTTTTTTTAAAAATGCTGCCGGACTAATCAGTCGCGCATTTGGGAGCCGCCGTTAACATGCCAAACTTGGCCGTTCACATATGCTCCGTCATCGGAAGCAAGGAACGCCACTAGGGCTGCAATGTCTTGGGGTTCGCCGAGACGCTTATTCGGTATACGTTTTTGCTGTGCTTTAACTTGGTCTTCCGTCATGAATTGTTTGACCGCCTCGGTCATGATTAAGCCGGGGCAGATCACATTCGCCCGAATGCCGTGGCGCCCCCATTTGCCGGCCACATGGCGAGCCAAGGCGTGAATGCCGCCCTTCGTCATCGGATAGGCGACCTGGTAAGGCAGTGCGCCGGTTACAGCGCCTGAGCTTGTGTAGATTATTGCGCCGCCGCCGCGCTCAACGATCTTCGGCAACGCGGCTTGTGTTGCAAGCAAGTGGCTCCGCAAATTAATGGCGACAGATTTTTCGAAAACCTCCGGCGGGCAATTCAAGGCGTCAACGTCGCCTTCGGTGCCGCCAGCCAGGTTTGAGTGGTAGATGTCTAAGCCGCCGAATTTACTAACTGCTTCGTGTACGATATTTTCTTGAGAGGCGGCGTCTGTGCCGTCTAGAGCAACGCCTAGCGCGACGCCGCCATCGTTATTTATCGTTTCTGCCGTTCCCTTGGCCCAGCCTTCGTTGACATCGCCAATGATGACAGACGCGCCTTCGGCACATAAACGTTTCGCCGTCGCAGCGCCGATCCCACGACCGCCGCCGGCAATAATCCCTACACGCCCTTCTAGTCGTTTCATGTCAACGGACCTCTGATGCTTTCTTTAGCGTTTTAGGGAACTACAGAAAGCGAGACGAGAATGCTCGCTTCAGAACACGGTGCTTAAACCAGTCGCTGGGACTTCTAGCGCAGCTTTGCCTTGTTGTCTCAAGTACCAGCTAAGCCGCCTGGGGTCCGCGCTTGCCCGACGCACCGTCCGAATTCACGTAATACCGAGAATAAAACTGCCGGAACTTCGCAATGGGTCCGTCGCCGCCGCAAATGACGGGTTCATTCTGAAAAATCATCCGATCCCAAACGACTTTATCTTGGTCGAGTTGTTTGTTCACGTCTTTAATGATCGCTTTAGCTAAGCCTGCCATCGGCCCCTCGGCCTGGGTTTTGGGCTGCGTGTAACAGTAGCGAACGTGTAAGTGGTCAAGCTCCACGGGCGTCATTGTTGCAATCAGGAGCGTTTCGCAAATTCCTGTAAAGCGAACCCAAGCTTGGCCGGGTCCCATCGAACTTGACGTAATCGCTCCGTCAACTTCGCCGCGAGGCGTGCCCATCTTTGCACGGACGACGCCGTGCCGATCCCATTCGCCCCAGGTTAGCTCGGCCTCTGGCATCGACGCCGTGCCGTGGATATACTTAAAGTGGGCGAAGTCGACGCTGTTTTCCGCCATGTTTTGAAGGCTGCCCCAGACGTTCCATTCACAGGTGTCATAGTCCGTCCATTCCGGATGCGTCGCTTCGGGTATATGGACGACATCGTAAAGAGGCGCGATATCCTCCGGGTGGTACCACATCCAAATCCACTGGTTCGCTTCGTCCATATGCCATGTGCGGGTGCACTTGCGGGCGACCTGGGGCGGGATGGTTTTGGAGTAGGGGATCTCGGCGACATTGCCCTCGTCGCCGTCATAGCGCCACGCGTGGAATGGGCATTCTAGCAGATTGCCGTTAACGCGGCCGCCATAGCCCATATGGGCGCCAAGGTGGCGGCAATAGGCGTCGACCATGCGGACTTTGCCGTCTTCGCCGCGCCAGATCGCAAGGTCGGTCGAAAAATATCGCAGGGGCTTCACGACGCCGACAGGCAAATCAGACGACGGCATTACTGCATACCACCCAAACGGGAAGCCAATATCTAAGTTTCGCGCTTCGATTGAGGCGCGATTCTTAGGCTCCTCCAGACGCCAAGCCGCCAATTCATCTTTGGAAAACTTCTCAAGCATTTGCCAAACGGCCACTGGCGCGGTTCGCGCGTCTACCG
>JBCCTV010000117.1:0-9665 GCA_039197915.1 Pseudomonadota bacterium | reverse complement strand
CGAGTTACCGATGTCCCGGGTGAAGCCGCGCAGCTGCAGGTTCAGCGAGCTATCGCCGAAATCGTCAAAATACACATACGGCGCCGGATAGCGCATCATATCTGGGCTTTCCGCCGCGACTTCTTCGAGTAGTTTGATCACCTCTTCAGGGTCGGAATCATATGAAACGCCAACAGGAATAATAATACGGCCGATTTTATCCTTATGCGTCCAATTGGTGACGGCGCCAGAAATGAGCTCCGAGTTCGGCACGATGACAGACGATCGATCAAATGTCTCAATTTCCGTTGAGCGAACGCTGATGCGTTTCACAATGCCCTCGCCAGATGTCGTGACGATCCAATCGCCTACTTTAATCGGCCGCTCAAAGAGCAGAATAAGGCCGGAGACAAAGTTGTTGACGATACTCTGCAGGCCAAAACCGATACCGACGGAAAGGGCGCCGGCGATAATCGCAAGATTGGAGAGGTTGAAGCCCAGTATACTGATTGAACTCATTACGGCGATGACGAGACCGAGATAGCCGAGGAGAGTTTTGAGCGAGTTGCGCACCCCAACGTCCAACCGGGTGCGAGGGAGGAAGCGCTTTTCCGCCGTTCGCTGAACAAAGCGGGTAGTCGCCAGCACCGCGGCGAAAACACTAATCGCCAGCAAAATTTCAGCGATTGAAATCCTGACCGACCCAACCTCAAAACTGAAAAACAAATCGCGAATGGCGTCGCGCACATCGGGCCATTCGGCGCCAAGTATCAAAAATGCGACCGGCGCCAACGCCAGAACGATCACCAGATCAACGAACGCGCCGATCCAAAAGAGAATGAGCCGTTCTTGGGTTTCCGATGAATCATTGGCTTCAGATGACGCGCTAGATGCGGACGTCTCAGTGGCGCCGCTGTCCAACGCACGGATCGCCTCGTGGCATAGCAGCCGCAAGAACAATCCAGCGGAGAGGAGGCCGCCTAATAATATTATTCGTGTGGAGATGTAATGGGCGAAGGAAACATAGCCGAAGACGGCAGCGCCAATTATCGCAAAAGATGTCAACCGCAAGAGGATCCGCGCATTTCGCCAAACGCGCTTGTCGTCATCGTCAACGGCGTCTTCGCGACCTTCGGCGAGGCGCCAGAGGCTCGGGTTGGTCAGACCAAACAGAGCAGCGGCCGTCATAACCGAATGGAGGGCGCTCTCAATCAGCGCAAATTCCTGGGTCGCCCCGAAAAGCTGCGCACAAACGGTTACAATCCGATCCAAAAAGAACAGAAGCACCAAGACCAAAAGCCCTGCACGGATTATCTGAGCCCGGACCGGGTTCAAGGGAACGAGACGCCAGCCGGGCGTCAACGGCGCGAATGTCGCCGTCGCGCCAGCATCGACGATCAAGAGCGCCACAATCGCGAGCCATATTTCCCGTATCAATGGCGCTGTTTCAGCACCCACAAAGCCTTGGGACTTCAAGGTCTCAATAACGATGGCCCCCGCCAGCAAACCCGGCACGGCGCGTGCAAAAATGCGCGCAACGGCTGCCGCAGCGCGGCGTCCGGCCGTCGGTTCTGAGGCGTAGATTTGGTCAAGAATGCGTTTATTGGTCCACAAACGAACGGGGCCAAAAAGCAAAATCCCCACTAAAACACTAAGCGCAATGAGCCCTAGGGACCGTAGCGTTCCATCGCCCCCGATCACATCGGCTCGCCATTGGGTAAACTGCTCCGAGGCTTCGTTAAAACCTGCTAGAACCGATGCGCCTGCCACCGCCCATGAAGACGTTGAAAACGGCGTCGGACCTTTCTTAAAGATCTCATCGTAAAAGCGTTCCCGCCGGAGCGAGGCTATTTCATCAAGCAACCGATTGGCTTCCGCGATGTTCAGCGCCGACTGGCGAATAATGGCGTCTTCGCGAACCAACAGTAGCGTTAAACGCTCTCGTTCAGCCGCCAGCTCGGGCGCTTCCGCCGCGCCCTCCCCTTCAGGCGCCGGGCCAAGACGTCCCAGGTCCTCCTGCAAATTGTCCCGTGTCTCCCGCAATGGCTCAATTTCAATTTCTGCGCGCTGGCGGATATTCCGCAGCTCCTCCCGCAGCATAAGAAAATCCGGAGGCGGATCACTTTGGTTCAATCGCGTATGGGCGTCTTCAATTTGTGCACGGCGACGCTCAGCACCCGTCTGAAGCGCGTTTAATCGGTCGGCGGCGGCCACATCGGCTAACAAGCGATCGGCGCGGCTAAGCGCGTCTTCCGCGGTACTGAGCCCAGTCTCGCGCTCGCTCAGAAGCGCTTCAGCAGCCTTGATCTCCGCAGAAAGCTTGGCGTTCGATGCCGACGTATCTGAAACAACGGCGCCGTTCTGCTCAGGGGCTAGCGCAGGATCGTCTCCCTCCGCCGTTGTCGGAGACGCATTGTTTTGGCTCGTCTTAAGGGCGTCTAACGCCTCTCGAACCTGGTCGCGAGCGGCCATCGCCTCGCTAACCAACGCCTGAATATCCGTGCGCGCGGTCGAGACAGCCGCACTCAGGTCACCGAGATCAGAATCCGGTGTTGAGGCCAAGGCGGTTTGAGCGCTTTCGAGGGCTGAAAGCTCAGAGTTAATATCTGCTGTGATTTCAGCGGCCGGTCTAAGCGATACGGCTTCATCAGCCTGCTGTGCATTTTGCGCAAGGGCGGACCCAAAATATGCAAACGCAGTCAGGAGCAAGCAGGCGAAGAGCGCCGCACGTAATGGCGAGCGCCTCAAGTTCATTGGTCGAATGATCACGCGCTACACCTTCTTCTTATTCGCCTACGCGGTCCCAGATTTGCGCGCAGCTCACCGGGAAAATCCATCGATTCGCGGCGTTCCTCTGTTGCGCGCTTCGCGTTTCAAGACCTGTCGCCGCTCTAATTCCTGGGCGATGCGATCGAGCAAAAGACCAGACGCTTTCACGTTGCGGCCCCGCCTAACGGACCGTTCCGCAAGCGCTCTTTGCGCAAGAAGTTCCTTATAGGATAAGAATGAAAGGTCGCCGCCCGCCATCATATTCAAAGTGTTACACCAACCCACGCGGCGCGCATAATAGACGCTTGGATAAAAGCGAATGAAAAAAATAACAATGCGCCAGGCCCTGGCCGACCTTCGCGATCGTTTCCCCGAGCAACGCCGGCTTTACGCACCGGGCTGTGCAGGCGAAGCGCAAATCTTCGTAAACGCATTTCAGGCTGACCCAACACTCGCTGAAAACACAACCTTCGCAGGTGTTTGGATCCCCGGCGTCAACAAAATTGACTACGCCGCGCTACACCCTTCCTCTAAAGCAGAAACCATTTTCCTCTGCCAGGCCTTGAGAGCGGGCTTTAACGCCGGCCGAACGACGCTCCGGCCATTGCCGTATACGGATGCTTTTCCATGGCTGCAAAAAGCTGACTTTGACGCTGCACTTATCCATGTGTCGCCGCCTGATGAAAATGGCGACTGCAGCCTTGGCGTTGCAGCCGACTTCACCCCCGCAGTTTGGGCACGGACCGACGTCCTGAAAATCGGACTGATCAATGAGGAAATGCCCGCTATCGCAAACTGCCCAAAGATTTCACTGGACGCGTTTAACGTGGTTGTTGAGGAGCCGTCTCCACTTCTGCAGTATCCAGCGCCTGACACCGTCACTGGGACTTACGAAAAAATCGCGGCAAACGTCGCTGCGGCAATCCCCGATGGCGCTACCGTCCAACTGGGCCTTGGCTCATTGCAATTCGCGGTCTTGCGCGCTTTGAGCGGGCACAGGGACTTGCGTATTCATTCGGGCATGATTTCCGATCCACTGCTTGACGCCGTAGCCGCCGGCGCCATCGCCTCAGAACGCGACGCCATAACAATCGGCGTTGCTCTGGGTTCAGACAAACTCTACGAGTTCGCCGCGAACGATGGTCGATTACGTTTCGAGCCTGTGTCGTACACCCATAATATTCAGGTCCTGAGCCAAATACCGTCTTTTTTCGCTATCAACTCGATTATTGAGATTGATTTGTTTGGTCAGGCGAACGCTGAGTATTTTAACGGCAACCAGGCATCGAGCACCGGGGGCCTTGTTGACTTTCTACGAGGGGCCGCCCTGTCTGACGGGGGCATGGGTATTGTCGCCCTGCCATCGACCGCGAAGGGCGGTTCAATCTCGCGAATCGTTCCCAAACTGACGGCGCCGACAACGTCGATAGCGCGCGCTGACGTGAGCCTTGTCGGAACCGAGAACGGCGTCGTTGACCTCCGAGGCGCTTCCCTTGATGAGCGCGCGGAAGCCTTGATTTCGATTGCTGATCCAACTCACCAGGCAGATTTGCAAAACGCTTGGAGGCAACTGCGGCAGGTTTGAAACACCGAAACCTGAGGCGCCGACGTCGCGCTAAGCCGTTACTCAGCGGCTTGCTTTTTTGGGCCGCCGTAAACATTCGCGCGTTCCATTAATTCTGGTCCGCCGAGCAACGCGTTGATCGCGTCGAAATCCAGCATGCGGTCACGGAATGGCGCTGAAGAGCCGTCTTCTAAGAGCGTCTGCATGAAGGATTGCGCAGCAAACGCATAAACACGCGCGAGCGCCCCTGGGCAAATGACCAGCGTAAAACCTAACGCGCCGAGCTCGGCCGCGGATTTCATTGGCGTACGGCCGCCTTCGACCATATTGGCGAGCATCGGAACGCGATCGGCGAATGCGTCAGCGGCGCGCGCCATTTCATCGTCCGAACGGAGTGCTTCGATAAAAAGAACGTCAGCACCCGCCTCAATATAGTTGTTTGCACGGTCAAAGGCGGCTGCTAAACCGTCCACGGCAACAGCATCCGTCCGTGCAATAATCTTTACATGGGGATCGTTACGCGCAGCACAGGCGGCAGCGATCTTACCGCACATTTCTTCAGCGCTGATCAGTGTCTTTCCGGCGAGGTGCCCACAGCGTTTCGGCATCTGCTGGTCTTCGATCTGGATTGCTGCGGCGCCCGCGCGTTCAAGCAGCCGCACCGTGCGCTCAACATTTAGGGCGTTCCCGAAACCTGTGTCAGCGTCGACGATAAGCGGCGTCGCCGTGCGGTCGGTTATGCGCGCAGCGACATCAGCAATCTGCGATAGGTCCACAAAGCCGAGATCCGGCCGCCCAACCTGCGTGTAAGAGACGGACGCACCAGAGAGGTACAGCGCTTTTGCGCCCGCCTGAGTCGCAATTAGGGCTGACATCGCATCGAACACACCTGGTGCGATCAGCGCCGGTGCGCCGCCATTTGCGCTGGGCCTTAATTCAAGGCGTCCCATGACGTGCCCTCATTGCTTTGCCAACGCTGCGCATTATTCCGATTTGCCATGCCTCAAATCGCCATGTCTCAAATCGCCATGTCTTAAATCGTAAGCGTCGCGCGTTCCCACCACATAAAAATGGTATATCATTCGTAGAAACCTGCAACTGACCACACAGCGCGTATGACGCAAGCGTGATTGCCATAAGGGTGACTGCGAGGGATCGGTGGGCGCACACCTTCCCGTTGCGCCAAAGGAAATGGAAGTCGACCGAATGGCGAATACTCACCAAGTCCGCAATCCCTTTACCGGCGAGATGGATTACATCCTGCGATCTGCGCCCGCCGACGAGGTGAAAGCGTCAATTGCCCGTCTGCGAGCGGGCCAACCCGCGTGGGCAGCCTTAGGGGTCAAGAAGCGGATTGACGTTCTGAAACTGTGGGCGAGCGCCCTGAAAGACCGCGAGAGCGAGATTATCGCAGCGCTTTCAGCCGATACCGGGCGCCGGGCTATTGCAAAATCCGAGGTCGACGGCGTCATTGCGAGCATTGACCGCTGGGCGACAGTCGCCGAAGCGGTCTTGAAACCAGCCTCCAAGCCAGCCTCCGCATTCCCTGATGTTGAGATCATTACAGACGGAGACCCGTTTCCGGTCGTCGGCGCTATCAGCCCTTGGAATTTTCCGATCCTTTTGTCGTTTGTCGATTCGACGCCCGCCCTGCTCGCCGGAAGCGCCGTTTACATCAAACCGAGCGAGGTTACGCCTCGGTTCGCCAAACCAGTTGCGGAGGCGATCGAGGCGACGCCACACCTGCGCGACATCTTACACATCGAGCCAGGCGACGGCGCAACGGGGGCCGCCCTCGTTGAAAATGTTGACGTTGTTGCGTTTACCGGCAGCGTCGCGACCGGGCGTAAGGTCGCCGCCGCGGCGGCTAAAGCATTCATTCCGGCGTTTTTGGAGCTCGGCGGCAAAGATCCATCAATCGTGCTCGCAGGCGCCGATATTGACCGCGCAACGACCGCGATCCTGCGCGCCTCGGTGGTCGCAACGGGCCAGGCCTGCCAATCGCTCGAGAGGCTTTATGTCAGCGAAGAAATTTTCGATGACTTTGTTGAAGCGCTCGTCGCAAAGGCGCGCGCGACAACGCTTACCATCGACGACCCGGATTCTGGTATTATCGGCCCACTGATTTTTGAAAAGCAGGCCGAGATTATCGCTGAGCACATTGCAGATGCGCGATCAAAAGGGGCGAATATCCTAAGCGGCGGCGAGATTCGACGGGACGGCGGGGTTTGGATCGCCCCAACAATTGTGACAAACGTCAATCACACCATGCGTCTCCTCTCGGAGGAAACATTTGGACCCGTGATGCCCGTCATGCCGTTTAAGACCATCGATGAGGCGGTCGCCTTGGCGAACGATACGCGCTACGGGCTGTCTGCGTCTGTCTTTGCAGCGTCGGTTGAAGAGGCGCTCGCTGTTGGACGCCGCATTGATGCGGGCGGCGTATCGATAAACGACGCGGGCCTTACGAGCTTTATCTTTGACGGAGAAAAGAGCGCATACAAACAATCTGGCATGGGCCCTTCAAGAATGGGCCCAAGCGGTGTTACGCGGTTCCTACGGCGGAAGTCTTATTACATAAATCGTGGTGACGTTATGCCGATACACATCTTCGGCGAGCGCCCCTAACGTTTGTCGCTTGCAGGGGCTTGGAATGATACGCCGTTGAGGAAATTACTCCGCGGGCGGCGCAGCCGCCGCAGCTCCCTCAACGAGGAGCACATCGAATTTGCCCCAGTTATTATCAATCCTCGCTGCTTTGAGAGGCGCGTATTCGGGGCTGTTCCAGAAAGCGCGCGCCGCATCCATAGACGGCCACTTTGAGATAACATAGCTCGAGAACTGGGCGTCGCCTTCAAGAACTTCCTTGTTTCTGCCAACGGCTAGATATTCGCCATTATACTTGGCGTATATCGGCGGCATCTTTTGTGCGTAGCCCGGAATAAACGCTTCACGGTCGTAAACGTCTCCAAGAACGATAAAGTAAGCTGGCGCCGTCGGGCTTTCTGCAGCAGCAGCCTGCATCGGACCTGTCCGGATTGTTTTCGCATCGCTGCCAGGCGCATTTACAAGCCCCGCTGAAATCGCCGCCCAAAGGCCAGCCGCGCCAACGCCAAGCCCCACAACTCCGCTTAATAGTGCACCTAGTCCGCCCATGCTGTTTCTTTCTCCGCCGTAAAGGATGTTTCTTCTGAATAGGTATTTTTTGAGCTCGCTCGCCTTGGCTGTGACCAGGCAAAGACAATGAACAAACCAACAATCCAGGGCAAAAGGCGCTCACGCCACGCCCCTGGGCCCGCATCCAAGACCTGGTTAAACAGGACCGAGAGCGAAAAGCCGATCACCATTGCCGCTAAAATTGCGTATGCTGACGGGTTTCGGCCCGCAGCCCGCGCCACAATAGTTGGGCCGAACGCCGCTCCAAGCGCCGCCCATGCAAAAAGCACCCGATTGAAGATTGTCGCCGGCGTAACGAGCGTCAGCATGACAGCCACAAAGCATAGCGTCGCGATCGCCGCCCGGGTCACGAGGACTTCGCGGCCCGGCGCCAAACGCTCTAAGCCGAGGTCGTGGCTCGCGGTCGCAGACGCCACCAATAGCTGGGAATCGACCGTCGACATGGTCGCCGACAAAATTGCCGCCGACACGAGCGCGGGCAGCACCCCTGGCAGAACTTGCTTCGCCGTTTCAAAGATCAATCCTTCACCGAGCGGGGCGCCCGGCTCGGCAAGTGCTCTAGCGGAGAGCGCAAGCGTCGACATACCCGCATAGACCAGCACGCCCCAGCCGATCGCGACGCCTGCGCCCTGAAGGCGCGCTTTATTATCCTTCACCGCCATCACCCAGGTTAGAAGGTGCGGCTGGCCAAGCGCTCCGATGCCAACCGCAGCGAGCCCCAGCACAAAGCCAAGCGCTGCAAACCCCGCATGGACGCCAAAGGGCGCTGCAAACATTCCCGGTTGCGCATCAATTGACGCGAGAATGGCGGGGACGCCGCCAGCGGCGGAGAACGCCGCCACCGGGAGAACAATCGCAATCAGTAAAATCGATAGGCCCTGCAATGTGTCAGTTAGGCTGACCGCCCAAAACCCGCCAAGAAACGTATAGGCAAGGATGATCGCTGCGCCGACGATCACGGCGGCCGTTGGCCCAATTGAAAAGGCGTCCCCGAGCGCCGCGCCAGCCGCCTGAAACTGCGCCGCGATATAAAACGAAAAACAGAAAACGATCATGATCGCCGCGGTGACTTTAATGGCGCGCCGCACCGGGCCGGCAGCGTCAGCTGCGATCACATCGAGCGCGGTTAAGTGGCCGTCCTCGCGAGACACGCGATTAAGATAAGGCCCAAGTCCCAACCAAACAGCGGCATAGCCCGCGATAACGCCCGGCGTCATCCATAATGCCGAGACGCCCGCGGACGCCACGAACCCCGTGAACCCTAAAAGCACCCACGCCGAAGATGTGGAGGCTGCGTAGGCTAATCCGCCGACGATCGGACCAAGCTCGCGGCCGCCGAGCAAAAAATCCTCTTGGCTTTTCGCACGGCGGGTCGCCCACACGCCCACACCAAGGAGGCAGACCATATAGACGATAAGAATGACGCCGGTCAGAGACATGTCACGCTACACTGTTGAAAACCCGGGCGGTTCGTCGCTGTGAAAACCGCTCATCAAGGTTCGGATCGTGGATTAATACTTTGACCGTGTCGAACAAAATCGTCAAAAAGATATACCATCTCAAAGGGGCACCACGATGACGCTGCAATTTGAAACGACGATGGCGACGCCCGGCAAAACCGCCCGTGAAATTTACAACGACATCAAAGCGAACCCGACCCGCGCTAAATTTGGCTTTGGCGGGCGCGCAGCCATCGTCAACATAGACGTTCAACAAGCCTATACGCGCCCAGATCTATTTCCGAAAACGTCATATGTAACGCATCCGGATCAAATTACATTTATCAATGAAATCTCTGCGCTCGCCCGGCGCGCCGATATGCCGGTGATTTGGACGCAAGTCGCCTACAAAAAAGACGCCGGCGACGCGGGCGTATGGGGCACCCGGACAAATACGCCCGACAGCCTACAGAACATTAAATATGGATCTGACCGACATGCGCTCGACCCGCGCTGCGAGATCGACCATGATGTAGACCTCATCTACACAAAACGCATGCCGAGCGCTTTTTTTGAAAGTCAGCTGGCAAGCTACCTCGTTTGGCATAAAGTCGATACGCTCATCCTCACAGGCGGCTCCACATCAGGGTGCGTGCGCGCGACCGCGGTCGACAGCCTATCCCATGGTTATCGGACAATCGTCCCGGAAGAATGCGTCGCGGATAAACATGAAAGCT
>JBCCTV010000116.1:0-9687 GCA_039197915.1 Pseudomonadota bacterium | reverse complement strand
GCCAATGTAATTCTTCCGAGTACGGTGCGTGAAAGCGCTTTTGCGGCGCGTTCCCGGGTGTTGCTCGGTAAAGCCTTTGACGAGGAGCGTTGTGAGCGCGCCAAAGCCCAGCTTGACCGGGATGCGTGGGCGCTCGACGCCATGGCTGATGTCGGTTTTTGTTTTGGCGCTGACGGCGACCTAGAGCGCGCCGACCGTATCTTTGCCCGACTGATTGATTTTTCGCCGGAAAACTATGAGGCGTTAATTGGCCGCGCCATTGTCGCCCTGGAAGCGGGTGAGAAAAATGTTGCGAAGCGTTTTTTCCAAGACGCTTTAGAGGCGCCTGCGCCAATCGCCCAAGCGACCCGGATAGAAAACGAGCTCAAGCGGCTCTGATTCGTCAGCACGGCGCGAACAAGGTCGTGCTTTTGGTTTCAGGGTGAGCGTACCGTCGGTTTATTGGAAAATTTGAGGCTACTGATCTATTTTTACGCCATTAATCTCGTGCATCATTTGTATGCGGACTTCGCTACGGGGCCGATGAAGGCCTAACCGTAGGATTTTTATTCCTCTCGTACGCTTCGCGCCAATCTGAGTTGTTTTGTTATTTTCAGCTTTAGCGTTGTTGCTTTCCCTTACCGCCAAACTTCGCTCGCTAAGCTAGAGCGTTTTCTGATCAAGTGGGGACCGGTTGGGCGGAAGAAAACGCGACAAAACAAAAACTAGAGCATCGGGCGATTAGCTTGGATCAACCCGATGCTCTAGATTCTTTGTTCTGAGCGCCTGAGATGATCGTCGCATGAACTAATTCGGGCGTCCCGCGCTCTAGAGCAATGAAGCGGTTCAGATAGATGCGAAGGTGCTCCAGGGACGCCGGGCGCATTCAAAATTTCTATGCGACCGACGCTTCAAAAGCGCATCGCTGGATTGACAGGGATTACGACCTTGATTAGAGTGATAATGATTATCAATAACTTAACTTTTTGGGTGCATTCCTCGGCCTATGAGCTCATCAGCACTAAACACCCGGATGGGGGGTGACGTAAGCCAGCCCCCTACGGCGAGCGACGAAAAAGCCCGCGACGGCGTTTTGAGAGCGATCCGCGCCGCGTTTCTACACGGCGGCGATGGATGCAGGGCGCACCGGTCGCCAGTTTCCGAGACCGTTGGCATTTTGCTTGAGCGGTGCGGGAATTCCAGCGAAAGTCAGGTGCAAAGCCCAGGGATAGAGACCGCGCCGCCGACCCAGCGCGAGTGCTGCCTAATCAACCTGATCGCTGACACGCAGAACGGCAGCTACGCGGCCGCCGAAGCGCGCGCACGTTGGCTCGCACGCAGCAGCGAGATTGAGGATCTACTCGCGGCCGCAAACGCCGTCGCCGACGCCTTGTTTGATTCCGACGTCTTCCTCGACCCGACGCCCACACTCGTGCGCACGCCAACGACTGGTCGGCGCGATGCGTTAGAAGCGGTCAAGTAAAACTCAATTCAAAGATACTTTCAGCATACGCTTGATCTCGTCAGGCGTAGCGCCGTTCTCGCGCATCTCCTTGAGCGTTTGCGCCCGATCACGCTTTGCAAGGCGTTTGCCGTCGGCGTTCTTTATCAATCGATGGTGCCTGTAGATGACGGGCGGTAAATCTAGCAGCTCTTGCAGAAACCGGTGAACGGGCGCCGAACGTCGAAGATCTTCTCCACGGATGACGTGGGAAATTTCTTGAGCGGCGTCGTCGATGACGCTCGCCAAATGGTAGCTGACGCTAGCATCTTTCCGGGCCAGGACCACGTCGCCAAATTCGTCCGGGTTTACGGAGCGTTTGGAGGCGCCGTCTGACGGTTCACTATTTTCCTCAAGGTACTGAAGATGGTTATAGTCTTGTCCTAAGTAGCGTTTAGCTTCGGATACGGAGAGCCGCCAAGCAAAGGGATCGCCTGCCGCTACGCGACGTTTTTCTTCGCTTGGCGCGATCGGTCCGCCTGAAAAAGTAGGCTCAAGCGCATCGTCTTGGTGAGGTGCTGAAGCGATTGCATCGGCCACCTCCCGGCGCGTTTTAAAACATCGATAGATCAGACCGCGATCGCGGAGTACCGCGATCGCGTCTTTATACGCATCAAAACGGTCCGACTGGCGCATGGCGCCCCCATCCCAGGTGAGGCCAAGCCAGCGCAGATCCGCATAAATTGCGTCCTCGAATTGGGGCCTGCAGCGCCCTTTATCGATGTCTTCAATGCGCAGGAGAAATTTGCCGCGCTCCGCTTTTGCCGCCTCAAATGTGAGAAGCGCTGAATAAGCGTGTCCAAGGTGCAAATAGCCGGTTGGCGAAGGGGCGAAACGTGTAACGAACACAAGCGCGGCTCAAATCGGTCGGACGTGCAGTGAAATAGACTGGCGCCGGCGCAATTGCGTTGGCCCATCCTTCTCGGCGACGCGAGGCGCGCGCTTCCTGGTGCGCGCGTGCAGTGCTAAATTACCGTCGTCCATGGGCTTGAGGTACAGGAATTGGCGCACACAGACAATCAGCGCAACGGCATGAAAGAGAGCGCAAACGCGAGCGCCGATACGGACGCGCTAGCGCCTGCGGACCCCGCACGTCAGTCCTTAATGGCTCGCTGCCGCGCTTGTGGAGTGGAAATTGAAGACACGTTCTGCACCAAATGTGGACAGCACCGGGATGATTTTCGTCGCAGTATCTTCGACCTCGCACATGCGTTCATTGAAGAGACCTTTGGGATTGAAAGCCGAATGTGGCGAACCCTTCGTTCGCTCGCTTGCGAACCTGGCGCCGTCGCCCGACACTACGCCGACGGCGTGCGGACCAAATTCACTCCACCGATCAGGCTTTTCATTATCGCGAGCGCCTTGTTCTTTTTGAGCATCGCGATCACGGAAACTCTTTTCCTAGCGATTGACCTTCAGCCGCGCGGCCAGGACGAGGCGCGCCACCGCCCGGCAAGGCCCGCTTTTGATTTCTTCCGCACGGATTTTCTTGAGACGGATGTCGATTGCGGCATCGATCTTTCAGTCCGCCTATTTGTCCGCGCCAATGCTATTTCAAATGACCAAGACGCCTGGAATCAGTGTGCTGATCGTATTCGACTGTTGATCGATGCAACGGGTGACGAGCGGCCGCAAGCAATTAGCAGGTTTGATCAGTTTCAGGCGGGCGTCGCTGAGATTTTGAGCAATCCTTACCTTGTCAACAACACGTTCAACACCTGGCTGCCGCGCGTTTTCCTAATCATGGCGCCGGTTATGGCTTTGTTAATTGCGGTGTTTGTGCGCGGGTCGCGGGCGCTGGTCTATGATAATCTGATATTCGCCTTCTATTTTCACGCGGTATGGTTGACGGTGGCGACCCTTGCCGTCGTCATCGCCCACGCGAATGTTCCATTGATTGGACTGGGCGCAGGCTTACTGCTCGTTGGGTATTTGATTGTTTCGATCCGCCGCTTCTACGGGCGGGGGTGGCTCAAAACGATTTTGACAGCGTCTGGCGTCAGCGCTTTATACCTCGCGATCATGGTCGCGATTTCCGGCATCATCACTATAAAGACGATACAGCTCGTAGGCGCATAGAACAAAGTTCAGTGAACCAACAGTAACGCGCTTCCCTTGAGGTCTGTGGTGACCACAATGCGAAAGCCGAAAACCGTGGCGCGCTTTTGCGCGATGTCTAAGCTTAGCCGCCGGCGCCGCCAACCGTCATCGCGTCAATTTTTATCGTCGGCTGGCCAACGCCTACGGGCACGCCCTGTCCAGCCTTGCCGCAGACGCCAACGCCAGGGTCGAGTGAAAAGTCATTGCCGATCATCGATACTTTTGTGAGCGCGGTGGGGCCATCGCCGATCAGCGCCGCATTTTTAATGGGCGCGCCCACGACGCCGTCCTTAACCCTGTAGGCCTCGGTGCAATTGAAGACGAATTTGCCCGAGGTAATGTCCACCTGCCCGCCAGAGAAATTAACGGCGTAGATGCCGTCTTTGACGCTTTTCAGGATTTCTTGCGGGTCTTTGTCGCCGTTCAGCATGAATGTGTTGGTCATCCGCGGCATCGGGCTGTGGGCGTAGCTTTCCCGCCGGCCGTTGCCCGTTGGCGAAACGCCCATCAGGCGCGCGTTGAGCCGATCTTGCAGGTAGCCCTTCAGGATGCCGTCTTCGATCAGAACGGTTGACGAGGTTGGCGTGCCTTCGTCGTCAACTGTCAACGACCCACGACGGCCCTCGATTGTCCCATCGTCGACAACCGTTACGCCGGGGGCCGCCACGCGCTCGCCGATGCGGTCGGCGAAGGCTGAGGTTTTTTTCCGGTTGAAATCGCCTTCGAGCCCATGGCCGACAGCCTCGTGCAACAAAACGCCCGTCCAGCCGGGTCCGAGAACGACTTCCATTTCGCCAGCGGGGGCCGGTTCCGCCTCCAAATTCACCAGCGCTTGGCGCAGGGCCTCGTCCACTTGCGCCCGCCACGCGTCCGGCGAGATGTAGGCCGCGTAGCCCGAACGGCCGCCGGCCCCATAAGAGCCCGTTTCCTGCCGGTCGCCGTCGCCTGCCGTTACCGACACGTTGAGGCGGATGAGCGGCCTAATATCGCGAATGATCTCCCCGCCGGGCCTAATGATTTCAATCGCTGACCAAACGCCGGAGAGGGATGCTGATACCTGGCGCACGCGGCTGTCTTTTGACCGGGCGTACTCATTGATATCGGCGAGCAGTTTTGTTTTGGCCTCAAAGGGCAACTCATTTAGCGGGTTCTCGTCCGAATAGAGGTGCGCGTTTGTGCGGGCCGGCCCATCGGCGACGACGCCCGAACGCCCGGTTTTGACGGCTTGAACCGCGTCCGCCGCCCTCTTAAGCGCTGCTTCCGACAGTTCAGAGGCGTGGGCGTAACCCGTTGATTCGCCGCTAACCGCCCGCAGCCCGAAGCCTTGTTCGACGTTAAAATTTGCAGTTTTCAGGCGATTGTCATCGAACACAAACGCTTCAGACTGGGCGTATTCGAAATACAATTCCCCGTCGTCCGCATCTTTTAATGCGTCATCCAGAACGCGTTGGGTGCGAGACAGATCGAGGTCGGTGCGGGAGAAGAACAGCGAATTTTCCATCGCCGATAAATAAGCGCCGCCGGACGTGTCCGCAACATTGGCAACCTCTGTGGGGGGTGCGGGGCGCCTGCTAGCTTGCCGCATGCGTCGAACGGGCCAAGCCAACGCGACCTTTTACCCCGCATCTCGGCAATGACTGTTACCCATGCGCAAGCATATAAGAGTACACAGAAAACGAGATATTGCGATGCAACACCGCCGGCGTGTACTCTGTCCGGGATGCTGCTTCGAAGACCAAGGGCGTTATGTTGAGAATTAAATCCGGACTTGCGGTGGTAATGGGCGCCTTGAGCGCTGCCCCAGCCGCTTTTGCGCAGCATGCAACGAACGGGGCAATTTCCCTAACGGCGGCGAAGTCGCCGATCGCTGAGGAAGTTCACGTCTTCCACAATTGGATTTTGATGCCGATTATGGTCGGGATCAGCCTTTTCGTTTTGGCGCTGCTCGGCTGGGTGATTTTCAAATACAACGCCAAAGCCAATCCGAACCCGGCGCGCTTTAGCCACAACACGGTGATTGAAGTCATTTGGACCGGCGCGCCGATCCTGATCCTGTTGTTTATCGCCCTCTTCTCGTTTGACCTTCTCTACAAGGAGGATGTGACGCCCGACGGTAAGCAGTTCGTGTTTGAAGGCGATGGGTCAACGTCGTCCTTTGAGATTGCCAATGATTTCAATAAAGGTAGGAAAGTCGTTGTTCGCGACCACCTCGACGTTTATGTCGCCAATGGTGATGGCGCTGTGAAGCAGCTGCGCAAAGCTTACTCCGTTGAAGGAACGACAAATATCATCCAACGTCTTTTTGGCGGGAAGCCGGCGGATCAGCTGACGGTCACCCTTGCTGAAGCGCCGAGTGCTGGCGACGTTGTAATGGTTCGAGCCGGCCGCTCGCGCGTTGGGCGAACGCCGGTGTTTGGCGTCTTCGGAGCAAACACGAGCGAGATCGCGCTCGCGCCGACCGTCACGATTAAAGCGGTCGGTTTGCAATGGGCGTGGAAATATTATTATCCGGACTTCGGTGAGTTCGAGATTATTTCGAACATGCTGAAAGAAGAAGAGACGACCAAAGAGCTCTATCGTCTGGCCGTTGACTACCCGATTTACGTTCCCGTCGGCGAGACGATCCGTATCGTTACCGCTGCGGAAGATGTCATCCACTCTTGGGCGATGCCAAACTTTGCGATCAAAGTTGACGCTGTTCCTGGGCGACTGAACGAAACCTGGTTCAGCGTGCGCGAGGAAGGGACTTATTACGGTCAGTGTTCGGAGATTTGCGGCATCAAGCACGCCTTCATGCCAATTGAAGTGCGCGCCGTTTCGCGGCCTGACTTTATGGCGTGGGTCAACGAGCAGCGAGAATTTAATGGACTTGAACCGATCACCGAGCCGATGGCGGCGGGGCCAGCTGCGGCAGGCCCGGTTCAAACAGCGCTTAAAGCGCCCGCGCAGTAGGGTGCAAATAGGGTTTTGAAGGGCGATAATAATGGCTGACGGACAGTTTAACACGATTGATACGCCAGAAGCGCACAGCGAACACACACCACCATTCATGGTTCGTTGGTTCTGGTCGACGAACCATAAAGACATCGGCACGCTTTACCTGATTTTTGCGATCCTGGCCGGCATTGTTGGCGGCTCGATGTCGGGCTTGATGCGGGCTGAGCTTGCAAACCCAGGCGTTACGTTCTTGACCGCGTTTACCGGCGGCGACCTCGACGCTGCGATGCAGTTCTACAATGTGCTGATCACATATCACGGCTTGATCATGATTTTCTTCATGGTGATGCCGGCGATGATCGGCGGCTTTGGCAATTGGTTTGTGCCCATCATGATCGGCGCGCCGGATATGGCGTTCCCCAGGCTGAATAACATTTCGTTCTGGCTATATGGCGCTTCGGCCGGTCTTCTGACGCTATCTATGTTTGCGCCTAGCTATGGCCCGTTTATGGGCTTCGGCGGCGGTTGGGTGATGTATCCGCCGCTCTCAGGCTCGACCGGCAACCCCGGCGCTGCGATGGACCTGTTGATCCTATCGCTGCACCTCGCCGGGGCGTCGTCGATCCTGGGCGCCATCAACTTCATCACGACGATCTTTAACATGCGCGCGCCTGGCATGACGCTGCACAAGATGCCGCTTTTTGCTTGGGCGGTCTTGGTGACGGCGTTTTTGCTGGTGCTGTCGCTTCCGGTGCTTGCAGGCGCGATCACGATGTTGCTCACTGACCGGAATTTCGGCACGGCGTTCTTTGACTCAGCCGGCGGCGGCGATCCGATCCTTTACCAGCACTTGTTCTGGTTTTTCGGTCACCCTGAAGTCTACATTCTAATTCTGCCAGGCTTCGGGATCATCTCACATATTATCGCGACGTTTTCGAAGAAGCCGATTTTCGGCTATCTCCCAATGGCTTACGCGATGGTGGCGATTGGCTTTGTCGGCTTTATCGTCTGGGCCCACCATATGTATACGGTCGGCCTATCGGTGAACATGAAGGCGTATTTCGTTGCGGCAACGATGGTCATCGCGGTTCCAACCGGGGTCAAAATCTTCTCCTGGATCGCGACCATGTGGGGCGGATCAATCACCTTCGCGACGCCAATGTTGTTCGCAGTCGGATTTATTTTCCTGTTCACGGTGGGCGGCGTGACCGGCGTCTTGCTCGCCAATGCAGGGATCGACCACTACATGCACGACACCTATTATGTTGTGGCGCACTTCCACTATGTGCTCTCGCTTGGGGCTGTCTTCGCGATCTTCGGCGGATGGTACTATTGGTTCGGAAAGATGTTTGGCGTCGAGTACAGAGAGTGGCTTGGCAAGCTGCATTTCTGGCTGATGTTCGTCGGCGTGAACGTCATCTTTTTCCCGCAGCACTTCCTGGGTCTGCAAGGCATGCCGCGCCGGTATATCGACTTTCCCGAGGGCTATGCGCTCTGGAACCAGGTTTCGACGATTGGGTACGGCATTACGGTCATCGCGATGTTGGTGTTTGCAATCGCGATGGTCGACGCGTTCTTCATCTACCGGAAGAAGGCCGCCGCGAACCCTTGGGGCGAGGGCGCAACAACGCTCGAGTGGACCTTGTCGTCACCGCCGCCCTTCCACCAGTTCAACGAGCTGCCGCGCTTCGATACGAGCGACGCAAAAGCGCTTTAGATTTAGCGTCGGCACAACTTGGGTCTTAAGAAACCGGCGCTGCCCAGCGCCGGTTTTTTCATGCGCTGTATCAAAGTGTCTTGGCTGGTGCTCGGGGCATGACCGCCGACCGGCTAAAGATCTCGCCCGCACTTGGCGATGCCAGTCTCCGGGCGTTAAGGTATCGTTAACAATCAGGTGAGGGGACGAAACATGCTTGACGCACTATTGAACGATATCGTGGGGATTATTCGCGCAACATTTCTAGGAGGCGAGTGGCTAAGCCTTGCAATCGCCTTTGGCGCGGTTTTGCTGGCAGCGCTTGTGATGCAGCGCCCATCGCAAATCGGGACGATGACCGTATTAGCTCTGGTTCTCTTCATACTGGGGAACTTCATCAATACAGCGATAACGGGCGGCGCGACCGCGCCCGTAGGCAGCCGGCTCGCCTCGGAAGCCCAATCTCTCTGGGCGCAATTCCTTTCATTGCAGGTGCGCAGCCTCTTGGCTTATTTTCTCTCTTTCATGGTTCTGGTTTTGGGCCTGTTTTCTCTAAAAGCGCTTGTCAGCCGCTAAGTGTGGCTTTGTCGGTCGGGGCTGGTTCGAAGCTGATGAGTCTCGAGCGCTCGCGAAAACAGTCTAAGTTCTGCAAGCGGTCAGCGGTACTGTGAGGGTGGCAGCTTGCTGAGCCGACCTGCGCTGAAATAACGCAAAGCCGATGCGCAGTTTACCTGGCGCTTATTCTCTCCGAATTGTTCAGGTCTGGCGCCCTAACCCCGCAAAGACCTCGCTGTAGCGCGGATCAAGTTCGCTAGCGACATGGAGACCCATTGCGTACCGCTGACCCTCGCTCATAAACGCGGCATGAGTGTAGTTTCCGCCCAAGACCCATCCTTCCCCGAGCCTGTAGCCGCTCCGGCGAGCCCCTCTGATTATCTCGATTTGCTAAAGCCGCGCGTGATGTCCCTCGTGATTTTCACCGCGCTCGTCGGGATCGTCGCCGCGCCAGGATCCATTCCGCTTCCGCTTGCGGCGATTTCGTTGCTTGCGATCGCTGTCGGCGCCGGCGCGTCAGGGGCCCTGAATATGTGGTGGGATGCTGACATTGACGCGATTATGACGCGGACGGCCCAACGGCCGATCCCTCGCGGGGCCGTGCCGCCGGCCGAGGCCGCTGCATTCGGCGGTTTCTTATCGGCGCTATCGGTCCTTCTTCTGGCGCTAGCGTCAAACTACGCCGCTGCGGCCTTGCTCGCCTTCACGATCTTTTTTTACGTCGTCGTTTATTCAATGTGGCTGAAGCGCTCCACGCCGCAAAACATTGTTATTGGCGGCGCCGCCGGCGCGCTGCCGCCGGTTGTCGGTTGGGTTGCCGTGACAGGATCAGCCCCGCTTGAGCCGTGGCTCTTGTTTTTGATTATTTTCCTCTGGACGCCGCCGCACTTCTGGGCGCTGGCGCTTTGGCGCAGGGCTG
>JBCCTV010000115.1:0-9698 GCA_039197915.1 Pseudomonadota bacterium | reverse complement strand
TGCCGACGGCGCGCCGCTGGCCGATAAAGAGGTCTTAGCTGGAGCGGTTGGCGAATTCGTCTCCCATTACCGGGCGCATATCGCCGATCACTCACGACCTTTTCCGGGAGCCGTTGAAACGCTCATTGACATGCAAAACGCCGGCGCGGTTTGCGTCATCTGCACCAATAAGCGCGAAGCCCTCGCGGTGGCGTTGCTAGAGGCGCTGGACTTAACGGATTGCTTTTCCGCAATCGTTGGGGGAGATAACGCATCTGCGGCCAAACCAGACCCGGCGCCGGTGCGCCTTTCGATGGCCCAGGCGGGCTTTGAGCCCGATGCCGTAATAAATGCCGGACGAGCGGTATTTATCGGCGACAGCGATACCGACATCCGCGCTGCGAAAAACACAGGCGTGCCTGTCCTATTGCATAATCAGGGGTATGGCCCGCTTAGCGAGGCGGCGCACGTAGACGGCGCATTTGACCAGTTCGATCAACTGCCAAATCTCGTTCGCGGGCTGATAAAGTAGCGTGGCATGGAGCCAAGATTGGGCGACAAAACTGGGCGCCAAAATTCGGCGCTTATATTTGACGCCCTTGGTGGGGTTGCGCTGTTAGCGCGCTTCCATCCCTGCTTCGCGTCGCGGCATGCCGTTGATCATGTCGCTTCGCAGGTCAGTCCTGGCGGACCGCATGGTTGAAACAAATCCTTCGCGGCGGGTTTCAAACTGAACATCAAAGCCTTGCTTGCGCCAATAGTCGTTAATCCGTTCGGCTAAGCGGCGCGCACCGTCTTCCGTGCAGAGATCTGTCATCGTTATGCTCTCTCCAAAAAAGCAATTAAGATGACCGGAAGTGTATAAGCTTGGCTGATTTATGCAAGAAGGTTGCAATATGGTTAACTCTGTCAGTAAGTCGCACGGCTCGCTTAAAACTTGGAGATTTTGCTGCGCTGCAACATTGATCGACACCGTTCATTATTCATAATATAAGCTGAACTTATTTATGTGCGCCCCGTGACTGAGACCAAAAACCCTGAATCCCAGCCCCATAAGACCGTTGACGATAGCGCCATCCAGTCAATTGGCGAGCGCATTCGCTTGGCCCGCAAAGATAAAAGCCTGAACCAGGCTGAACTTGCCCTGCGCCTCGGGGTGAGCCAGCCGGCGGTCGCCAATTGGGAAAGCGGAGTTCACGATCCGCGGCGGTTGATGCTGGCGCGGCTCGCCGAAGCGCTTGGCGTCTCGTTAGACTGGCTCGCCGGCGGCGCCCGCTCATCGGTTGAGAATGACCGCCACCCGGCTGCCGCCTATCTTCGACGCCAAATCCACCACGCGCCGGTAATCGCGTTTGAAAATGCTCTGCGCTTTTTGGACAACCCTGCGGACGACCCCCACTCCTACGCGGAAGACTACATTCCGGTGACGCTCGGCAGTAATCGCATTTTCGCGGTGTTCGTCGACGACAACACCATGGACGCGGTCTTTGATCCGGGCGCGCTGGTGGTCGTTGATTACGCAGACCGCGCGCCGGTTGACGGGGGGCTTTGCCTTGCTGAGTGCGACGGCCGCGCCGTCCTGAGGCGTTGGCGCACGAGCCCGCCGCGGCTTGAGACGAACTCAAAGGGGGGAAAACCCGTTTCAACGCCAACCGACCCGCGCGCCTTAATCGGGTGTGTGCGTGTCTCAATCAGGGTGCACTAAAGCAGCAAACGCTCCAATAAGACCGCTGGTGTCGGGCGGCTCTGAGGCGCTATTCCGCACAAGGAAGAAAGGCTCGGCGGTCTATGCCGCTCTCTCGACGTTCGGATCGCTATTATCCGAGCCAGCGTCTAAGCTAGCATCCAGGCCAGCATCCAAGTAAGTCTGAAGCGCCGTATGCGTTGCTTTATACCAGCCAGAGAGCTCCTTCACGTGGCGGGTATAATCGCGCCCGCGAAGGGCTGCTTCCTCAATTGCTGCGCATGTGCGCGCAAGCGGCGCTGCGCCTACATTATAACTCATGGATTTTAGAGCGTGGGCGGCGCTTTTGACCTTATTCGCGTCCTCGCTCCTGATCGCCTCAATCAGCCGAAGCACAGCCTCTTTTGAATGGTCTTGGAACAGCGTCATCGCTTGGCGCATGAGCGAACCGTCACCGGCTGGGTCCATTTCGTTCAGTGACGCAAGGATCTCTTCGTCAAAGGCTGTCTCGGCGGTGGGCTCGTTCTGGCGCGGCTTTGCAGCCTTTTGCTCACCTGGCGTTGATTGAGCGTCGTCTTGCCAGGTAGGCGTATCTTCCTCTGTGGCGGTCCTCGTGGTCGCTCCGGCTCCGTCGTCGTAGCCATCCTCAGTTTCGTTGACCGGCGGCATTGAGGCCGCTTCCTTCGCCGCCAACGCGATATCCGCCTCGCTTTTAACGTCAAGACCGGGCGCCGCGGAGCCGGCGGCCGCCATGGCGGCGTTGGCTTTCGAGGTCATGCCGGTCGGTTTCAGGTAGCCTTTGATGGCTTTGGAGAGTGAAGCGATGGTGAAGGGCTTTGCGACCACGGCGTCCATGCCCGCTTCCCGCCATGTTTCCTTGTCGCAGGCCACTTGCGCGGTAAGCGCGAGGATCGGCAAGTGGGCCATGCCTTTTTCTTCTTCATAGGCGCGGATGAAACGCGTTGCTTCGTACCCGTCCATATCGGGCATGGAGCAGTCCATGAGGACTAAATCAAAGCGGCTGCGTGTTACTGCCTCATAGGCTTGGCGGCCATTGCACACGGTCTCCGACGCAATCCCAAGGCGCGCAAGCGCGGCGGCTACGACCTCCCGGTTAACGGCGCTATCGTCCGCAGCAAGAATTCGGTAGCCGTCGAATGACGGCATATTGGCGCTGAGACTATTTTTGTTCCGAACCGCTTCGCGGCCGCGTAATTTTCCTTCGACGATGCGTTGGATTTGATCCATCACGTCGGCCCGCGATAACGGCTTAATCAAAAGATCGTCAGCACATCCATTTTCAAGCAGACGGTCCGGCGCATCGTCGCCAAGCTCGCTGACGCAAATACGCTTTGGCACCCAAGAGTTCGAGGCGTGGACGCGACTTTCCTCAAAGGCGTCAAGGAAATCGGGCGTTGCGTAAATCATATCCGCATACGCCATATGCGACGCGATGGTTGTTTCAAGATCGATAATTTGGGCGGCAATCCCGGCCTCATGCAGGTATCGCGCGAGGCTCGTTGGCGTGGCGGTGCCGCCAAGCGCGATCAAGGCCACAAGTTCTTTCTCGGTCCTTGCGACCGTGCGCGCTTGTTGCAGGCCTTTGGTTGGGAAGCTGAAGTAAAAACGCGATCCTTTGCCTTCTATGCTCGAGACATTGATCGACCCGTCCATCGCTTGAAGGATGCGGCTACAAATCGCGAGCCCGAGGCCGGAGCCGCCGAACTTCCGTGTGGTCGTTTGGTCCGCCTGCGAGAATGCGTCAAAGATCTGTTTTTGCTTTTCGGGCGCGATGCCGGAGCCCGTATCGGTGACAGAAAACTCAACGATTGGGTGGCCGTCAGGTCCCGGCGCCGCATTCGCAGATACGAGAACGCTCCCTTCGTCGGTAAATTTCAGTGCATTGTTGACGAGGTTCGACAAGACCTGGCTTAGGCGAACGGGGTCGGTCTCAATCATCGCCGGCGTCGTGGGGCTCACATAGGCCGACAGGTCTAGGTTTTTCGAAGCCGCGCGTTCCCAGAAAAGTCCGATAACGTCATTTATAATCTCAGCTGGGCGAACGGGAATGGACTCTAGTTCGAGCTTTCCAGCCTCGATCTTTGAAAGGTCGAGAATGTCGTTGATGATTGCAAGAAGGCTGCGCCCGGACTTTGCAATGACATCGGCATAGCGCTTTTGGCGCGGGGCGAGGGGCGCGCCGCTCAAAAGCTCGGCCATGACGAGCATACCGTTCATCGGTGTCCGGATCTCATGGCTCATCGTCGCCAAGAATTCAGACTTCGCAAGGTTTGCTGATTCGGCGGCTTCTTTCGCCTCTTCGAGCTCCTTCGTGCGTCTCTTCACGACCTGGCGCAGATTGCGGTGGTGCTTCATGATCCGCTCATCGCGCTCTTGAATTTCATCAAGCATTCGGTTGAACGCCATGACGAGGTCGCCCGTTTCGTCATTGCTTGACCGTTCCGCACGCCGCGTAAAGTCGCCAGTGACGCCGACGGAGCGCATTAACTCACTCAAATCGCGGATGGGCGTAACAACGGCCCGCTGCATGCGGATCGCGATCAGCAAGCTTAAGCCAGCGGCGAAAATCGATGCGGCGAACATCTCCGGAAGGCTTGAAAATACCCGGTCGGCAAGGGCGTGGGGCGGTGGATGTAAAATCAGTGTCCCAATTGTCCGCCCTTGATAAGCGATACGCCGGGTAAAGTCCTCGCGCGATTCATACCGCGATAGCAGGGCGCGAATAATCGCCCTGGGCGTGAGCGATGCATTAAACGCCTTTTGGCGTTTCGTTTCGTCAAAAGACGCCAGCACCCGCCCTGAGTTGTCCATAACGCAGGCGCGTGAAATTGAGTCATTGTTTCGGATCGTGTCGAGCGCGGCGCTCGCTCGGGCGCCATTGATCACCGGCGCCGGGGCGGCCAGACCGACGGCGAGAACGTCGGCAAGGGCGTTGATTTCCGCATATTGATCAATGCGATGGCGCTCAGCTTCGCGCACGACAAAGGCCGCCGTCACGACGCCGGCGGCGCAGAAAGTCGCAATTGTCGACAACACCGCCAATCGCTGGCGGATGGTGTTACGTCTCACGCGCTCACGCCTTTGCTCGCTACCGCCGCTACCTGATACCAAACGTTAGCGTTGCTTAAATTTATTGCGATTTCGTGAGCCTAGGGGGCGAGGCCAGAATTTGTGGGGTTTTTCAACGAATTCCTGCGGCCGCTTTGCCCGCGCCGCTTGGCTTAAGCCATTTTGCTCACATCATGGAGCGCCCGGCCGCGTTAAGGTTCTCGCCTAATGTCTTTTTAAGAAATTGTTGCGATCTTTATTAAGACTGTGCCGAGGGGAATCAAAGCGTGGCCAATATTGGTTCGGAAGCGACGCGATCCAAAATTCTGCTTGTGGATGATGACCCCATCATGCGCACGCTGGCGTCCGCCAAGTTGCAGGAGGCCGGCCACGAGGTGACCGCCGTTGAGAACGGCGCTGAGGGCGTCGCGGCCTTGGCGCGCGCCCATTTTGACCTCGTTATTGCTGATCTCGACATGCCGGTTATGGACGGGTTTCAGCTGACCCAGAACATCCGCATGGCCCCGTCCCTCAAAGATATTCCGGTCATCGTGGTCACCGGCAGCGACCAGAGCGACGCCGTCGAGAGCGCGTTTGCGGCTGGCGCCACGTCGTTTTTGGCGAAACCGATTAATTGGACGCTCTTTTCCCATTCGGTGCGCTTCGTCTTGCGGGCAAGCGAAGGCGAGCGCGCGTTGAGAACCGCCCGCGATGAAGCCCAAGCCGGGGCGCGCTTTAAAGACAACCTCTTGTCGATGATGAGCCATGAGTTGCGCACGCCGCTCAACGCGATCATCGGGTTCGGCCAGATCCTTGGCGAAAAGTTTAATAAGGCGAGTGACCCTCTGCATGAGGAGTATGCGAGCTACATTGTCGAGGGCGGCCGACGCCTGCTGTCGTCAATCTCCGATATGCTGCTCGCGTCCGACGCCGCTACCGGGCCGATTTCAATTGGCGAAACCGAGTGCGACGTCGCCGATCTTGTTGAGGCGGCGGTGAGCGATATGCGCGGTGTCCTGAACACTGCTGAGACGAAGCTCAAGGTCGTGAACGATTCAAACGATGCGGTGATTTGCGATCAAGCGCTCGTCGTTCGCGCGCTTGGCAAGTTGATCGACAATGCGGTTAAGTTCTCTGACAAGGGCGCCGCCGTCACGGTTGGCGCGACTTCGCTTGACAACGGCTCTCTCGTCTTTTTTGTGCGTGATCAGGGCCCGGGGATTAACGACGAAACGTTGCATCGCGTGCTGCAGCCGTTTTCCCAGTCAGATATGTCGCTACGCCGATCAAAGGAAGGCCTCGGGCTTGGCTTGCCGTTGGTGATCGCCATTTCGGAAGCCCATGGCGCCATGTTCAAGCTGATAAGCCAGCCGGAGGGCGGCGCCCAGGCTGTGATCATTTTTCCGCCGCGGCGGGTTGTTGGCGCGCGCTGCGCCACTGAGTCTCTCAAGATCGCTTGATCGACTTTGCCTGGATTTCGGTCAGGTTTTCCAGTGCAGCGTATCTTCTTTGAGCGGATTAATAAACGCGCCAATGTCGGCGCGGTTCCAGGCCCGTTTCAACTGGTAGTACCAGCGCGCTGGCGTATCCGGATCGCCAAGATATAGCGGCGTGTGTTCAAAGCGCGCCAGGTTTGTCGCTTGGGCGTCGAGGATAGCGCCGTCCTGGGCTAAGAACGATCTCGACATCCTGGCGAGCACTGGCTTCATCAAGGTCAGAATAGGCAAGTCCCAGTAGATCAGATGGGTAATCCGGTTACGGCCTTTCTCGATGGGCGTAATCACCGTCACGCCCACAAATGTATGCTTTTGATTTCTAATCGTCTCTATGCGCAAGCCCGGTAAGCGAAACTCGATTTCCGTCGTTGGAGCGCCGCCAATCATTGCGTAGATGCGGCTGTTCGATGAGGGTTTGTGCGGGGGCATTCGAAAGCCGAGGGGCGTCGGTTCAAAAGTCTTCGTTTTTTCCTCGGCCGCCTTGCCGTCGCGCCACCACCACTGTTTGTGGACATAGGGCGTATGCGCCGGATCGATCAGGCCGATAACCGCCTCGTCATAGGGGCCGTTCGCGTCGACAATCGTCACTAGGTCGGGTCTGCGGTCCGTGTGCAAACCGATATCCGGCGGCGGGGCGCCGGGCTCATCAAGGCAAACCCATAAAAGACCGTTTGCGTGGTGGATGTGATAGCGCGGGGTCGCAATCTTCGTGGTGTCAATTCCGGCACGTTCGGATAATGCTGGGGCCGCCGTGCAGCGCCCATCTTCAACGCCGAAGCGCCACCCATGGTAGGGGCATTCCACCTCAACCGCACGCGTAGTTGTCGTTTCAACAATACGGCCTTGGGAGAGCGGGGCGGCCCTGTGGGGGCAGACATCGCGCAACGCGAAGTCTTCGCCCGTTTTCGTCCGCCCAATGACAACCGGCTCTCCGGCGATCAACACCCGCTTTAATTGACCCGGCTTTATGTCGCTCGAAACCCCGGCAAGGCGCCAGACATGCTTTATAAGAGCCGTGTCAGAGGCGCGTTTTGCGCGCGGATCTGTTTCGCTATGAGCGTAGCCGTCATGCAAAGGCGCGTCCTCCTAAAATGCCCTGCGCGACCGCATCGCCGCGCTCAACGTGCCTTCGTCGAGGTAATCAAGCTCGCCCCCTACCGGCACGCCCTGGCTTAACATGGTGATTTTCAACGCTGCGGTCGCCAGACGGTCGGTGATGTAGTGGGCGGTTGATTGTCCGTCCACGGTTGCCGGTAAGGCGAGGATAATTTCTTCAACCGTGCCTGCTTCTGCGCGTGCAGCCAAAGCGCCAATGGTCAGGTCTTCAGGGCCAACTCCGTCCAAGGGCGATAATAGCCCGCCGAGTACGTGGTAGCGTCCCCCATGGGCGCCCGCTCGCTCCATCGCCCAGAGGTCGCCGACATCTTGGACGACGCAAATAAGCGCAGGATTTCGCTCATTATCTGAACATACAGTGCACGGATCAATGGAGTCCCAATTGCCGCAAATGCTGCACGCGGTAACCGCCTCGGCGGCCTCATTTAAGGCAAACGCAAGTGGGCGCATCACGGGGTCGCGCTTTTTTAATAAGAACAACGCAGCACGCTTGGCGGAGCGCGGCCCAAGCCCCGGCAATTTCGCCAATAGGTCTATGACCCGTTGGAGCTCGGGTCCAAGTTGATTTGCCGGCATCCTCGTCTGCGCCTCTAAAAGGGCAGCTTCATGCCGGGTGGTAAGGGCAGGCCTTCGGTCAGTTTTTTGACTTCCTCCTGGGTGCGCTCTTCGAGCTTCGCCTTAGCGTCGTTAATGGCCGCGGCGATCAAGTCTTCAACGACTTCATGGTCGCCCTCGCCCATGAGCGATGGGTCGATCGAAACGTTTTTCGCATATCCCTTGCCCGTCAGGGTGACGCGGACCATGCCGGCGCCCGCAGCCCCCTCCGCTTCAATGTCGCCGAGGCGCTCTTGCATTTCCTGCATTTTTGATTGCAAGCCGGCGGCCTGCTTCATGATGTCGCCAAGATCTTTCATCATACGTCGTAATCCCTTTCCCAGTCATCTGCGAAGCGCGCGTCGTCGCTTGTTTGGCCATCCCTTATTTGTTCGCCCCTTGTTTGATCATTCCTGGGGTCGTCTTCGTAAGGCGCGTCGCTGCCTGGCGTCTCGTTCTCGTTCACGCTTGCCGTTTTGTCCCGCTCTTGCGATTGAGCGGCTGCAATGTCAATTGGGCCCACATGCCGATGGTAGGGCTCGCTAATTGAAAGAATTCGGGCGTCTGGGAAAGCTTCAAAGGCGGCTTTGACGAGGGGGTCATCCCGCGTTTCACGTTCGCGCCGTTCACGGATTGTTTCTCCCGCAGCGTTGCGTTCGTCAATATCTGTCTCGATCGTGACAATCCATTGCTCCCCCGTCCAGCGTTTGAGCGCCTGGGTTAGGCGTCCTGGGAGGTCCGCCGGCGCGCCTTCATCCAGGGCGATGCGCAGGCTCTTATGGTGCAAAGAAACAACGCGTACGTATCGTTCAATTTCGGTGACAAGCTTAGCGTCCCGCTCCTTTGCAGCGTACTCTGCGAAATCATAAAGGGTTGGCGGCGTCCCAGGGCCTGGGGTCTGAGCGCCCAGGATCCCAGAGTCCGGGGTCCCAGAGTCCAGCATCCCAGAGACCGTCGCGTTTTCTGCTTCTGGCGCAGGGGCGTCGTCGCTGGCTGGCTGGCGGGCGGGCTCGAGCGAGTTCGCAAGCTCAGGGTTCGCCATATGCGCGTCGGCTGCGGGAAGCGCCGCCGCTGCAAGCGACGCTGCGCCGGATCGATTGCGTGCAGCCCCTAGCGCTCGCGGGGCGATATGGTCCGGCGGCGCCTGCGTCGCCAACTGGGGCGCCGCTTTTGCAGCAATCTGGTCCGGTGGTCTATTCGCGGCCGCGGACTGACCGTTTGCGGGTCCGCTAGGGTTGCGTGAAGCGGTAAGACCTTTGGCGCTGGTAGTCCCGCCTTGCGGGCTGGTGGCGCCTGCTTGCGCGCTTGTCGTTCCTCCTGGCGCGCTTGTCTTGCCTGCCGGCGGGCTGCTTGGGCCGCTAATGTCTTTCAGCCGCTTAAGGGCTTCGTCCGGTGTCGGAAGATCGGCGGCGTAGGCCAGGCGAACAAGCGCCATCTCGGCCGCGGCCGCTGGATCAGGAGCCGACTGGGTTTCGGAAAGGCCGCGCATCATCAAGGACCAGGCCCTGGTCAAGGCGTTCATCGGCGTTTTCTGGGCGAGCGCGATGGCGCGGGGCGCATCGGCCTCACCCGCCGGGCCGTGCGCCGCCGCCGCTTCACCCGCCGCTTTCACCCGGCTTGCAAGATGAATGAGCGCTAGGGCGTCGCGGATCACCTGGGCCGGGTCGGCGCCGGCGTCATATTGTGTACGGAATAAATCAAGCGCGTCTGCGATCTCACCGCTAAGCGTCGCCTCAAGGAGCGTCCAGATCTCGGTTCGG
>JBCCTV010000114.1:0-9699 GCA_039197915.1 Pseudomonadota bacterium | reverse complement strand
TTTGCCTTGCGCCAGTTCAGGCGCGAGACCGCGGCCCGTGCAAGCGAGAGCGCGTGATCGTCATCTTCGGCGAGATGGTCGACGACGCCCGATTGGCGGGCGTGGACATCGCCGCCGCCAAGCTCCTCGGCGGTCACGTCCTCGCCTGTCGCGGCTTTTACCAGGGGAGGGCCGCCCAGAAAAATCGTACCCTGATTTTTAACAATGATCGATTCGTCCGCCATCGCCGGAACATAAGCGCCGCCTGCCGTGCAGCTGCCATGGACAACTGCAATCTGTGGAATTCCCGCCGCTGACAGATTTGCTTGGTTGAAAAATATTCGGCCAAAGTCGTCCTTGTCAGGAAAGACTTCGTCTTGCATCGGCAAAAATGCGCCGCCGCTTTCAACGAGGTAAATGCAAGGCAATCTATTTTCAAGAGCGATTTCTTGCGCGCGCAAGTGTTTTTTGACCGTCATCGGATAATAGGCGCCGCCCTTAACGGTGGCGTCGTTGGCGACAATCATGCACTCGACATTTTCAACTACGCCGATCCCCGCGACAACGCCTGCGCAGGTGACGTCGCCTGAATACATCTCCCAGGCGGCGAATTGACCGATCTCTAAAAACGGCGCGCCTGGATCAAGCAGCCGATCAATCCGCTCCCGTGCAAGCAATTTACCGCGCTGTCGATGGCGCTCGGCGTATCGTTCGCCGCCGCCCAAATGAATTTTTTCAGCGTTATCGTAGAGTTGACCAACAAGCGCTCGCATCGCGGCGGCGTTACGTTGAAAATCCTCGGATCGCGGATTTATCTCGCTTTTAATTACCGTCATGTTTCTGGGTTATGCACCTTGGCGATGGTCTCAAGCGTCGCCCTTAACGGGGCGGGTAAGGGGGTTGGTTTGCGTGTTTGTCGGTCGACATACACATGGACAAAAAAACCCTCCGCAATCGCCTCATTACCGCCATCGAAAACGCCAATCTCATACCGAACCGACGAGTTACCGATATGGGCTGTGCGGAGGCCGCCCACGATCGTCTTCGGAAAAGCAACTGGTGCGAAATACTGACAATTGGTTTCGACAACGAGGCCAATAAGATCGCCATCATTAATGTCGAGTACTGAATTTTTGATGAGGAACTGATTTACCAGGGTGTCAAAGAAACTATAATAGACGACATTGTTCACATGCCCATAAACATCATTGTCTGACCATCGCGTCGGTATCTCTAAGAGGTACGGATACTCAGCGCGCGTTGACCTAGGCGAACGGGGCATCGGCTACAGTACTTCTGTATAGAGACGTAACGCATCGTCATAGGTCATCTGGCGTGGGTTGTTCTTTAAAAGACGATCGATTTTCATCACGTCCTCCGCCATCTTCGGTAAAGCATTGTGGGAGACGCCGACGGATTCAAGCGTTTGGTCGACGCCGGTCGCACGACACAGCGCTGTAATTTCGTCAACGAACGCCGCCGCTTTCGCTTCTGTACTGACGGTTGCGCTGACGGTGTTGCTAAACGGGGCCGAAACGCCGATAGCGTCCGCCAGTTCAGCGTATTGGGCTGCGGCCACCGGCGCGTTGAACTTCAATACAGGCGCGAGCATTAGCGCGTTTGAGAGCCCATGGGGAACGTGGAATAGGGCGCCGAGCGGGTACGCCATGGCGTGAACCGCTGCGACCGGTGCATTGGCGAAGGCCTGGCCCGCCAGCGTCGCGCCGAGCGCCATGGCTTCGCGTGCTTTAACGTCACCCGGGTGGTCGCAGGCGCGCGCTATGTTGGCGGAAAGCAGTTTCAACGCTTCTTTTGCAAGGGCGTCTGAAATCGGGTTCTTTTTTATTTTAGACGTGTACGCCTCAATTGCATGCACCATTGCGTCAATGCCTGTCGCGGCCGTGACGTGGCGGGGCGCTGTTAAAGTCAAGGAAGCGTCGACAATGGCGAGGTCGGCGTAAAGTTGATCGGAGACAACGCCGATTTTCTGGTCATCGTCGCTTGTCACAACCGAAATTGACGTCACCTCTGAGCCGGTGCCGGCGGTTGTTGGCGTCAGGATTAACCGCAGGCGATCGCCGCGAACCTGGTCAGCGCCATAGACGTCTTCAAGCGCTTGGGCGCCGGCTGGCGCCAGCACGGCAATGAGTTTAGCCGTATCAAGCGAAGAGCCGCCGCCAAAGCCGATGACGCCGTCGGCGCCGTGGTCGCGAGCGGCGGCAACCGCCTCTTTAATGGTGCGCGCCGGAGGATCGGCTTCGACTTGATCATAAAACAGGACCTCCATGCCTGCTGCTTTTAGGCTCTCGAGCGTTGGGTCAATCAGGCCGGCGTCGACAACGCCTTTATCCGTTGTCAGCATGGGGCGCTTCATACGCGGCGATGCGTAATCTGCGAGTTTCGCCGCCGCGCCCGTTTCGAAAATCAAATGGGGGACGGTTTTAAAGTCAAACATCTATCCGTCCCGACGCAGGAGTGGTCTGCGCCTTAATATCTGCCCGGCGCAGGAGTGGTCTGCGCCTTAATATCTGAAAGAGGAAGAAAAGCGGCAGCCCGAACGAAACGCCAACCGATATCGTCGCAATAAAGACGATAAGAGCTTGGATGCGCTGCAAATAGACCAGCGATGCGAAGGTCAACACGACAGCGCTGATGATATAGTCGGAGAAAACAAAGGCTGCCGCCCTGTTTTCGGTGACGTCCCGAATGAAACGGTCAAGATCTGGCCCTCGCTCAAATATCCATGGGGCGAAGACTAATAACGGAACAAGCGCGCCGACGACGGTGAAGACGAGGAAAACAAAGGGAGCGTAGCGTCGCATTACGGTGCCCACTAATTGAAGCGAACGAGACGGCCCGGGCGCTCGTCCGTAACTTGATCATCTAAAATAACGGCGCGCCCGCCGACAAATGTGGCTCGAAACCCATGGGCTGGCTGCAAAAGTCGCTGCCCGCCAGCCGGCAGATCTTGCACCATTTCTGGCGCGCCCAAGGAAAGCGTTTCCATGTCGATGATGTTGATGTCCGCGCGGGCGCCGACGCGGAGCCGTCCGCGATCGCTGAGTCCGAGGTAATCGGCGGGGTCGGCCGTTAGCATCTGCACCGCGCGGGCGAGGTCCAACTGGCCTTCGGCGCGATCCCGTGTCCAGTGGCTCAACAAGTAGGCGGGAAAGCTCGCGTCGCAAATTGTTCCCACATGGGCGCCGCCATCCGAGAGGCCGAGGAGCGCTCGGGGGTGGTTGAGCATCGTTCGGACGTTTTCATATGAAAAGTCCGTATAGTTATAAATCGGAAAATAAAGCAGCTGTTTTCCGTCACGCTCGAGGCAAGTGTCGTAGAGTTTTTCCATCACGCTGACGCCGTCGCGGCGCGCCTCAGCGCCGAGCGATTGGTCTTGCGATTGCTCATAGTCGGGAGGATCGCCAAGCCGAAAGAGTTTATTCGCGACGAGGCCAATGCCGGCGATAAAAGCGTCTACCATGGGTGGTACTGATGATCCGTCACCGGCAAGTTTGACGGGTTTTTCCGACAGACAGCGTGCTTTAAAGTCTGGATCTTCCATGGCCGCGACGCGGTCGCTTAAGGGAAGGTGCGCAATTTTTTGATAGCTTGGTTGCGCCATTATCGGATGAAAAGTGCAATTGAGCCCGTTAAAAACACCAATCGCCCTCGGTGCAACCTGAACATGGAAATCAACGCCGTCGGCCGTTAGCCGCTCAGTCTCCGCCAATATGCGACGCCATTGATCCGGGGCGAAGTCGCGTTGCATTAGCGAAAATGAGGTGGGCCGTCCGCCAGCCCGGGCAAACGCTTCAACGAGCGCAAATTCGTCGGCGAACTGATCACCGTCACGCTCCAAATTGAAATCATTCACGCCCTGGAGAACGCCGCGGTCTCTGCCTCTAAGCATTGACGCGAGAGCGACCAGCTCCTCTGCGTCGGCTTCGCTCGACGGCGTCCACTCACCATCGGCGGTTCGGTGAACATCCGTCCGCCCGATGGAAAAACCCGCAGCGCCGGCGTCGAGCGCGTCGCGAAGCGCAGCTTGCATGAGCTTTAAGTCGTCATCGGTTGCTTTTTCGTTGGCGACGGCGCGCTCTCCCATGGCGTAGACCCGCAAGGGGTCATGGACCGCCATCACGCCAAAGTCGATCGTATGGGGTATACGGTCGATTTCGTCCATATATTCCGAGAAACTCTCCCAATTCCATGTAAGCCCCTCATGGAGGGCGGTGCCCGGAATATCTTCGACACCTTCCATAAGGCGGATAAGGCGGTCTTCATCGCCGCGCCGAACGGGCGCGAAACCGACGCCGCAATTTCCCATAAGCGCCGTTGTTACGCCCATGTTAACGGACGGTTTCAACTCTTCGTCCCAGGTGACTTGGCCGTCATAGTGGGTGTGCAAATCAATGAAGCCCGGTGTCACGATGGCGCCTTCGGCGCTCACCGTGCGATCCGCCTGCGCCTGGCACGGACCAATTTCGGAAATCCGTCCGCTACGCACGCCGATCGCGGCTTGAAAGGGCGCACCGCCATTCCCGTCAATGATCGTTGCGTCTGTAATCTTCAGATCGAAGCTCACGTCAGTCTTTCCCCAGCATTGTCACCCGTTGAGGGCGTTTTCTTTTATCGCTCAGTCGGAAGGCGACAATCATAACGCCGCCGCTGATCAAGTGCCAAACGCCCCAGGCAGCCGCCACCGCCGCAGCCCCGCCAAGCCCGTTCAATTGGGCGACCAAGATAACGAGCGCCAAACCGGAGTTTTGTAGGCCGATCTCGAACGTGAAGGTGCGGCGCACTGACTTATCCGCCCGGATAAGCCGCGCGACCCCATACCCAAGGGTAAAAGCGGCGGCGTTGTGGATCAAAACGGGGCCGGATATGGCGGCCATAGCCCCAGGCGTCGATATTAGTTGTGGGGCGAACTGGATAACGCCGATGACGACGATCGCTAAAAGAGCGAGAGCGCCGGCCCAGCCCGCGATCGGGCGAAGCTGCCCTGCGACCGTCGGCTTTTTTGTCGCCAGCGTCATGCCGATCGCCAGGGGCAGGGCGAGGAGTGCGGTTGTTTGAGCCAAAAACGCGACCGGATCAAAGTCTATCGAGCGCAACAGGTCCGCGGTCGGTGGGTAAGTGCGCGACCACAACAGAATTGACGTTGGCGTGAACATGGCGGCGAACGCGCTCGACGTCGCCGTCAGGGACACTGAAAGGGCTGCGTCTCCCCGCGCAGCGTGGGTCATCAGGTTTGAAACATTTCCGCCGGGGCACGCTGCGACAACGATCATCCCAAGGGCGACGCTGGCTGGCGGGTCTAAAAGGAACAAAAGCGCGACGGTGAGGAGCGGTAGTCCGATGACCTGGGATGCGACGCCGGCCCCATAAACCAGGGGCCGCGATGCTACGCGTTTAAAGTCTTGGACCCGCAAGCCGAGGGCGACGGAAAGCATGATCGTGAAGAGAGCGGCCGCAAGGCCGAGCTGCGCGCGCGGGTCGAGCTCGAACTGAAGCGCATCTAAGGCGGCGGTATACATCGGTGACGCCTAGGGCGACGTTCTCGCTGCTGCAAGCGTCAATGGGTCGATTAAGGGGAAATGTGCAGCGGGCCGCCGCCCAGTCGAAATAAGGGCGGACAAGCCGCGTGGCGGACCTAGTAATAGCCCCAAAGCATCAGACGGGAGATGATCAAAATAATTGCTAAGCTCGCCCAAAATGTCAGCCGCATCCGGAGGGGGCCGTACCAGGTTGGCGCGACGCCGGTCGCGACGGCGCGCAAGTCCCGCAACAATAAGTACCCAAGAACCATCAAAATTAACGCGTGTCGCCAGGAGGCCGCCAAAGAAAGCGTGAAGGGTAAGTTTGTCCAGGCGGCCAGCCAAGCAACCAACGTTGCGACCATGCCGGGGAGCAGCGGCTCGCCGCTTTGGCGTGCGCCAGCGACCAGTCCGCCGGCCCCCATGCCAGCCATATAAGACGCAATGATCGCCCCGTAGGCGAGCGCCATCGAATGAAGCGTCAACGCAAACGACGTGGAATTGGTAAGAACGGGGACTACCCAGACGCCGATAGCGGCAACCCAAAAAGGCGCGAGTCCAGCCAAACCAAGCTCGGTTAGCTCTTGCTGGCGGGATTTGTATGACGGATTTTGCATGGTCCCCTTCTAAGTCCGCTCCCAAACACGCAGGTATCGCGTCGACGGTACACTATACCTATTTCAGGATCGTTTCGCGAGGCGCGGCGTTTGGGGCCATTTTGGGCGCTGTTTCAGCCTTATGGCTGGGGTAGCCATGCCTGACGCCTGCGATATCCTCCCCAGCGATTTTTCGTTACCCTTGCTACTGAAAAAATCTTGTTTTCTCGAGGAACAAATGGGGAGAGGCATGGGCGCGAAGAACAAAATCAACACGATGGGCGCTGCGTTGCTGTTACTGACGGCCTGTGCGACGCCCGGCGAGACCCCAGGCGCCTCGCCTGCAGACACTGTCTCAGCGACAAACGATGGGTCCGAAAGAGACGATGCTGCAAGGGCGGATGCGCCAGAAATGTCAGGCGCCGCTGCTATCGGAGGTGATGCCGAGCTGTCTTCTGAGCCGATCCTCTCGCCTGAGATTACGCAATTCGCTGAAGAGATCGCGCCCCGACTTCAAGACGCGCGGTATATGGAGGGACAGTGCACTGACGGTGCGTTCCCCGGGTGGGAGGGCTTGCCGCTCATCGATTGCGCGTATTCCGTGAAAAACGCCGACGAAACAACGCGCGACGCGCGTGTGATCATGCTTAATCCCGATGCGGTGCAATTGGCGCGGTGGGTTTTCTCGGCCTGTGAGGCCATCCTCGATCCGTCTGCGGAGTGCCGTGAGCGCGTCTTCAATGCAACCTTGAAGGCGTCCGGTGGGCAGTTTCCAGTCGCGGGAATTGTTTATGAGGACATTATCCCAGGCGATGGTGCGTTTGAGACCTATGCATTTCGCAATGGCGTGACGGTTCGCTTGGCGGGGCTCGGTCACCGGCTTGTCCGGCCGTTAACAGAAAACGAGAAAGCGATCAGCGTCGACCCGGAAGCGTCCGTCGAGCGGGTTTTTCGCTATGCGCGGATCATGTCGACAACCCGCGAGCAGTACCAGGTCTATGCGCCGGATGCGGCGCCCGGTGACGATCAGCGCTGGGACATGTTTGCGGGTGAGATTTATCGCAACGCCTGGGGGCAGTCCGCCTTGCCCCTTATGAATGCACGCGCCGGCATCAAAGACGGCCTGTTTCGGGTGGCTGACGGCGAGTCTGAGCCGGCATGGTTTACCAAGCCTCAGCTAGAGGCGCGCAATATGCTCTGTATTCGCTACAATAATTATTGGTGTATCAAAAGCGCCGGATGGAACGGCGAGATTGGGACGGACGAGCGCAATCACGCGATATTTAGCGAGGCAGCTTTTGGCGCGCGCGCCTTTTTTCGGCTCATGCGGAATTACCGTGTGCGCCACAACCTGCGATCGACGAAAGAGATTTTCAACCGATATGCGCCGAGCACTGACTGTATCGGGTCGGTGCCGCGTGACCCAGTCACAGGGGAATGCCCCAATGGCGAAAACCCCACGATTGCTTATGCGAAGCGGGTTGCGGAAAGCCTTGGCGTCGGGTTTGAAGATGACATTCAGCTCTTTGACGGCGAGGGGCGCATTCGTCGCTCGGTGGCGCTCCCTTTAGCGCGCGCCGTCTTGCAGTTTGAACTCGGCCCGCGCTATGCGCCGTCGGACGCGCTTTTGGATGACGGTCTTGAGCGCGCTGGCCTCACTGTCATTCCGTAGAAACGAAAACGGCGCATCAGTTTGATGCGCCGTTGATCCTTTGATTTTGCATCTCGCAAAGACTGCGTTGCGTGGGGCCTCTTTAGCTCGCGGGAATGATCTCGTTCGCGACCGGATTTGCCGGCGCCGGCGTCCAGTCGCTGATGGACCGATCAAGTTCAGCGCGCATGTCCGCGTCGATCAGACCGGCCATCGCTTCGGCCAGTTCGCTTGCTTGTGCGTCGCCATTTTTACCGGCAAGCGAGTACCAATAATAAGCTTGCGCCGCGTTCTGAACGCCTGCGCCGTCATCTTCCGTACTTGGATGATAGATAGCGCCAAGATTATACTGCGCGTCAATCAGCGCGTGGTTGGCTGCTTTCTCAAACCATTCGATCGCAGCCGGAACATTTGGCTCGCTGCCTTCGCCCTTTGCATTCATGATGCCGACGCGATGCATCGCCAAGATGTTTCCGCCATTTGCAGCGCGCTCGTACCACAAACGGGCCTCATCCACGTCGGCAGGCACGCCTTGGCCGGTTTTATAAAGCTCGCCTAACTGCAGCTGGGCAGGGGGGTGCCCAAGCGCCGCCGACTGTTTCAAGGTTTCGATCGCCGCTGTTTCCGCTTCCGGCGTGGTCGCCGCTTGAAGCGCTTGGACCGCGTCAATGTACAGGTCGCGCGGTTGAATGGCCGGCTCACCGGTCGTCTCCGGCTCTGGCTCGAAAGCCGCTGACGCATCCGCCATCGCTTGGCCTTCTTGGCTTGCAACCGGCGCCGGAGGCGCTGCAGGGCGTGTCAACATGTAATAGCCGCCTCCGAGCAGCGCCATCACCGCGACACCCATCGCAAGCGCTGCGCTACGGCCGACGCCGCCGCGGCGTTCTTCATCGTCGAGGTCGTCAAAGTCCGTCAGATCGTTCGTGTAATCTGGATCGTCTTCAACATCGTCATCATCTATGAACTCAGCATTTTTACTCAGTTTGCTGACGACAGGTTTCTCTTCAGGCTTTGCCGCGATCTTTGCGTCGGTAAGCTCCTCCTCACCGTCGTCGACTGATGTCTCTTCCTCGGCGGCATCGCCCGACTTTTTGCCAATAATGGGCAAAGCGGAAGCCAGTCGTTTGAAGAGCGATCGCGGCGTTTCATCGGAGGCGTCCGCGTCAATATTTGTATCCGTCTCCGGATCGTCGAGGTCGTCGGCTTTCGCTTCTTCCGCAACTGACGCCGTCGCCGCCTCTTGAGCCGCAAGTCTCTTGCGACGGATACGAGCCGCTAAGACAGCGCGTTGTTTTGGCGTCAAGCGCCGCTTTGCCGGGGCGGCGTCGGTCTCGTCTTCGGCCGTTTGTGTGTTTTCCGGCTCCGAATTGAGCGCGCGCTCAGCATTGTCCGCCGCCAAAGCGTCTGCGCCGTCTGCAGCGGGTGCGCTTTGTGTTGTCGTGTCTTCTCTGGCGCCGGCGTGCATCCCTTCGAGCTCGGCGAGCACCGCGCTCAAACCCTCGTCGTTAGACCCCTTGGGCGCGGGATCATCCGCTTGCTCGCCGTCAAAGTCGTCATTGAAGGCCTCGCGCACTTGAGAAAGCAGCTCATCTGTTTCGTCCGCCGTGCGCGCCGCGGCCCCATCAAAGCTCTGCTCGTAAGCGTCGATATCGTCGTCTGTTTGAGCTGCGCTCGTATTGACGTCCTCTGGCGCCTGTGCTCCTGGGACTTCGCCAAAGTCTGCATCGGGAGCGTTTTCGTCATACGCCGCATCCGCATCTGCCGCAGCGGATGGACCGTCTTCTTCGTGGTCATCAAACGACGCCGCATTGAAGGCGTCATCATCGAAGGCGGCGTCGTCAAAACTGGCGTCAAAACCGCCTTCGGCGCCATCGTTTAAATCGTCTTCGAAATCGCTGTCGATACCATTGTTGTCAGCGGACGGGTTGGCGAAGTC
>JBCCTV010000113.1:0-9775 GCA_039197915.1 Pseudomonadota bacterium | reverse complement strand
GGGGCTAGGAAGATCCCGCCGCCGATACCCGTCAGTCCGGCGATAAATCCGATCCCAGACCCAATTAGCAAGGAAAGATGAGCCAACCGGGGGCGCATCGTCTTGGCGCCATCACCTTCGTTGTTGCGCGCCAAAAGGTTCAGCCCGCTAACAATCAGCGCGGCGCCCAGAACGCCCGTAAATACAATCTCAGAAATTGGGAGGCGTCCACCGACATACGCCGCCGGAACAGAAGCTATGAGAAACGGCAGCATACGGCGGATTGGCGTCAAGTTTGCGAGGTGATGGCGTATGGCAGCACCAAGGACGACGGTGATGTTAAAAATTAGCGCCGTGATTGGGACCAGCCGGTAGTCTATGCCCGCCAAGGATAGGATGGCCGCATAGGTTGACCCCCCGCCAAACCCAACGCTTGCATAGAGCGTTGCGGTCAGGAGAAAAAGACATACTAGGACTACGGACATTACCGCACCGGGCTAATTGTTGTGCGACTTCGGCCCGATAGTCCTTTGCAAGCGTCGGGAGATGCGCCATGGGGTGTCTATAGCATTTATGCGGAGCTTTTCGCCAATGCCCGAGAGCATTTCACCAAATGAATGGCCTTGCTGGCGTCAAAAGCAATTTCATGCGGAGCCACGTGTTCGCATCCGGTCCTTTGCGGAAGCCGGTGTTCGTCATTAAGCTGACGCCCGCTAGAGCGCCGAGCGATCACATTGGATCATGCTAAGATAGTCTCTGGCGCTCAAAACAAAGAATCAAGAGCATCGGGTCGACTCAAACTAATTCCCCGATGCTCTATCGAAGGACTGAGCCAAGAGACATGACGAAAGAGACCGACAAACCGCTGACCCATTTTGACGAAAGCGGGCGCGCTCGTATGGTTGACGTTTCAGAAAAGCCTGAAACAACCCGAATTGCCGTTGCCGAAGGCTGGATAAGGTTTTCAGAAGATACCTTTAAAACTGTTCGCGACGGAAAAACGAAAAAAGGCGACGTCGCCCGCCTTGCAGAACTCGCTGGAATTATGGGCGCGAAGCGGACCTCTGATGTGATACCGCTTTGCCATTTGCTGCCATTGTCGGGCGCGCGCGTTCACGTTGAGGCCGTTGAACAGGATAGGGCTTTTCGTGTTGTCGCTGAGATTAAGACGACCGGAAAAACCGGCGTGGAGATGGAAGCGCTCACAGCCGTATCAGTCGCCTGCCTGACTATTTATGACATGACAAAGGCCGTAGACAAATCAATGGTGATCGACGGCATTCGGTTGACCAATAAGTCTGGCGGCGCCTCAGGCGACTACAGCATTTAGCGACACTCCTTACCGCAGTACTTTCTCATACGCTGCTGCTCGCAGCGAGAATGCTGATTTGACTATGGATGTCTGACACACATGCCCAAATTATCAGGATCACTCGTTGCGAGGAATTACGACTGGCAGAGGTTTCGGTCGCTTGCCTCTTTGGCGACGTCTTTTGAATTTGCTTTGGTATTCTCGGCGTTGTTTTGTTATTTCGTAAAGTACGATGCCGGAACTTGTTCCGAGATTAAGACTTTCAATCATTCCAAACATCGGGATCGCAACGCATAGGTCGCTTGCGTCTGCCGCCATCGGACTAATGCCTCGTTTTTCATTACCGAACCACACCGCTAGTTTTGTATGCTCAGTATAGTCACCTTCATGGAGGTAGATATTCTTTTTGCCTTTTATGTGAGGGGACGTGACAATCGAAACATAATTATTTTTCTTTAGCTGACTGAGACACGCCTCAGTATTATCGAAACGTCTTACAAACGTCCATTTAACTGCTGATACGGACGTTTTTGAAAGGGAACGGCGTTCCCGCATATCTTGCCAGTCATCTGGCAAGGCTTTCCGAGGATCGACAATATAGACTTTTTCAACGCCTAAAGCGTTCACGTTACGGATTACCATCCCAATATTTTTGATATTATTCGGATTTTCTAAAACGGCGATCAGGTTTTTGCACCGAAATTCTTTGATTTCGTTCGCCCGTTTGCGTACTGATTGCCTTGGTGTTTTTGGTTCGGCTTCTTCCATTGAGCGAACTTAAACAATGATATCGTCGCGAAAAAGCCCACACTTTCGCTTCCAAAAAAAGATGCGTATGCGAGAGTGCTCGTTCATTTGATCAGTATTAGCCGTGCGGCTTGCCTTACGTAAAGCCGGCAATGGTTTTCCTGTGACAGGCTGCACCCGCGAACGCGTTTCGCGCCCATAAGAAAATTCGCATTGAAAAAATTTTGGGTCCGCTGCCCCTGCGAGTTTCCGTTTGGCCGGAGATGTCACGGTATTGTTACTAGCAGCTTTGCGCTGCAACATTTTGCGGAAATCATCGGGCTTGCAAAGTGCTTGCGGCACTCATCCTTTCGAGGCCGTTGCTGCGCAACGCCCCGAGAAGTGTGGGAAAAGACTTTGTTTACAATTGGTAAACCAGGCCGGCGCAGGCGGGCAAAACCAAGTAGCGCCGTGGGTAGAAAACCCTAAATTCGATTTTTTGATACGCGGTATGCAGATATTCAATTTCACAAAGAAACGCATCTGCGTTACTCCCGAAACTGTCGCCGTTCGACAGTCTTAGAGCCGGGCGGCGGTACGACATAACCGGACGCCTTTTCTCACCTGGGGAAAAGTTTCGGAGTACGTGTTGTTTTGAAACGCACTCGCAGAGCGAAGATTCTGTTTGAACCATTCCGTTAGCTTTTGGAGAATATCGATGGGTTTGAAAATTAAGAAGCGGTTTTTGGGAACGGTTGCTTTAGCGGCCCTTGTCGGCGCTGGCTGTTCGCAGCAGCCGACTGCGGGAAGCGCCGAAGCGGCAAGCGTTGCGGAAGCATCGGTAACCGAAGCCGCATCGCCGAGTGCTGAAATGGCCGCAGCTTATGAGGCGAGCGCCAGGGGACCTGGTGAGGCTAAAACCAAAAGAGATTGGTGGCCGGAGCAACTTGATCTCACGGTCCTACGCCAAAACGCGATAAGCCATGATCCGATGGGTGATGGTTTTGACTATGCGGAAGCGTTTGAAGCCCTCGATTTAGACGCTGTCAAAAAAGATATTGAAGCCGTCATGACCCAATCGCAGGATTGGTGGCCGGCTGATTACGGGCATTACGGTCCATTCTTTATTCGCATGGCCTGGCACAGCGCTGGAACCTATCGAACGGCTGATGGCCGTGGCGGCGCCGGGGCAGGACAACAGCGTTTTGAGCCCTTAAATAGCTGGCCAGACAACACAAACCTAGACAAAGCCATGCGGCTTCTGTGGCCGATTAAGCAAAAATATGGCCGTAGTATTTCGTGGGCTGATTTAATGGTTTTGACGGGCAACGTCGCCATGGAGTCCATGGGCTTTAAAACCTTCGGCTTCGCCGGCGGGCGCGTTGATGCTTGGGAGCCGGACTTGGTTTATTGGGGTCCGGAAGAAGAATTCCTGGCCGACGCGCGTTACAGCGGCGACCGCAAGCTTCAACGGCCGCTCGCTGCGGTTCAGATGGGTCTAATCTACGTCAATCCAGAAGGCCCGAACGGCAATCCTGATCCGATTGCCGCGGCCCAAGACATTCGCGAAACCTTTGGACGTATGGCGATGAACGACGAGGAAACAGTCGCCCTCATCGCTGGCGGCCACACCTTTGGTAAGGCGCACGGCGCTGCGAAACCTGATGAGTGTTTGGAGCCGGAACCCGCGGGCACCGGGATCGAAAACCAGGGACTTGGCTGGAAAAATAATTGCGGCTCGGGCAAGGGCGGCGATACCATTACCAGCGGCCTCGAAGGTGCGTGGACGGCGAGCCCAACCGCCTGGAGCACCCAATATCTGGATAATCTGTTTGCGTTCGAATGGGTTCAAACAAAGAGCCCCGCAGGCGCGACCCAGTGGATACCCGCAAACGCCGAGGAGGCGAAATTTGTTCCGGATGCGCACGATTCATCGAAAATGCATGCGCCGATAATGTTCACGACGGACCTGTCGCTGAAGTTTGATCCGAGCTACCGGGAGATTTCCGAACGCTTCCGCAAAGATCCCTCCCAGTTTGAGGATGCCTTCGCGCGGGCGTGGTTTAAGCTGACCCACCGGGATATGGGGCCACGCGAGCGATACCTCGGTTCGGACGTTCCGGCGGAGGCGTTGATCTGGCAGGACCCAATTCCTGCTGTCGACCACCCGCTTATCAGCAACGACGACATGAAGGCGCTGAAAGAGCAGATCCTCGCGTCGGGTCTCACGGTGTCCGAGCTCGGTGAAACCGCATGGGCGTCCGCGTCGACATTCCGCGACACGGATATGCGCGGCGGCGCCAATGGCGCCCGGATCAGGCTCGCGCCCCAGAAAGACTGGAGCGTCAATGATCCCGCACAGCTCGACAAAGTTCTCTCCAAGCTAAGCGAGGTCAAAGCAGCTTTCGACGGGAGCGCTGGTGATAAGAGCGTTTCGATGGCGGATTTGATCGTTCTCGCAGGTGCGGCCGCGATCGAGAAAGCCGCGAGCGCTGCTGGCGTAACGATCAGCGTGCCGTTCACGCCCGGTCGGATGGACGCTTCGTCTGAGCAAACCGATGTGGCGTCATTTAACGTCCTTGAGCCGAAAGCCGACGGCTTCCGGAACTACTTTGACGGCGCCGATCCGCGATCGCCGGCAACGTTGCTAGTGGATAAGGCCGACCTCTTAGGGCTCGATGCGCCTGAAATGACGGTCTTGGTTGCGGGCATGCGCGCCTTGGACGCCAATGCTGGCGGCGCAAAGCACGGCGTTTTCACGGACCGGCCTGGCGTTCTCAGCAATGACTTCCTGGTCAACCTTCTCGGCATGGAAACCAAGTGGTCCAAAAGCGCGTCGGCTGACGGCGTTTACGAAGGACGCGATCGACAGTCCGGCGACTTGAAGTGGACGGCGACGGAAGCAGACTTGATATTTGGCTCCAATTCCGAACTTCGCGCGATCGCTGAAGCCTACGCCTATGAAGGATCGCTCGAGGTTTTCGTTAAAGACTTCGTGGCGGCCTGGTCGAAAGTTATGAAGAACGACCGTTTCGATTTGAGCTAAGTCGCCCGACAGAGGCGTCGTAACGCTCTAAAAATGAACCCGGCGCTGATCCTCCGCGCCGGGTTTTTTTATATGCGCCTGCTAATGTGAACGGTGATTATGGTGGCGCTGATACGGGCGCTTGCGCAGCGCGTCCGCCATCCAAAAATCTCAAGGTCTTTATCAATAGTTATTCTGTGTATGGTAGCCAGCAATCAATAATTGCCACAGGAAATTGGGCTCTTAAACGACGTCGATTAAATCACTTTGGCCGTGGCCGCAGGCTGCTTACATCGGCCGGTTTTTGGGACTGGGCGAGCGCCTGATCGATGTGCGAGTGGAAGTTGGGAGTTCTCCATGGGTAAGCCGAGACATATTTTGGGAAAGAATAGCCAATGAAAGTACTTGTCACCGGAGGCGCGGGTTTCATTGGCTCGGCGGTCATTCGGCTCGCATTGGCGCGTGGCTATGAGGTCGTTAACTTTGACAAGCTGACCTATGCCGCCAATTTGGACAATCTCAAGTCATGCGAAGACAACGCGGGCTATTCGTTTGTGCAAGGAGATATTTGTGACGCGGACGCTGTGGCCGACGCGTTCGCAAAACATCGCCCGGACGCGATCATGCATTTGGCGGCGGAATCCCATGTTGACCGGTCGATAGACGGGCCGGGGACGTTTATTGAAACCAATCTCATTGGCACATTTCAGCTGCTTCAAGCTGCTCGCGCATATTTCGAAACCCTGAGCGGATCGCAAAAAGAGACTTTCCGTTTCCATCATGTCTCTACAGACGAAGTTTACGGCAGCCTCGGGCCCGAAGGTCTCTTTACGGAAGAGACGCCTTACCAGCCGAACTCGCCATACTCAGCATCAAAGGCGGGTTCAGACTTTTTGGTGCGCGCATGGGGCGAAACATTCAGCTTGCCAGTTGTCACGAGCAATTGCTCGAACAATTACGGCCCCTTTCAGCATCCGGAAAAGCTGATACCCGTTGTCATATTGTCAGCCCTCGCAGGGAAAGAGATCCCCGTTTATGGAACCGGTGAAAACATTCGCGACTGGCTTTTTGTTGACGATCACGCTGACGCTTTGTTGTTGATCCTTACTAAGGGCGCGCTCGGTGAAACCTATAATGTCGGCGGCGACAATGAACGCACGAATATCGACCTTGTGCGCATGATTTGTCAGATCATGGACGAGGTCGCCCCCCGGGACGGTGCGCACGAAGACCTGATTAAGTTTGTTACTGATCGGCCGGGCCACGACATGCGTTACGCCATCGATGCGAGCAAGATCATGCGAGACCTTAATTGGCGCCCGTCCGTCACCGTCGAACAAGGAATGAAGCAAACGGTCGAATGGTATCTGGCGAATGCCTGGTGGTGGGAGGCAGTCCGTGAACGGGGCTTTTCCGGCGACCGCATTGGCCTGGGCGCCAAAAAGTAGACGAGCCTAAGCGACTTCTGTGGGCATGGAGACGAATATGAAGGGTATCATCCTCGCCGGAGGCTCTGGCACGCGGCTTTACCCCATCACACGTGCAGCCTGTAAGCAGCTCTTGCCGGTTTACGACAAGCCGATGATTTATTATCCGCTCACGACCTTAATGCTCGCTGGCATACGAGAGATCTTGATCATTACAACGCTCGGGGACCAAAGTATATTCGAGGATCTCCTCGGGGATGGGTCGCAATGGGGCATTGCGCTTCAATATGCGGCTCAGCCAAAACCTGAAGGGCTCGCGCAAGCGTTCCTGATTGGAGAGGAGTTTATCGCCGGCGAAAAATGTGCGCTGGTCCTCGGCGACAATATTTTCTACGGGCACGGTTTAGCCCAGCAATTGGAACGAGCAGCCGCACTCGAGAGCGGCGCCTCTGTTTTCGCAAGCCATGTAAATGATCCGGAACGCTACGGCGTCGTTGATTTTGACGTGGAAGGTACAGCCCTGTCGATTGAGGAAAAGCCTGCAAACCCGAAATCAAACTATGCGGTGACCGGGCTTTATTTTTACGATGACACGGTGGTGGAGCGTGCGCACAAAGTTCAACCATCTGAGCGCGGCGAATTGGAAATCACGACTCTGAACGAAATGTACCTTCTGGACGGCAAACTAAATGTCGAACTGCTAGGCAGGGGGTATGCATGGCTTGATACCGGTACTTACGCTTCGCTCCTGCAAGCGGCGCAATTCGTCCAGACGGTTGAAGAACGCCAGGGGTTAAAAATCGGCTGCGTTGAAGAAGTCGCCTACCGCAAAGGCTTTATTAAAGCTGATCAAGTCAACCGCTTAGCGGAACCCCTCTTAAAGAGCGGGTACGGCGCTTACTTGCGTCGGATCATCGACGAACGAGTTTTCTAAAAAGGCGGGATATGGACGCACAGGAACTAAAGATTGACGGTGTCTGGCTTTTTACGCCGCGGCGTTTCGCCGATGCGCGTGGGTATTTCGTTGAGACCTATACGAAGAAAAAATTTGAAACGCACCTAACTGGTTTTGACTTTGTCCAAGACAATGAGAGTCTCTCAACCGAGAAATATACTGTACGCGGACTGCATTACCAAGCGCCGCCATTCGCCCAAGACAAGCTCGTGCGGGTTGTGTCAGGCAGTGCCTATGATGTCGTAGTGGATGTTCGCCGCGGATCGCCAACTTACGGCCGCTCAGTCGGCGCAACGCTGTCTGCTAAAAATGGCGTTCAGCTCCTCGCTCCGAAGGGTTTCCTCCACGGGTTCATGACGTTAGAGCCCAACACGATCGTCACGTATAAAGTGACCGACTACTATGATGCCGAAGCCGATGGCGCGGTCCATTGGGCCTCGCCGGGCCTTGACATCGATTGGCCGGTTGGCCCCGATCAAGCGACCGTATCAGATAAGGATGGAATGGCGCCCCAATTCTCCGAGTTCTCGACGCCGTTTTAACGCGAGCAGTATCTCCGGACACAACAATACGCTTGGCCATCATCGACAGTCGAGGTTGGTCATTTGAGAACTGTACTTTCAAAATCGCTTATTGCTCTGTCCCCCGTTGATGGCGCACTTTATAACGGAAATTGTCCGCTAAGTTGCGGCCTTATAGGGCAGGCCCTTATTTCAGCCCGTATTCCTTGGCGTCGGCAGTCGCGCCGCCGTAGATTTAGAGTAATGTTGACCGTCCATGCCAGACTCGAAATCAAACGCTGAGACACCAAACTCCGAGGTGATCGTTTCTGCGCCCGGGGGCCAAAACGCGGTCTTCTCGAACACGGCGCCAGCCGCCTATATCCTGGGACCTTGTGCGTTTGAGACCCGCCAGCATGCGCTGGAAATGGCCAACGCCATAAAAGGGCTATCGGCAAAACTTGGCGTTGGCGTCGTCTATAAAACCTCCTTCGATAAGGCTAATCGGACCAGTGCGACGAGCTTCCGGGGTGCGGGGATAAAAATGGCCGCCCCCGTTTTTGACGAAATTCGCGAGGATATTGGTCTGCCCGTACTGACCGATGTTCACTCCCCGGAACAATGCGCGCAAGTGGCGCCGCATGTCGATATCCTGCAAATTCCGGCGTTTCTTTGTCGGCAAACGGATCTTTTAGAAGCCGCGGCGGCAACCGGCAAAGCGGTCAATGTGAAAAAGGGACAGTTCCTCGCGCCCTGGGACATGAAACACGTTGTCGGTAAGCTGCTCAGCTTTGGGGCGCGGGACATCTTGGTGACAGAGCGTGGCGCGAGCTTCGGATATAATACGTTGGTGACTGACTTTCGTGGACTGCCGGAACTAGCGGCGACCGGTGCGCCGGTGATTTTTGACGCAACCCACTCTGTGCAGCAACCGGGCGGGAAGGGGGCGGCCTCCGGTGGGCAGAGGGACTTTGCGCCTTTGCTTGCACGCGCGGCAGCGGCGGTCGGTATTGCCGGCGTTTTTATAGAAACGCACCAGGACCCGGAAACCGCGCCGTCGGACGGGCCTAACATGATCCCGCTTGCACAGCTCGATCTTGTTTTGGCCTCCATAAAAGCCTTTGATACGCTTCGAAAATCGATGGACGTTTAATGCGTCATGCTTTGGATGTAGGGAGCCGACGCAATGCGAAAAAAAGGAGTGGGTTCTATCGGTCGACGGATATGTTCCACGCCTTGACCTTGGCGCTTCTTTCATAAAGCTCAATTATTCCGTAGGCTGCTGTTCTTAATTTGCGTTCGTGCTTTTCGCCGCCTTCCGTAACATCGAGGGCGAAGCGGGCGACGCCGTTGCTGGTGACGCATAAAATTGCACCGTCCACCGATGCGTACTCTGCAAACAAGGCCCGCCATACGCTCCGAAGTGCGGCCGGATCAACGATCCAGCCTGGGGGCGGAATGGCCTCGGCGTCCCACCGTTGAAGGGCGGCTTCACCGATCCGCCCCCGAACGAAACTTTCACTTTGGTTTTCGTCTGGTCCGTAATCAATTTCTCGAAGCGTTTCGCGAATTTCTAGAGCATTCCCGATTTGCAGCGTCTCTATCGTAATTTCTGCACTGCGCATTGTGCGCTTCAACGGCCCGGATAACACTCCTGCAAAGGTAACGCCGTCTTTGGCGAAATGCTCTGCAACCCGCTTAATCTGATCCTCGCCAGCTTGCGTCAGAGGAATGTCCGTCCGGCCACCGACGCGGGTTGGTTCTTGCCCTTTCTCGAACGTATTGCCGTGCCGGAGGATATAAAGATCGGCCATCAGAGCTGTTCTAGGAATTTAGTATCAGGATCGCCGT
>JBCCTV010000112.1:0-9822 GCA_039197915.1 Pseudomonadota bacterium | reverse complement strand
GTGCAGGGATGACCCCTCGCTTAGCTGCGGCGTTATTGTGCGAATTTTGGATCCTGTTCCTGGCGCCGGCGACATCATGCCGAACGGCGAGCCCCTTGTCGGCTTTGCCATGGTCAAAGATTTAGAAGACCGCGGTAAAGGAAAATATCGCGGCGGGAAAATTAACGCGATTGATGAATCCCTCGAAGAGGGCGAGATGAAATGGTATGGCGTCAAGATCAACGCGCTCGAGGACGGCGCCCTTGAGGTAAAAGGCTGCCTTGGTCCTTTTTGTCCGCGAACATTGATATGGCGACCCGTTGACCGCCCCGGATTTTCCGAGGCGGCTGAGACCGAGTAACGATCTATGCAAAGGCTATTTGTTGCGATTTCACTGCCGGAAGTTGTCGTGGATGCGCTGGGTCAGCTCCAAAGCGGGCTAGACGGCGCGCGCTGGCGCGATAGTGACCAACTTCACCTCACGTTGCAGTTTATCGGTGAGGTCAGTCGTCGGCAGGCTGATGATGTTGCGGTTGCGCTCTCCGGGCTGAGCGTTCCGGCATTCCCAATTTCGTTGAAAGGGTGCGGCTCGTTTGGCGGTGATTATCCGCGCGCGGTTTGGGCGGGGGTCGGCGCTAATGATGGCCTTGGCCTATTGCAATCAAAGGTAACCGGCGCGCTCAAAAGCGCGGGCGTTGAGATCACCCATCGCAAATATGCGCCGCACGTTACGCTCGCTTACGTCGAAGGCCTGCAGCAAGACGCCGTTGAAAAGTTTTGCGCGGTACACGGATTATTTAAATGCGGACCATTCACCATTCGCGAGTTCCATCTTTACGAATCGTTTTTAGGCGGTGACGGGTCCCATTACGAGATTTTGGAAACATTCCCGCTCGCGGGCGCTGGCGCGTAGACCGATTTGTTGGCTGAGCGCCGCCGTCGTGGCCTTTATTTCGCTTCGCTTTCGAGGTGGGTCAGAAATCCGTCAACGCCCGCTTCAATTAAATTGAGGACATGCGAAAACCCATCGGCCCGCCCGTAATAGGGATCCGGCACCTCACGCTCGCCTTGATTTGAAAAGTCGAGCAACAGCCTAATGTCGCATTCCCGGTTCGGCGGCGCCATGGCGAGGAGGTCGCTTTGGTTTTTCAAATCCATCGCGAGCAAATAATCGAACTCGTAGAAATCGGCGAAATCCACCTGACGCGCTCGCAAATCAGAGAGCGCATATCCCCGACGTTCCGCCGCATCGATCATCCGCCCGTCTGGCGCATTGCCGATATGCCAGGCGCCCGTGCCAGCGCTATCGACCGCAACCGACAGGCCGCGCTCCGCCGCATGTTTTCGAAGCACCGCTTCAGCGGCTGGCGACCGGCAGATATTGCCGAGGCACACCATGAGAATTTTTTGCATCGCTGCCGGTAGTATGCGGCTGGGTGCAGCGCCGTCAAATCGACGGTCAGGTGTGCTTTAAAAGCCAGTGCGGTCTTTGCCCGTCGCGTTTTTTGGTGCAGGTCGTTAGTCTGGCCGCCATGGGCGTTTCAAGAATTGTTATTTTAACCGGGGCGGGCGTTTCAGCTGACTCAGGCGTGTCGACCTTTCGCGATCCAGACGGTGTTTGGTCAAAAGTCGACGTCAACGAAGTGGCGACGCCAGAAGGTTTTGCCGCCGATCCTGAAAAAGTTCACGCCTTCTACAACGCCCGGCGCGCAGGCCTCGCCGATGTTGCGCCGAACGCCGCGCATTTTGCGCTCGCCGAACTGGAGGCGGGACTAAACGCGCGTGGTGGTCGCCTGACGCTCGTGACGCAAAATGTCGACGACTTGCACGAGCGGGCGGGGTCGAAAAATTTAGTTCATATGCACGGTGAATTGGCGAAGGCGCGGTGTACGCTTTGCGGGGCTGTAACGCCTTGGCTTGAGCCATTATCGGTCGCAACACACTGTCCTAATTGTGGGGGGAGCGGCGGCATGCGGCCGCATGTGGTTTGGTTCGGCGAAATGCCGTTGTATCTCGATGAGATTGAAGACGCGCTCCTATCGGCCGAGTTATTTGTCTCGATTGGGACGTCCGGGTCCGTTTATCCCGCCGCCGGATACGTATCTGCGGCCCGCCAGCTTGGTCTTCCGACACTCGAACTCAATTTAGAGCCCTCCGAGAACGCAAGCCTTTTTACCGATGGTCGCTATGGCAAGGCGGCTGAAATAGTGCCGCAATGGGTGGGTAACATTCTTTCGGCCTAGTTTCCGGTCCGCGTCTTGGACTGGCATGGGCGCTGATTGGCTAACGCCGTCGCAGCGACGTTAGCGGTCCAGTCTAACGATCCTCGGCGATCCACTAGCGCTTTATGGCGTTAACCATTGGGCGCTTGAAAATCGATCCGCTGCGCGCCATTCTTTGGTTGTGTTCAACAAACGAAAGGAGGTGATCTGATGTCGAGTGATTCTTTGAGGCCGGTGGGCTTTTGCGGGAATGCGGTGGTGTCGGAGCAGCCTCTGGCGCGCCGCTGACCGACGAGAACCCGCTTAGCGGGTTCTTGCAGCCTACTGGCTGAAGGATTCACGAACGCTCCAACCGGAGTGTTTGGGGGCCGTTCCCGAAAGGGTGACGGCCCTTTTCTTTTGCGCATCTCCTTTTGCGCGGTGGTGCGCGTTGAACATCGGGCGCGTCGAAGCTGCTTTTCTTTCGCCTATTTAATGTCGCCGTTAACGCTTGTGGCTCCTCTGGTGAGGCCGCTGCCCCGTCATTTCGGAGATAAAAACTGATACGGTTCCGCAATCGCACACCGCGCCAAGCGATTGAGCGAGCGCGGGTCATAAGCCAAAATTATGTCAAGCGAAAAAAGGCCACTCGAGATTTCAGCTGCTTTCCTCGATCCGCTCAGCGATCGCGTCCACACGCCTGGCGGCGGCGTCAACAACACGCGCGGCGCCGCCCATCGTTTCTTCATCGAGGATATCAGCGGCGCCCTCAAGAGAGGCCAGTTTTGTCTGGGCCTCTAAGAGGTCATCGCACAGCGTGAGCGCCGCAAGGAGCATCAATCGCGCGTCGCCGATTTGCCCGACTTCGCCCGCAAGCTTGCGCATTTGTCCATCAAGGTGGGCGCCCAGCTGTTGCAGGCGGGCTTCTTGGCCATCGTCGCAAGTGACAGTGTAGGCGCGGCCATTGACGCTGATACTAACGTCAGCCATCGGCTAGGCCTTCACCTGGGCGTCGGACGCGGCGGCGGTGCGCAGCTCCAGCATAACATCAGCGAGCTCGTCAGACGCATCTTGCAGGCGCGCCCGGGCCGTGGCCGCCCGCCGGTGTGCGTCAATCAAGGCTTCGTTATCGCCCGCGGCGACGCTTAATTTGTCGGTCAACCGGCCCTCTAGCCGATCGAGCGCTTCTGCTAGTGTTTGGACGGATCGCTCTAACGCCGAAGACATCCCAAACCTCACCCATTGCGAAAGTTTACCTTCCCTAAACTGTTGCGCGGCCGGACGCCAGCGCTCGCCCCCAGTACACACTCTCTAAGTGCACGCTCCCCCACTACGCGCTCCGCAACTACACCTTCCCCTACTATAGCCCAAAGGTTGGCCAGGCTTAGCGAGCAGAGGCTTCGCTCGTACAAGCTTACCTCAGACAAGCTTTGCGTCCGCTTTCGTGTAAGGCGTTCCGCTGAGGGCCCCATGACGTTTATGTCGGGCTTGACCGGCTATGGCGCACCGGGCAAGACGACCGCGCGCGCCCGGTTTCCAGGGCGGCGATCCCGGCGGCGACCATCGCAGATAGTGTGAGGCGTTGCCTGGCAGATATTCCTAGCAGAGGTCTCCATAGCTATGACCGAGCCGATTACGCTTGCAAACGCCATTCGGGCCCTATCGATGGACGCGGTCGAAGCGGCGAAGTCTGGCCACCCTGGTATGCCCATGGGTGCGGCTGACGTGGCGACGGCCTTGTTCACACGCGTTTTGAAGTTTGACGCGGCCGCCCCCGACTGGGCCGATCGCGACCGGTTTGTGCTCTCCGCTGGCCACGGATCAATGCTGATTTACGCCCTCGGCTATCTCCTCGGATATGAGGACATGCCGATCGACGAAATCAAGCGGTTTCGCCAGCTCGGCGCCAGGACAGCCGGACACCCTGAATGGGGCGTCGCGCCTGCCGTTGAAACGACCACAGGTCCGCTTGGCCAGGGTTTTGCCGCGTCCGTCGGCATGGCGATGGCCGAGGCGCATCTGAACGCCCGCTTTGGCGACGCGCTTGTTGACCACCGGACCTATGCGCTCGTCGGCGACGGCTGCCTTATGGAAGGGTTGAGCCAGGAAGCGCTTGCGCTTGCAGGTCGCCTTTCCCTCCGTAAGCTGACCGTCCTGTGGGACGATAATGAAATTTCAATCGACGGGCCGGTTTCGCTTGCCGACCGCACGGACCAGCTCATGCGATTTGAGGCGAGCGGCTGGGCGACAACGCGCATCGATGGGCATGACCCGGACGCGATCTTCGAAGCGCTTGAAATCGCATCAAAGTCCGACCGGCCGAGCCTCATCGCCTGCCGGACAACGATTGGACGCGGGGCCCCGACCAAAGCCGGCACCGCCGCCGCCCATGGGGCGCCGTTGGGTGCGGAGGAAATCGCCGGCGTGCGCGCGGCAATCGGTTGGACACAAGATCCTTTTGAAGTGCCGGAAGATGTCTTATCGGCCTGGCGGGCTGCGGGCGCGCGGGGTCGCGAAGCGCGAGAAGCTTGGGAAGGGCGGCTTGCCGGCGCTCCTCAACGTCCTGACTTTGAAACGGCGATGGGCGGTGATTATGCGCAAGCGTTGTCAGAAGCATTGAACGCCTACAAACAAGACTTAGCGAAAGAGCCGCCTGCCGTCGCCACACGCAAAGCGTCTGAGAATGCGCTCACGTTCATCAACAAGGTCGTGCCGGAAACTATTGGGGGTTCTGCCGACCTGACAGGCTCCAACAACACCCGCACCAAGGGTCTAGAGACATTTAGCGCGCAAAATTATGCGGGCCGTTACGTGCATTATGGCGTGCGCGAACACGGCATGGCCGCCGCCATGAACGGTATGGCCCAGCATGGGGGCGTGGTTCCCTATGGCGGCACCTTTCTAACGTTTACGGATTATTGCCGCCCCTCAATCCGCTTGTCCGCGCTCATGGGCGTCCGCGTCGTCTACGTCATGACCCATGATTCGATTGGTCTCGGCGAAGATGGGCCAACCCACCAACCGGTCGAGCACTTGGCGGCGCTGCGCGCTATGCCGAATTTGCAGGTGTTTCGACCCGCGGACTCAGTTGAGACTGCCGAATGCTGGGCGCTCGCGCTTTCTTCACCCGCAACGCCCAGCATTATCGCGCTGTCGCGCCAGGGCATAACGCCGGCGCGCCTTCAGTATGATGAGGAAAATCTCTCGGCGCGCGGCGCATATATTGTCGCCGATGCGCCAGACCCGCAACTCGTCTTGATTGCAACGGGTACGGAAATGGGCGTCGCTCTTGATGCGCAAAAGGCGCTCGCCTGTGACGGCGTTCGCGCCCGGGTTGTCTCTGCGCCGTGTTTTGAATTATTTGCCGAGCAAACGCCCGACTATCGGCAAGGCGTCTTAGGCGATGCGCCCCGGATCGGTATCGAGGCGGCGGTGCGCCAGGGCTGGGATTTATTTTTGCGGCCAGAGGATCGCTTCGTTGGCATGACGACCTTTGGTGAATCAGCGCCTGGAGAGGCGTTGTACGAACATTTTGGCATTACCAGTGAGGCGGTTTCAGCGCTCGCGAAATCGCTCGTGTAGGAGGATGAGATGACGATTAAAGTTGGCATTAACGGGTTTGGGCGCATCGGTCGTTTAACCTTGCGGTCGATGCTGGAGCACCAGCGCAAAGACCTTGAAGTGGTGGCGATTAATGATCTGGGTCCGGTCGAAACAAACGCGCACCTGTTGCAATATGATTCAATTCACGGTCGCTTCCCGAATAAAGTGACAGCCTCAAGCGAGGGCATCGACGCTGGCGCCGGACCGATAAAAGTCTTCGCCGAGCGTGACCCGGCGAAGCTCCCCTGGGGCGAAATGGGCGTTGATATCGTTTTCGAATGCACCGGTATTTTTACGGATCGCGAAAAAGCGGCGTCGCACCTTGAAGGCGGCGCGAAGCGTGTGTTGATCTCCGCCCCTGGCAAAGGCGCCGATAAAACGATAGTTTTTGGCGTCAACCACGACACCCTTACCGGCGACGACATTATTGTATCGAACGCTTCGTGCACCACTAATTGCTTAGCGCCTGTTGCGAAGGCGCTGCATGACGCGGTTGGCATTGAGCGCGGCTATATGACGACTGTGCACGCCTATACCGGCGATCAGCCAACCCTCGATACGATGCACAAAGACCTTTACCGGGCGCGCGCCGCAGCGTCTTCCATGATCCCGACGTCTACGGGCGCGGCGAAGGCTGTCGGGTTGGTGCTTCCTGCGCTCGCAGGCAAGCTCGACGGCTCCTCAATTCGGGTGCCGACGCCCAACGTCTCAATGATTGACCTTGTCTTTACGCCATCGAAAGAGACGGATGTTGAGACAGTAAACAATGCAATTACTGCCGCGGCCGACGGCCCGATGCAGGGCGTCCTAGCGTATACGGATCAACCTCTCGTCTCGATGGATTTTAACCACGACCCGCATTCCTCGACTTTTGCCCTTCAGCAAACGCAGATCCTTGAAGGCAAGCTCGTTCGTGTTCTATCCTGGTATGACAATGAGTGGGGCTTCTCCACGCGGATGAGCGATACGGCGATGGAGATAGCGAAGTTTCTCTAGGCTCGACCTGAAGAGGGAGAGATGGCGATCATTAAAGGCTTTTCTGTTTTGCGCGGCGAAGCGCCTTGGCGGTCAGGCGCACCGGAACCTATGGGTCTTCGCCTTTGGGGGCGCGCCGATCTCTCTCGAGATGTGCGTAGCAAAGCAAGAGCAACGGCTTCGGCGTTTGCGCTTTTAGCTCTTGCGGCCTGTTCCGCTGAAACTGACGTCGCCCAAACATCGGGCGCCGAACCCATGGCTGACGCGCAAGAGGCAAGCCCGACGCCGGTCGTTGATGAAGCGATTGAGCCATTCCAGGACGCGGATGCGCCCGGCTATGTTGGCGTCTGGGCAAGCGCAGGCGTCGATTGCGAAAAATCGCCAGGGGCCGACGAGACGTCGCCGATTGCGTTCACCCCGGAGGAGTTCATTTCCGCCGATGGCCTGTGTCGCGTTGGCCATGCCGAGCCCACCGATGCGGACGCCTGGCGCATTGAAATGATATGCGACGCTGACGGGGTCGAGTTCACGGATTTGATGGACGTGCGCGTGGTTGACGCAGAGTTAACAACGGTGCGCGGCGAGGTCGAAGCGCGCTATCGGCGCTGCGTTAATACTTAGAGCCAAGGACGTTTGGGGCGAGATTTGCTGCGCCTGCTTTGGCACAAAACTGGTATAGCCTCCGCCATGGCCTTAGTTTACTGGCGTGGCTTACTGAAGGAAAAAATCCGGCGTCCGCCGGTCTTTGCCAATCCATTCCGAGAGGCGCCTAATGTCTCCTAATAATTCTATGTCTCCTAATAATTCCATGTCTCACAATACCTCAGCGTCTCCGATTAAACGTCTCGAAGACTTTGATTTTCAGGGTAAGCGCGTTCTGGTCCGCGTTGATTTCAACGTGCCGATGGCCGACGGCGCCGTTACGGATGCGACCCGCATTGACCGTGCGCTCGACACTATTAATGCGGTGCGCGAAGGCGGCGGTGTCCCCCTGCTTTTGTCCCATTTCGGTCGACCCAAAGGCGCACGCGTGCCGGAAATGTCGCTCGCGCCCGTTGTTCCGGTGCTGAGCGAAAAGCTCGGGGCGCGGGTGCATTTCGCCGATGATTGCATTGGCGACCCTGTGGCGGTCGCGCTTGCGGCCGCAGAGCCAGGCGATGTCGTTCTGCTGGAAAATACGCGCTTTCACGCCGGAGAAGAAAAAAACGATTTGGATTTTGCGCGCGCGCTTGTTCACCACGCGGACCTTTACATCAACGATGCGTTTTCCGCCGCTCACCGGGCGCACGCCTCAACCGAAGGCGTTGCGCAACTTTTACCGAGCGGCGTTGGCGCGGGTATGGGCCGCGAACTCGACTATCTTGCGGCAGCGCTTTCGAACCCAGAACGCCCAATGATGGCGGTGGTTGGTGGGGCAAAAGTTTCTACAAAGATCGAACTCCTGCTCAATCTCGTCGGGAAAGCCGACATTTTGGTTGTTGGCGGCGGCATGGCGAATACTTTTCTGTTCGCGAACGGCGTTTCGGTTGGCAAGTCCCTATGCGAGCCGGATCTCGCTGACACGGCGCGCGAAATCATGGCGCAAGCGGCGACCTCGGGCTGCGAAATTATTCTGCCGTCGGATGTGGTGGTTGCGGATGAGTTCAAAGCGGGCGCCGCAAACGCCGTCACGTCGGCTGACGCGGTTTCAGCGGAAAAAATGATCCTGGACCTCGGTCCGGAGACGGTCGATCGCATCGCCGAAAAAATCGAGGGCTGTAAAACACTCGTCTGGAACGGCCCCCTCGGCGCCTTTGAAACGCCGCCTTTCGACACGGCGACCATCGAAGCGGCGCGGTTTGCTGCAAAGATGGCGCGGGCGGGCCGTCTGGTCGCCGTCGCCGGCGGCGGCGACACCGTCGCCGCCTTAAACCATGCCGGCGTCGCGGATGACTTTACTTATGTCTCAACCGCGGGCGGTGCGTTTCTTGAGTGGCTGGAAGGCAAAACGCTTCCGGGCGTCGCCGCCCTTTCGGCGCGTTAATCGGTGCGCAACGTCGTGCAAAGGCGCTCAGGTCAGGAAGAAGGCGTAAAGGCAAGGCTGCGCCCATGATCGGGCGTTACGCGCCTTTGAAGGGATGTCGCGAGCGCCTTTCGGCAAAGGCTAGAAAATTTCGATGCGTCTTAGGCGCGCTTCTGTAAGCACACTTTGAAAACTAAGAATATCTGGAGGCTGACTTAGCTATGAACCTTGAACAGCTCAACGAAATCGCCGTCGCCATGGTGGCCCCTGGAAAAGGTATTCTTGCTGCTGATGAATCGGCGGGAACGATCAAAAAACGATTTGATTCGATCGACGTTCAGTCCACCGAAGAGAACCGTCGCGACTACCGCGAAATGCTGTTCCGTACCGAAAGCGCCATGCGTGACCGTATTTCCGGTGTGATCTTGTTTGATGAAACAATTCGTCAATCCGCCGCTGACGGCACGCCGCTTGTCAAATTGATCCAAGACGCCGGGTCAATCCCTGGCATTAAAGTCGATAAAGGGGCGCAGGATCTCGCGGGCGCGCCCGGAGAAAAAGTGACCGACGGGCTCGATGGCCTGCGCGGCAGGCTGCAGGAGTATTATGACCTCGGCGCCCGCTTCGCGAAATGGCGCGCCGTCATTGATATTGGTCGAGGCGGCGACGAAACTATGCCGTCTGCGAATTGTATCGCCGTCAACGCCCACGCCCTTGCCCGCTATGCGGCGCTCTGCCAGGAGGCGCAGATTGTGCCGATTGTCGAGCCCGAGGTTTTGATGGACGGCGACCACGATATTGATCGCTGCTACGAGGTTACCGAGTATGTGCTTCGCGCCCTCTATGATGAACTCTTTAGCCAGGATGTGGCGCTGGAGGGAACGATCCTGAAGCCGAACATGATCGTACCCGGAAAGAAATGCGATAAGCAGGCGAGCGCGGAAGAAGTGGCGGAGAAAACTGTCCATTGCTTCCGAGCGACGGTGCCGGCGGCAGTCCCCGGGATCGTCTTTTTGTCCGGGTACGATCATGTTCGGCTTCAGGATCGTTCCCTCCAGCGCC
>JBCCTV010000111.1:0-9888 GCA_039197915.1 Pseudomonadota bacterium | reverse complement strand
TTGCGGCGCTGTATCGGCGTCGAATACCGCCATCCAAGATCCTTAACGGCGCAGAATGAGCGTGCGGGATAAAGAATAATCTAGCATCCGCAAACCAATGCAAGAATGGCGCGATGAAGCGACCCGTTCGCGGGTTTATTTCCGAGATTTCCTGCGCTGCATCGCGACATTGCGCGCCCCAAGCAAGGCGCTTAGGTAACTGCCAGCATTTCTGTTTTTAGGCGCTTTTGCGGAGGACCCCCATGACCGAAGCGTTTGTTTATGATGCGGTGCGTACGCCCCGCGGCAAGGGTAAGCCGGACGGCTCGCTCCACGAAATTACCCCAACGAATATGGCGACCCAAGTGTTGGATGCTGTGCGTGAGCGCAATAATCTCGCCGAGGACGCTGTTGATGACGTCGCCTTTGGCGTTGTTTCGCCGGTGGGCGAGCAGGGCGCGGTCGTAACCCGCACGGCGGTTCTCAACTCAACGCTTGCGCAGACAACCTCTGGTATTCAGGTTAATCGCTTTTGTGCGTCTGGTCTGGAAGCGATCAACATCGCGTCGGCCAAGGTTAAGTCTGGCGAAGCGGACATGGCGATCGGCGGTGGTGTCGAGTGCATGTCGCGCGTGCCCATGGGATCAGACGGCGGCGCCTGGGCTACTGACCCCGCGCAGGCATTTAAGAGTTACTTTGTTCCACAAGGCATTTCCGCGGACTTGATCGCCACAAAATACGGCATGTCGCGCGACGACGTTGACGCCTATGCCGTGGAAAGCCAGAAGCGGGCTGCGAAATCGTGGGAAGAAGGTCGCTTTAAGAAGTCGATTATTTCCGTGAAGGACGTCATGGGCGAAAGTGTTCTCGACCATGACGAAACGGTTCGCGCCAATACGGACATGCAATCGCTGGGCGCGTTGCCGCCGTCCTTTGCCGCCATTGGCGAAGCGATGCCGGGTTTTGATGCGGTCGCAATTCAGAAATATCCGGAAGTTGAGAAAATTAACCACGTCCACCACGCGGGTAACTCATCGGGCATCGTGGACGGTTCCGCTGCTGTTCTGATTGGATCAGAGGAAGCCGGCAAGCGCGCTGGCCTGAAGCCGCGCGCGCGTATCCGCTCCATGGCCTCGATTGGTTCGGAGCCAACGATCATGCTGACCGGGCCTGAATTCGCCGCGAAGAAAGCGCTCGACCGGGCGGGCATGACGAAAGACGACATCGATCTTTGGGAACTCAATGAAGCCTTCGCGTCAGTGGTTCTGCGCTTCATGCAGGCGCTCGATATCGACCACAGCGAAATCAACGTGAACGGCGGCGCGATCGCCATGGGCCACCCGCTCGGGGCAACCGGCGCGATGATTTTCGGCACCATGGTCGATGAGTTGGAGCGCTCTGGCAAAGAGACTGCCCTGATCACGCTTTGCATCGGCGCCGGCATGGGCACCGCGACCATCATTGAACGCGTTTAAGCGACAATTCAGTCAGTCTAAGGATTTAAGGTACATAGATGGCATACGAAACATTTTCGGTTGATGTGGACAGCGACGGGATTGCGCTCGTCACGATCGATTTGCCGGGCCAGTCGATGAATGTCTGGAACGAAGCGCTGATGCGTGAGTTTTCAGCCTTCGTCGATGATTTTTCATCAAATGACGACATCAAAGGCGCGGTCATCACGTCTGGCAAAAAATCGGGTTTTCTGGCGGGCGCAGACCTGCGCATGTTGGGTTCGCAGAAAGCAAATTCCGTAAAGGAAGCATTTGAAAGCGCGTTTGCGCTGAACGCGATCTTGCGCAAGTTAGAAACCTGCGGCCAATCGGCGAAAGCCCTTCAAAAAGGCGAAGCGACCGCTAAGCCGGTTGTTGCTGCGGTTGACGGCCTGGCGCTTGGCGGCGGGCTTGAGCTGGTGCTGGCGTGCCATCATCGCATCGCCTCTGACAATCCAAAGGTTCAATTCGGCGTGCCGGAAGTGCTTGTCGGATTGCTCCCCGGCGCCGGCGGCACGCAACGGCTGCCCCGGCTTGCAGGTCTGCAAAACGCCGCCATGATGGCGATGCAGGGTAAGTCAATTGACGCCAATACGGCCAAAGCCCAGGGCGTTATCCAAGATATCGCGCCGACGGACGAACTTATCGCCCGCGCTAAAGAATGGGCGAAGGCGAACCCGAAAGTTACCCAGCCCTGGGATAAAAAAGGCTTCAAGTTTCCGGGCGGCGGCGGTGCGATGGATCCGCGTGCTGCGCAGTTTTTCCTTGGCGCGAGCGCCATCGCCCAAAAAGAAACCAACCACAACATGCCTGCGGTGCAATACATCCTTTCGTGTCTCTACGAAGGCTCCATTGTACCCATGGACACCGCGCTTCGTATTGAATCGAAGTATTTCACCAAATTGATGGCCGACCCGCAGTCCAAGAATATGATCCGGACGCTGTTCATCAATAAACAGGCTGCCGAAAAAGGCGAGCAACGGCCGAAAGACGAACCGCCGACGACGATCAACAAAGTGGGCGTCCTCGGCGCCGGCATGATGGGCGCGGGCATCGCCTATGTCACGGCGAAAGCCGGGATGGAAGTCGTCCTCCTCGACCGCGAACAAGCTTATGCGGAAAAAGGCAAAGGCTATAGCGAAGGGATCGTCCAGAAGGGCGTCTCGCGCGGTAAGGTCACGAAGGAGAAGGGCGAGGCGTTACTTGCCCGTATTACGCCGACCACAGACTATGACGCCTTAAAAGACGTCGACATGATTATCGAGGCGGTCTTTGAAGACCCCGACGTTAAGGCGGATGTCATTAAGAAGACCGAGGCTGTAATCGGCAACGACGTGATTTTTGCTTCTAATACGTCGACGCTGCCGATAACAGGTCTTGCAAAAAACTCCGAGCGGCCGAACCAGTTTATCGGTATCCACTTCTTCTCGCCGGTTGATAAAATGCCCCTGGTCGAGATCATTCCAGGTGAAAAGTCTGGCGATAAAGCGCTCGCTTATGCGGTCGATTATGTCGGCAAGATTAAAAAGACCCCGATTGTTGTCAAAGATACACGTGGTTTCTACACGAACCGTGTCGTGCCGCCATATCTCGGTGAGGCAATGATCATGGTTCAGGAGGGCGTAAAACCGGCCCTTATTGAGAATGCGGCGAAGCTGCTCGGCATGCCCGTTGGGCCGTTGGCGCTAACGGATGAAACCTCGCTTGAGCTCGGTTGGATGTTAACGCAATCCACAAAAAAAGAGCTTGGCGACGCCTATAAGCCGTCGGGGAATGAGGAACTGCTTGAAAAAATGGTCGTCGGGCTTGGCCGCAAAGGCCGTAAATCTGGCGGGGGTTTTTATGAATATCCCGAAGGCGGCAAGAAATATCTGTGGCCTGACATTCATGAGCATTTCCCCCTGGCGGACGAGCAGCCGGACGTCGAGGAAGTGAAAGACCGGTTGTTGTATGGGCAGCTTGTTCCAGCCGCACACTGCTTTGCCGAAGGCATTGTGCCAGACCCTCAATCTGCAGATTTAGGGGCGATTTTTGGCTGGGGCTTTGCGCCATGGACTGGCGGCCCCATGAGCCACATCGACACTATTGGTATGGAGACGTTCGTCAGGCGCGCAGAAAGCCTGGCGCAGAAATACGGTGAACGGTTCAACCCGCCACAAGCCTTCCGCGATATGGCGGAAAAGGGCGAGACGCTCTACAAGAAAGCGGCGTGACCTCTCGCTTTACTGTAATGTGAATTGAGCCGGCGCGTTGTTACGCGTCGGCTTTTTTGCTGGCCCGACTATTTTGTTGGTCTGACTGTTTTGCATTCTGAAAGGCTCTGACTGAATGCTCCGCTCACTGTTGGCGATTATCGTCTCAACGATTATTGGCCTCACCGTTGCAAAATTCATTGAGGGCGGCGGGCTCGCGGTTTTTCCGCCACCGGAAAATGTGGAAATGGCTGATCCCCAGTCGGTCAATGCGGCCTGGCGTGAGTTCCCGGTCGGCTACAGAGCCTCACTCTTGATTGGTTGGGGCCTCGGCGCATTCGCCGCTGCAGCGTTGGCGCTTTTCATCGCCAGGCGTTGGCGTCCCATCGGATATCTGGCTGCAGCGTCGATTGGTCTACAGGCGATGATTACATTAGGTGGGCGACCGTTTTCGCCCTTGCTTTGGGTTGGTGCGGCGATCCTGGTGGCGGGCGGCGGGGAGGCTGCCGTGCGTATACTGAAGGCGCGTGCGCAACCAGATAATAGTAAAAGCGATCAGGGGGGATTGTTCACTTGAATAACGACGTGATCATCCCTGCTGCAACAATTCTGTTGTTGCGCGATCGCCCAGATCTCGAAGTTCTGATGATCGAGCGCCACGCAAATATTGGGTTTGCGGGTGGCGCCTTGGTTTTCCCTGGCGGCCGCATCGAAAAAAGCGATGCGGACGCGCAATGGCGCGATCACGCAAATGGTTTGCCTGAAAACACCGCGATGGCCGCAGGGATGGTCGCGGCCGCGCGCGAAGCCTTTGAGGAAACGGGTATTCTCTATGCGCGCGATCAAAAGGGCGCCTTCGTTTCAAAGGAATGCGTTGCAGAGTTGCAGGCTGAACGCCCGGCGATTGAGGCGAATGATCGGTTGTTCCTTGAGATGATCGTCCGTGAGAACCTGTCGCTCGCTTGCGACGGGTTTGTCTTGTTTGCCCATTGGGTCGCGCCCCCGGCGATGCATAAGCGTTTTGATACCCTATTCTTTGCGACGCTCGCCCCGGATGGTCATGATCCGCAGCCGGATGGAAATGAAGCGACCGAAGCGCTTTGGATCGGCCCGCAAGACGTTTTGAAGGCGCGCGCGTCCGGTGAACGCAAAGTGATCTTTCCAACCGCGCGCAATGTGGAGCTGCTTGCGCGCAGTGCGACCGCCCGCGGCGTCCTCGCCGATGCCGGTCGGCGGCCAATCGAGCGGATCGAGCCTACGGTCGTTAAACGCGAAGACGGCATGTTTCTGACCATCCCTGATACTCTGGGCTATCCTATTACGGAAGAAGAGCTCTCATCCGCGGAGCGCGGTTGAAATGCGTTGGCGCTTTTGGAGAGACGCGGACCGTGAGGTATTGATCAGGATAGCGGTTTCGCGCGACTTTCTCTCATCCTAAGGCGTCAAAACGCCGGACTGATACCAACGCGCATAGGCAAGCGCTAAGATATCATAGACAGTATGCGTAATAATTGGAGCAATAAGCCCGCCGGTTAAAAGCGCTAAGGCGCCGAGGTAAAGCCCAACAACGCCCGCGACCACAGCGTAGATAATGGTGCGCCAATGCAACGCGCCAAAAATAACGTTTGAGAGAATAAGCGCGAACGCCATTGGCATTAGTGTAGCGAACCAAGGTTGGATCGCTCCCCGGAACAATATTTCTTCACCAACGCCTGCAATAGTCGCCATGCAGATGATGCGCAGCCACGTAAAGCGGAAGCCGATCGAAGAGAAGAACTCAGCCTGGCTACGGCGAAAGCGCGCGAGCGAGGACGCTTTTGTATTTGCAAACCAGATCAGGCACAGGCCGGGCGGCGCAACAGCGGCGAGCCCTGCCGCTATTTCCCGCAGCGAGAATGATATCTGGTCAACAAGATTAGTATGTAGGAGGAACGTCAAGATAACGCCAATAACGCCGACTGCAATGCCGCCTAGGCTAAGCGCCACAAAGCGGCTTGCCGCGTCGGCCTCTTCCGCCACCGGGTGTGATTGCGCCATCCCTCAAGCCTATCGCCGTTTTAGCCCGCCAAGGAAACCGCGTACGATTTCACGCGCAAGCGTCGACGAGAAGGTGCGCGCGGCGGTTTTAATGGCGGCTTCGCCGACAGATTGCCGATTAGAGCGGCGGCTCTTCGTCTTTGAAGTTTTCTTCGCTTTTGGGGACTTTGTTTTCTTTGCGCTTTTTGATTTTGCAGGGGCGGCCGCTTCGAGCTTTCTGGCGGCCCGCTCAGCGAGTAATTCGTATGCGGATTCCCGGTCGACTGATATATCGTATTTGTCGCCCATCGGCGAGCCTGACATGACGCTTGCGCGTTCGCCCATCGTGATGGGGCCCATGCGCGACGAGGGTGGGCGGATCAGCGTTCGATCTACAACCGATGGCACGCCTTTTTTCATCAGTGTCGATACAAGCGCTTCGCCGACGCCCAACTCCGTAATCGCTTCTAGCGTATCGAAAGCTTTATTGGGCCGGAAAGACTCCGCTGCGGTTTTTACGACCTTGCGTTCCTTCGGTGTAAAGGCGCGCAGCACATGTTGAATGCGCGCGCCCAGTTGGCTTGAAACGCTATCGGGGATATCGGCTGGATTTTGTGTGACGAAGAACACGCCAACCCCTTTCGAGCGGATTAGCCGGACCACCTGCTCGATTTTGTCGAGAAGGGCTTTCGGCGCATCGTCGAAGAGCAGGTGTGCTTCGTCAAAGAAAAAAACCAATTTCGGTTTGTCGGGATCACCAACCTCCGGCAATTCTTCGAACAACTCGGAAAGCAGCCACAGCAAAAATGTCGCGTAAAGCTGTGGCGTTTGCATCAATTTATCTGCAGCAAGAACGTTTATGAAGCCGCGGCCTTCGGGGTCGTGTGCAAACAGATCGTCGAGGTCAAGCGCCGGTTCTCCAAAAAACTTCTTTGCGCCTTGGGTCTCGAGCGTCAGCAAGCGGCGTTGAATAGCGCCGATGCTGGCCTTTGAAACATGGCCATAGGTAAGCGATAGTTCTTTTGTCCGTTCCCCAATTTCAATGAGCAGTGAACGGAGGTCTTTAAGGTCCAAAACCAAGAGGCCTTCGTCGTCCGCCAGTTTAAATGCGAGCGTTAAAACGCCCTCTTGGGTGTCGTTTAGACCAAGCAGGCGCGCGAGCAGGAGGGGGCCCATCTCAGAAATCGTCGTGCGAACCGGATGTCCTTTTTTGCCGTGAAGATCCCAAAACCGCACTGGAAAAGCGGAAGCCTCGTAGGGAGATAAGCCTATTGTTTCCGCCCTTTCGTGCAGCCTCGGGTTAAGGTCGCCAGCTTGCGAAATACCAGCGAGGTCGCCTTTCACATCCGCCAGGAAAACCGGCACGCCGGCATTAGAGAGGCCCTCCGCCATAATCTGCAGGGTTACGGTTTTGCCAGAGCCCGTCGCGCCCGCAATAAATCCGTGGCGATTGGCGTATTTCAGGGCGAGGTGCTGGGGCTCGGCCCCTGCGCCAATGAATATGCTGGGATTTGCTGGTTTCGCCATGCTTCTGTCATTGATCAGATAGGAGAGCAGACGTTGCTGCTGCTCGCATTGGTTGAGGTAGAGACGAACGTTTTTGATCGTAACCGCGGTCGTCGCAACCCCGCAATCTTCGCTGCCGGTTTAGATGAGCAATAATCAAGTAAATTGCTGTTTACCTTGTAGAAAAGAGGCGGTAATCCGATGGAGGCAAGGGGTTGTCGCGGTTGTTTCGATTGCGGCCTCTTGGGGGTTTAACTTGGTCTCAGAGCTAGCTTCTCGAGGGAAAGGAAGAGGCACATGCTTCGAATTATACTGATTATTTTAGTGGCGTTGGCCGTTATCGTTGGATTGATGCGATTGACCGGCAATGGAGACGTCGTTGACAGCGCAATTGAAAGCGCGCGCGACGCGGTTGGCGCAGCTGGAGATGCGGCGGGTGACGCGGCAGGTGATGCGATGGACGCTGCAGGCGACGCCATGGATTCAGCCGGTGAAGCCGCTGGCGATACAATGGATGCCGTTGGCGACGCCGCCGGTGACGCAATGGACGCCATGGGTGACGCCGCTGGCGACGCTATGGACGCAGCCGGCGATGCCGTCGATGACGCCATGGGTGATGCAGAGGCTGCGGCGGACGAGGCCGAAGCCGCGGCAAGTGACGCCGTTGAAGACGCTGAAGGCGCAATGGACGAAGCGGAAGACGCAGTTAATGACGCCGCTGACGCCTTGGAAAGCGCAACCCAATAAAACGACGGTTGCAGACCGAAACTCAGGTTTCCGCCTACGCTGCAACGATCTGGTTGCCCGAGACACGCGCTTCCGCGAGCCATAGGCGGCGCTAAGCGCTAACCAAACACAAAGAAATGCCGCCTCCTAACCGGGAGGCGGTTTTTTATTACCCATTAAAATAGGTTGAGCGTTGACGCGATTTCGTATCGATCTGATGGGCGTTGTCGCTCTGAATTATCGTTTTGTTGCGTTTTCTTAGCGTCCAACCGACGGCCACTAGAGCGTTTTCCGACCAAGTGGAGACCGGTTGGGCGGCAAGAAAACGCGACAAAACAAAAATCTAGAGCAACGAAGCGATTCAGATTGATGCGAAGTTGCTCTAGGTCGGAAAACGCGATCCAAAGCTTCACGCTTCAGCAAACATTGCTGCTTAGGATCGACCCTTAAGGCTAAGCAAAGAGTAGGCGCGAAGCGATGACCGAGATGCCGTCGATTGACACGTTGCACCTTGAGCGATCGACCATGGGCGATCCATTGCTGATGGACGAAGTCCTCGACCTATTTTGTGACTATATCGCATCATTTCGGGACCGCTTAGACGCTGAAGCAAGCGACGAGGCCTGGTACGACGTCATGCATGCGCTTAAAGGCTCCGCGCGCGGCGTTGGCGCTTTCGGTTTGGCGAGGGCGTGCGAGGAAGGCGAAAAGCTCGTTGGCGAGGATCCCGAAAAAACAGCGTCCCGCAGCTACAAGCTCAAACTGATCACCGGTCTTATCGAAGAGGCTATCGCGGAAGCGCAGCAGTTGAGATCGACCAACGCATCCGGCTAATTAGCGCTGTGAAAATCAGCGAGTTAAAAACACTGCTGAATATAAAATTAGCTTTGCGCAAAATGCTTGCGCGCCGTTTTTATCGCCGTAATTCCGCCATTGCCCCATCAATGCCTTCAAGCGTCAGGGGGAACATGCGATTTGTCGTCAGCTCTCGGATGAGTTGAATAGAAGGCGCGTAGTCCCAATGCTTCTCGGGCGTTGGGTTAAGCCAAGCGACGCTTTCGTAAATCTGCGTCACCCGCTGCATCCAAACAGCGCCAGCCTCCTCGTTGAAGTATTCCACTGACCCGCCTGGGACCGTTATCTCATAGGGGCTCATGGAGGCGTCACCGACAAAGATCACTTTATAGTCATGGGGGTATTTGTGGAGCACCTCCCAGGTTGGAATTTTATCAGTCCACCGACGTTTATTCTCTTTCCAAACATAGTCATACAAGCAGTTATGGAAATAAAAATATTCCATGTGCTTAAATTCCGCGCGTGCAGCGGAGAAGAGCTCCTCGCAGGTTTGAACAAAGGGATCCATCGATCCGCCAACATCAAAGAAAATCAAGACCTTGATAGTGTTGCGACGCTCTGGGCGCATTTGTATGTCCAAATAGCCAGACCGAGCCGTTGCATCGATGGTTCCATCTAAATCGAATTCATCCGGCGCGCCTTTTCGAGCAAACTTACGCAGCCTACGGAGCGCCATTTTGATATTTCGCGTGCCAAGCTCGAGTTGGTCGTCGAGATCCTTATAGTCCCGTTTTTCCCAAACCTTTACGGCGCGCCCTTGGCGCTGGCCTTCATTGCCGATCCGCACACCTTCAGGGTTGTATCCGCCTGATCCGTAGGGTGACGTCCCGCCGGTTCCGATCCATTTCGACCCGCCTTCATGGCGTTTTTTCTGTTCTTCGAGGCGTTCTTTCAGCGTCTCCATCAATTTGTCCCAGCCGCCCATCGCCTCAACGGCGGCTTTGTCTTCCTCGGAAAAATATTTCTCGGTAAGCAGTTTCAACCACTCCTCGGGAATTTCCGCCTCAACCCCTTCAGCGAGGCTTTCAAGCCCTGGCGTTGCGGCGACGCCTCGGTCGTAGGTATCAAACTCACCGTTATGGAAGCCAACCCAAAGTGGCGTAAGGGTAGTGCCCTTGTCC
>JBCCTV010000110.1:0-9982 GCA_039197915.1 Pseudomonadota bacterium | reverse complement strand
TCAGGACCCAACGTTTCGCGCTATTCAATGCCGTTTTTTATGCACCCGCGGGCGGATGCGATGCTCACCTGTATTGAGAGCTGTCGCGGCGCCGGCGCAAAATATCCGGAGACGACTGCCGATGCGTTCTTAAAGGAACGCTTAAGAGAGATCGGTCTCGCATAAAAAGAGGCCCAAACGACCTCAGCCGAGCTTAACCGCAAACAAAAACGGCGGCCCATATGGACCGCCGCTTCTGTAACCGAACGGATGGCGCCGGATGCTACTTCTTAGCTCTGCGTACCGGCTTACGCGCTGTCGTCGTACGACGCGTTGTTGCTGGCTTGCGAACTGATGTTTTACGGGTTGTTGTTTTACGTGCAGCGGTTGTCTTACGAGCGGCTGGCTTTTTAGTAGTCGTGCGCTTCGTTGCTGGACGTTTCGTCGCCGTACGCTTTGTTGCTGTGCGGACGGTTTTCTTTGCAGTTGTCTTACGCGCTGTCGTCTTGCGAGCTGTCGTCTTTTTAGCTGCAGGCTTACGCGTTGTTGCTTTGCGGACAGCCGGCTTGCGCGCAGTTGTCTTTTTAGCAGTCGTTTTACGAGCCGTTGTTTTCTTAACAGTTGGCTTCTTAGCAGCCGTCCGTTTTGTAGCTGGCTTTTTCGCGACTGTGCGCTTGGTCGCCGTCTTTTTTGCGACTGGCTTCTTCGCGGTTGTTTTTTTCGCGGCAGGTTTCTTCGCGGCAGGTTTCTTCGCCGTGGTTGATTTCTTAGCTGTTGTTTTCTTCACAGCAGTCGGCTTTTTGGCCGCTGTTGTTCTCTTGCGTGCACTTGTTGAGCGCGTTGCAGGCTTACGAGCCGTTGTCCGGCGTGTCGTAGCGCGTTTTGTCGTCGTTTTAGTTGTGCGAGTTTTCGCAGCTGTGCGTTTAGCGGCCATGGATAATTTCTCCCGATTTGCCATCCGGGGACGCACAATTTGCTGAAATTACTAAAAAAGTATTGTTAACGCGCGCTAACCGCCTCGATTTGGACGATTTTTCGCGTTTTTACCCAATTTTTTTAGTCAAACCGAATAAAAGTCGGAAAAATACCCCGTCAAAATGGAATATCGTCGTCAAGTTCAAAGGACTGTCCACCGGATGGGCGGTTCTCAAGCGAATCAACACCTGGACCGCCGGGTCCCATCTCAGACATTCCGCCTCCGTCCCGTCGTCCATCAAGCATGGTCAGTACGCCGCCATAGTTCTGTAGAACGACTTCCGTTGTGTAGCGCTCTTGACCTTGTTGATCTTGCCACTTGCGGGTTTGCAATTGCCCTTCCACATAAATTTTTGAGCCCTTGCGCAAATACTGCTCGGCAATTCTCGCAAGCCCTTCACTGAAAACGACAACGCGGTGCCATTCAGTTTTTTCGCGACGTTCACCTGAATTGCGATCCTTCCAAGTCTCAGAGGTTGCAACGCTCAGGTTTGCAATTGGCCGCCCGTCTTGTGTCTGTCGAATTTCCGGGTCTCGGCCGAGATTGCCGATGAGGATGACTTTGTTGACGCTGCCGGCCATGGGAAGCTCCTGTTGTGGGAGAGCGCCACACGCAAATGCCCGTGACTATTGCCTCCAGACGAAAGGCATCGCGCGGATAAACGTCTTATGCAACGCCTCGTTATCCACAGAGATGTTCACAGCTTGTTCTGTCTGTCAACGCATGCGATGAGGTTATAGACGGCGCATCCGAGGCCGCTTAATCAGGCGTAACAACCGCATGTCCTTAAAAAATATTCGCGTCGTTGGCGCCCGTGAGCACAACTTAAAAAACGTCACGCTCGAAATACCCCGTGACAAGCTTGTTGTGATGACCGGACTTTCGGGCTCGGGGAAATCGTCCCTCGCGTTTGATACGATCTACGCCGAAGGCCAGCGCCGCTACGTGGAATCGCTGTCGGCTTATGCGCGGCAGTTTCTGGAGCTGATGCAAAAGCCCGACGTCGACCAGATTGAAGGTTTGTCGCCGGCAATTTCGATCGAACAAAAAACAACGTCGCGTAATCCGCGCTCGACCGTCGGAACGGTTACCGAAATCTACGACTATATGCGTCTCTTGTGGGCGCGCATTGGCGTTCCCTATTCGCCTGCAACAGGCCTACCGATCGCTGCGCAGACCGTGACGGAAATGGTCGACCGCCTATTGAAGGAAACCGAAGGCGCTCGGTTTTACTTGCTTGCGCCGATCGTGCGGTCGCGAAAAGGCGAGTACCGCAAGGAGCTTGCGGAGCTTCTGAAAAAAGGCTTTCAGCGCGTAAAGATCGACGGAGAATTCTACGAAATCGCCGACGCGCCAAAGCTCAACAAGAAGCTGAAACACGACATCGATGTCGTCGTGGATCGGATCATTGTTAAAAAAGGCATTGAAAGTCGTCTCGCTGAGTCTTTTGAAACGGCCCTCGACCTGGCCGACGGTATCGCGATCGCTGAGAGCGCCGACAAAACCGATGAAAACGGCACGCCTGCGCGGACGGTGTTCTCCGCCAAGTTCGCGTGTCCGGAGTCCGGTTTCACGATCGACGAAATTGAACCGCGATTATTTTCCTTTAATGCGCCAGCCGGCGCCTGCCCCGCTTGCGACGGCCTTGGTACGGAAATGGTTTTTGACGAGAACCTTGTCGCGCCGGACCTCGATGCGCCGCTTCTAAACGGCGCCATCGCCCCATGGTCAAAGGGACAATCGCCCTATTACAAACAAACGCTGATCGCGCTCGCCAAGCACTACAAATTCAAGTCGTCCTCAAAATGGGGTGACCTGACAGATACTGAGCGAGACATCATTTTATATGGCACGGGCGACGAAGACATTCAGTTCATCTATGACGACGGAGCGCGGCGTTACGAGACCATCAAACCTTTTGAAGGCGTCATTCCGAATCTTGAACGGCGCTGGCGCGAAACCGATTCTTCGTGGGTGCGCGAGGATCTTGCGCGATTTCAGTCAGTAACGAATTGTGAAGCCTGTAATGGCATGCGGCTCAAGCCAGAGGCTCTCGCCGTCAAAATCGCCGGCTTGAATATTTCGGAGGCGACCGAAATGTCGATTCGCTCAGCCGGCGAATGGTTCGACCAACTCGACGCGAAATTGACAAAGAAAGAGCGAGCAATTGCCGTCCGCGTGTTAAAAGAAATTAGAGAACGGCTTTTGTTTCTGAACAACGTTGGCCTTGATTACCTCACGCTAAGCCGCTCATCCGGCACGCTCTCTGGCGGCGAAAGCCAGCGGATCAGACTTGCGTCACAAATTGGTTCGGGCCTTACCGGCGTTTTATATGTTCTTGATGAACCGTCTATTGGCCTGCACCAACGCGATAATGAGCGCTTATTAGAGACCCTGAAGCGCCTGCGCGATCTTGGAAACTCCGTGCTTGTCGTTGAACACGACGAAGACGCCATCCGGTCCGCTGACCATGTTGTCGATATTGGACCCGGCGCCGGTGTCCATGGCGGCGCGGTTATCGCCCAAGGCTCTGTAAAAGACCTGACGGCATCCAAAAAGTCTTTGACCGGAGATTATTTGGCCGGCCGACGCGAAGTGCCGGTGCCCGCGGAACGCCGCGTATTCGATAAAAATCGCACACTCAAAGTCGTCGACGCTGAGGCGAACAATCTGCAGAAGGTAACCGCGGAAGTGCCGATTGGCCTTCTGACCTGCGTAACCGGCGTTTCTGGCGGCGGGAAATCAACACTCGTGATCGAGACGCTTTATAAAGCGGCCGCAAGACGGCTTTACAACTCAAAAGACGCCCCGGGCGTGCATAAGCGCTTGGAAGGCCTTGAAGAGATCGACAAGGTTATTGATATCGACCAGTCGCCTATTGGCCGCACGCCGCGATCAAACCCCGCAACATATACAGGCGCCTTTACGCCCATCCGGGAGTGGTTTGCGGAATTGCCGGAAGCCAAAGCCCGCGGTTACAAGACAGGACGCTTCTCCTTCAACGTCAAAGGCGGTCGCTGCGAAGCATGCCAGGGCGACGGCGTAATCAAAATCGAAATGCATTTCCTGCCGGACGTTTATGTCACTTGCGATACCTGCAACGGCCAGCGGTACAATCGCGAGACCCTAGACGTGCGGTTCAAGGATAAATCGATCGCAGACGTCCTGGATATGACAGTCGAAGAAGGCGCCGAGTTTTTCAAGGCTGTGCCGTCAATCCGAGAAAAACTGGAAACGCTCAACCGGGTTGGCCTCTCCTATGTGAAAATTGGTCAGCAGGCGACGACGCTTTCTGGCGGTGAGGCGCAACGGGTGAAGCTTGCGAAAGAGCTGTCCAAGCGCGCCACGGGTCGAACGTTATATATTCTGGATGAACCGACGACGGGGCTGCATTTTGAAGACGTCCGCAAACTGATGGAAGTTATTCAAGAGCTCGTTGAAAATGGGAATACGGTCGTCATCATTGAGCATAATCTCGATGTGATAAAACAAGCCGATTGGATCATTGACCTCGGGCCCGAAGGCGGCGATGGCGGCGGAGAAATCGTAGCAGCCGGTCCGCCTGAAACTGTCGCTGCAGAGACGCGCAGCCACACCGGGCGTTTCCTGAAAGACGTGCTAGAAAACCATGGCGTCGAAATCGACGCGACGCCGAAAAGACCGGCACGGAAAGCAACGAAAAAAGCAACGAGCCGGGCCCGCAAGAAAAAAGCCGCCTAATAAGACAGCTTTGAAAATCAGCCTCTAATGATGAAGCTTTCTTGGCGCAAGAGTAGAAGAATTTGTCGGCTCAATTTCAGAGCCGACAAGCATGCCTTAACGACGCCGGCGCGATAGGCGCTGAACTTCCGCCTCAACTTTTTCTTCAACGATCGCCGGAAGATTGCCATCAAGCCAGTCTTTAATCATGGGACGAAGCATTTCTGTGACAATGTCTTCTAGCGTGCGTCCCTCTTGTGCACTGGAAATTCGCACTGCTTCCGAAAGGCTGTCGAAGGCTTTCGCCGCTGCTTGTGCAGAAGAGTCGCTGATCATATCGCTTTCCTCTTTGAGGTTTTCGTTGGTGGAAGTCTTGTCTTCCGATTTGCCCGGCGCGCTAGCTGGACGATCGACGTCTAGCTTTACGACGGGCGCTTTTTCTGCTGCGGACTTTGCCGCTTTTGTCTCGCCAACAGCAGTCTGTTCTTTCGGGGTATTTGGCGACTGGCTTACTGACGGGCTCTGTACTGAGGAAGTTTGTTGATCGCTTGGTTGCGGATCTCGATGAGCGCCGCCCGGCACACTCTGCGGATTAGATGTCGTCGCTTTGGTATCCTTAGCGGTGCGAGCAGCAGCAGTGGGATTATTTTTGGCAACGCTAGCTGGAGCCGCTTTCGGGGTAGCAGCAGGCGCAGGCGTGACCTGTTGAACTGGCGGCGGTTCCGAGGCCGGTGGCGCTGGGGCGCTCTCTACAGGCTTAATGTCTTTTGCAACCGGCGTGTTCTCAACGGCGGCAGCTACGGTGTCTGCAACAACCGTGTCTTCATCTTCCGATATAATCCGCCGGATTGAAGCCAGAATTTCTTCCATGCTTGGTTCGGCTTGGGCTTTGGTCATCGCGCCACATATTCCTTCGTCAGATGATCAACACGCCAATTGATCCTTGGTCGTCTGCGCTCGCGGAGAACCGCACCCTACTGAGGGCCGGTCGTCGGCAACCTTCCTATTAATCCAAAGGGTTTACGCGTTCGCCAACGACTTCAAGGGTAAGCGATGATTCAATCCTGGGTGGCAATAAAAAAAGCGTCCAAAAAAGCGAGCGGCCTACGGAAACTAATTATTCATTTGCGGGATTCTGGCGCGATCTTCTAAAATACAAATGCCTTCGCGGCTTCTAATCCCGGCGAAACATTTCGGTATGACGCTGAAAATTCATACGTTTTTGTGAACACGTCGCCGGCTCGCGAGATCAATACCGCGTCGCTAACGCCGCGCCGTACTTCAAAGTATCCCAATCGACCGCCTGGCTTTATTTGCGCGAGAATTGCCTCGGGAATTTCTTCCGCCCCGGTCGCGATTAATATTACGTCATATGGCCCTTGCGACGGCGCGCCCTCGCCCGCGCCAGCAACGATGACAGCGGCGTTATCGACGCCATTTTCGCTAAGCCGACGTTCGGCTTCCTCGGCCATCGCCTGGTCGGCCTCTGTTGACACCACCATCTCGCACAGCTTCGCCATTATCGCGCTCGTATATCCAAGGCCGCAGGCAATATTTAAAGTAAGGTCTGACGGCTTCACCTTAAGCGCTTGAAGCAGCTTCGAAAGATCGCGTGCCGTGGGAACAAAGCGGCCTGGCGCGAGAGGCGTCTCGATTTCCGCATAGGCGAGCGCGCGACTGCCCGAGGGCGTGTAAAGCTCCTTTTGCGTCTGCTCTAAAGCAGCCAGCAGGCGCCGATCCGTCACGTCGTTTGGACGAACTTGCGTATCAACCATAATAGCCCTGGCTTCTGCAAAATCCATAGTCGCAGCTCCTTTGCGCTTCAAATACAGCGCCTTTTAAGGACGTTCAACGCGACTGATAGCCAAACGCTTGGCCGACCTGATCTCCAAACTCATAATCCCGATTGCGCAACGCAATTGGACGGTGTACCCACCGAGCTTCGGAAATCACCCGGCCCGGGGCCACGTGGCGGAGTGGTGACGCAGCGGCCTGCAAAGCCGTGTACGCCGGTTCGATTCCGGCCGTGGCCTCCATTTATCACCATGCGCAGTGACGAGATCCTACCTTTTCTGCGCGCAGGACCGGCGTTCGTTTTTTCCCTATTAATTGTATTGTTTTAAATTCGCACAATCGCGTCTCAACAATTGGCCACTGTTAACCCCGCGATGCGCACCGCTCGCCGAAGGCGTGTTGCTGCGCGTGCAAACTCAAACTAGGCCGATTGAGAGACGATGTGCGTAAATGCTTTAATATTGCCGCTTTAGGAAACTCGCCGACCTCCATGGCTCAAAGTTCAAAAATCCGTTCCGCTATGTTTGCAGGCGTTGGCGCCATTGCATTAACCGCGTGCGCCAGTGTTGATCCGACGCTTTCATCTGCGGTGACGCCAGAGTTGCCAGCGACTTTCGTAGCGGCAAGTGATCAGGACGCTTTGGGTAAGCCTACGGAGGATTGGGTTGCGGCCTTCGGTGACGACGCTCTCGAGACGCTAATCGATGAAGCGATGGCGAATAACCGCGAATTGTTGTCTGCGGTCGCAAACTTCGATGCTGCAACAGCAAACCGTAAAATCGCGCGCGCAGGGCTGCTACCGCAGCTAAACATCAATAATGACGCCCGCCGAAGCGCAATCGTTCTAAACCCTGCTTTCGCGGCTCAGGCCGGCGGCGGCGGTGGCGGTGAACGTTTGCGTGCGAACGATTTGGAAGATCTATTTGGCGTCGATAATGATGGTGACGGCGAGCTCGATGGTTTGGACACGAATGGCGATGGAATCTTAGAGCCGCTTCCAAACCGGCGCTTTTACATCAACAGCTTTCAACTGGGTGCGCAGGCCACATGGGAATTGGACTTTTGGGGCCGCGTTTTAGACGAGACGCGAGCTGCAGGTCGAGAGGCGTCTGCGGCGCAAGCTGACCTAGCCGCCGCCCAGCTTTCGATTGCCGGCGGCGTCGCTCAACAGTGGTTTTTGTTGATTGAAGCGCGCCAGCAGAGGCTCCTCGCCGAACGTGACGTCGCCGCGCGCGAACGCAATTTGGGCGCTACGGAGCGTCGCTATCAAAGCGGTGTTGCGTCTGGTTTAGATGTGCGGCTTTCACGCTCCGCTCTTGGGACAAGTAAGGCCGCGCTCGCCCAATCCAGCAGGCTCGAGCGTGAAGCGGCGCGGCGTTTGGAAGTGTTGGTCGGTCGGTACCCTTCTGCGGAGATCGAGGGCACAGATGCGCTGCCCGCGTTGCCGTCGCTAGACGGCATTGGCGCACCGGCTGAGATTTTAACGCGGCGTCCAGACGTTATCGCTGCTGAATTTCGGATGGAAGCAAATGGCTTGCGCGCCCGCGCCGCCCGAAAACAAATGCTGCCCACACTGACTATATCGAGCGGCATCAACACCAGCGGCCCGGCGCTTGCTGATGTGATTGATCCCGAACGCCTCGCAGGCAACATTGCCGCGGGTATGTTCCAGCCTTTGTTCCAGGGTGGACGTGTGCGCGCAAATGCAAGGCGACAGCGCGCCTTAGCGGAGGCGAGCTTGCTCAGCTACGCGCAAACATTGCTGACTGCGTTTGAGGAGGCTGAAAACGCGCTCGCGGCGGAAGCCTTCCTCTCGGATCGCGAAAAAGCTTTAAAAACGGCTTTTGAAGAGGCCGCTGCAGCTGAAGACATAACCGAGCGTCGGTATAATCGCGGCGCTGCCGACATTTTCAACTTACTGGATGCGCAAACCCGCCGGATCGCTGCTGAAGGCGCGTTTATAACCTCACGGCGGGAACGCGTCGCAAACCGCGTCCGGCTCTATTTAGCGGTTGGCGGCAATTTCGAAGGCGCAGGCGCCACCTTTGACGCTTTGGAACGCCTGCGCAAAGACGACGATCAAAATGATGTAACCGACGACGCTGAAGTCGTCGCCCTCTCGGAAAGTTAGACCTATGGCGCGCCAACTTTATACAGTTCTCGGAACTTTGGCCGTCATCGCCGCCTTTGCCGTTCTCATCTTATTGATGGGCGCGATGCGGCCCAAGGTGGCGAAAGTCGAAGCGCCGACCATTTCACCGGCCGTGATGGTTATGCGCGCTGAAGTGCGTCCCGTTCGATTGAAAGTCACAACGCAGGGCGAAGTTCGCGCCCGGACAGATATTCCGCTTACGGCGCAAGTGGCGGGTCGTATTGTAAAGGTCGGATCAGCCTTCGTCGACGGTGGACGCTTCTTAAAAGGCGACCTGCTCGTTAAAATCGAGGATGCAGACTACCGAGCCGCCATTGCAGGCGCACGCGCGCGCCTCGCCCAAGCCGCCCAAACGCTGAAATTTGAACAGGCTGAAGCGGCGCTCGCCGCGCGTGATTTCCAGGAGCTCGGACAGGAAGGCGCCGCCAGCGACCTGGTATTGCGCAAACCACAGCTCGCCCAGGCGCGTGCGAATTACGACGCTGCGAATGCTGATTTAAAGACGGCCCAACTCAACTTGGAGCGAACAGAAATCACAGCGCCTTTCGACGGGCGAGTGCGCTCAAGGGCTGCCGGCGAAGGTCAATTTGTTTCTCCGGGTACGCAACTTGCGCAAGTTTTCGCTACGGACGTCGCAGAAGTGCGCCTGCCCCTTGCCGACCGCGATCTCGCCCGCCTTGGTTTGCCGATTGGGTTTGTCGAAAGTGAGGAGAAAAAAGGATTGCCTGTCGTTCTCAGAGCGAGCGTTTCCGGTTTCACGCATAATTGGCGCGGCCGCCTTGCACGCATCTCCGCAGATCTTGATCCGGCGACACGGCAAGCAGCGGCGATAGCAATCGTTGAAGATCCCTACGGCGCCGGGGCCGATAACGGAATCCCACTGCCAGTTGGCCTCTTCGTTACCGCCGAAATCGATGGTCGCGCGCTCGACCGGGCAATCGTTGCGCCAAGCTCGGCGTTGGTCGGTTTGTCCAAGGTGTTTGTACTCAGCGATGCGAACGAATTAGTGCTTCGCGACGTTGTCGTCGCCGCCGCAGACAGCGATACAGCAACACTGATCAGCGGCGTTGAGCCCGGCGAACGCATTGTGGTCGCGCCGCCGCGTAATGCAAAGGCGGGGGACGTCGTAACACCGGCAGAGACGAACAGCATCTTAGGCGACGGTTCGCGCCCTTCCCTTAGCGCCGCGTCAGGAGGATAAAAGACTGTGAACGGAGCGATTAGCTGGTGGGCGAAAAACCCGATTGCAGCAAACCTTCTGATGGTCGCGATCGCCATTGCCGGCGTCTACGCATTTTTCCAACTCGAGCGCGAGGTCTTTCCCTCAGCAAACTTCAAAGGCGCAACGGTTACGATCGTTTGGCCGGGCGCTGCGCCTGCTG
>JBCCTV010000109.1:0-10069 GCA_039197915.1 Pseudomonadota bacterium | reverse complement strand
GTTGATTACAGCAGGGATCGGTTTCGCGACTTGGCTTCAGTGCCGCGGCGGGCGTACGCATACCGATAACGAAAACAAAGACTACTTTCTCGCCGGCGGCGCCCTGAATTGGGTGTTCATCGCGGGCTCTATCACCTTAACAAATCTGTCAACCGATCAACTCGTTGGCATGAATGGCGATCAACTTCTTCTTATTGCCTGGTGGGAGTTTGCCGCAGTCGCCGGACTTTTCATCTTAGCATTCGTGTTTTTGCCACTTTATTACAAGTACGATTGCACGACAACAACAGAACTCCTGGAACGGAAGATCGGCGGCAAAGCCCTGCGGGCTGTCATCTCGTGTCTTTTTTTGTTGGGTGGACTTTTTATCTACCTACCGATCATGCTTTACACGGGATCGCTTTTTTTGATCTCCATGCTCGATCTCAGTGTACCGCTAATTGTTGTCGCGGCGGGCTTCGCCGTTGTCGGGAGCGCCTATGCTATCTTTGGCGGCCTGCGCGCCGTCGCCGTGTCTGATACCTATTCCGGGATTGGTCTGATCGGGATGAGCTTAGCTGTTGTCTTCCTGGCCGCCCGCGCGATCGATTTTGACTTTTCTGGCATCCCAGCGGAGCGACTCACCCTTATAGGCGCAAATGGGAGTGCAATCCCCTGGCATACGCTCTTTACGGGCATGATCTTCATTCAAATCTTCTACTGGAGCTTTAACCAGACGATAACCCAACGGGCGATGGCCGCCCCTTCAATCGGCGAGGCGCAGCGAGGTGTTATAGCCGCAGCGAGCATCCGACTACTGATTGTCCCGATGATTATCGCTGTCCCTGGCGTGATTTCGTTCAAGCTTTACGGCGATATCGGTGACGCGGCCTATGGTCGACTTGTTGGCGATGTTCTTCCCGCGTGGATGTCAGGCGCGTTCGCCGCTATGATGGCGGCGGCAGTGCTCACAAGCTTCAATAGCGCATTAAACTCCGCTGCTGCGCTTTATGTTTGCGATATTCACGAACGTTTCTTTGCGCCTAATGTCCATGTGCGCAAAATCGCGACGATCATGACACTAATCTTCGTCAGCTTAGCGGTTGGGCTCGTGCCACTATATAGCGGCGCCGACTCAATTATCGCCCTGGTGCAACAGCTCAACGGCCTATTGTCGATGCCTATCCTATCGGCGTTTATTTTGGCGATCTTCTTTCGAGATATCTCCCCTATTGCAGTCGTCAGTGTCGTGATTGGCGGTTCCGTCTTTTACGGAATTGTCGGTTTCTACTTTTGGCCCCACCACTATATCCACCTGATGCTCATCGTGCTTGTCGTGTGCGTCTTGGCGGGCGCTTTACTCAGCCGACTGATATCTGGGAAAACACCGCGCCTTAGCTTCGCTGATTTCAGCGATAGCAGCCGGCCCGAGGGAACCGGAAATTGACCCACAAACCTACTTATAAATTTCTGCTAAGTTGTTGATTTGATTGGTGAGCCCTGATGGGTTCGAACCATCGACCTACTGATTAAAAGTCAGTTGCTCTACCGGCTGAGCTAAGGGCCCGTCGCGTCGCGCGAGAGCCGGAAAATAGTGCGCAGCGCCTGCCGGGTCAACCGCAGAGACCGCGGATATTCAATCTGCGACGCCGCGCCTACCCTACTGAATACATTACGCTTTTTGTCCTCAAGAAGCGAGATGGAGACTTTCGCCGGTTTCCACTTCAAAGGCGTGGACAAATTCTGCGAAAGAGCCGGCCGCGATCGCACGGCGCATATCAGCCATCAAAGACTGGTAGTAAGCCAGATTATGCCACGTGAGCAGCATTGGCCCCAGATATTCACCCGCTCTGAACAAGTGGTTTAAATACGCCTTAGAATATGCGCTACTCGCGGGACAGTTGAGCGCCGGATCGAGCGGTTCGGGGTCATCCGCAAACTGCGCATTTTTGATATTTATCGGCCCCTTGCGTGTCCACGCCTGGCCGTGTCGGCCGGATCGCGTTGGCGCAACGCAATCAAACATATCGACCCCCCGCGCAACAGCGCCAACAATGTCAGCTGGTTTTCCAACACCCATCAAGTACCGCGGCTTGTCAGCGGGCATCGCAGGGGTGGTAAAATCAAGAACACGGAACATTTCCTCGCGACCCTCCCCGACGGCAAGGCCGCCAATGGAGTAACCAGGGAAGTCAATCGAAATGAGGTCCGCGACGCTTTTCAAACGCAGATCTTCAAAATTTGCACCTTGGACAATCCCAAAAAGCGCCTGAGCAGGCGATCCATTGGTTTCGAAGCTCCGTTTAGAGCGTTCAGCCCAACGTATTGAGAGTTTCATGGCGCGTTCGGCGTCCGCTTTCGGTACCGGAATAGGCGGACACTCATCTAGCTGCATCTGAATATCGGCCCCTAACAAGCATTGTATCTCTACGGACCGTTCAGGCGTCAAAAAATGCCGGGATCCATCAATGTGCGATTGGAACTCCACGCCTTCTTCTGTCAGCTTCCGAAGCTTTGACAGCGACATTACCTGAAATCCACCACTATCTGTTAGAATCGGCCTTTCCCAGCGCATAAAACTGTGAAGGCCGCCAAGCTTTGCAATGCGTTCAGCGGTCGGTCGCAACATCAAATGATAGGTATTGCCGAGCAGCACGTCCGCGCCGGTCGCGGCAACATGCTCCGGATGCATGGCTTTGACAGTGGCTGCAGTCCCCACTGGCATAAAAGCAGGCGTTCGGATTTCACCGCGCTGCGTTTTTACTGCACCAGTGCGCGCTCGGCCGTCCGAGCTTAACAAAGAAAATGCGAATTCACTCATTCGTGTGCTTCAACGCCGCGCTCTAAAAAGCAAGCGTCACCATAGCTGTAGAAACGATAGCTCTCCTCGACCGCATGGGCGTAGGCCTGTTTCATAGTGTTTGTCCCGCTAAAGGCGCACACCAACATAAATAACGTTGATTTCGGTAGGTGAAAATTCGTCAGCAGACAATCAACAGCTCTAAACTCAAATCCGGGCGTTATGAACAAATTCGTATCGCCAATGAAAGGCCGGACGCTTTCACCTTCCCTCGCCGCCGTTTCTAGGAGACGCAATGCCGTTGTCCCAACTGCTACAACGCGACCGCCGTTCCGTTTTGCTGCCGCAACTCGATCGGCGACGCTCGCGTCTAATTCACCCCACTCCGAGTGCATGTGGTGGTCTTTTGTGTCGGAGGCCTTCACAGGGAGGAACGTTCCAGCGCCAACATGCAGCGTGACCATCGCGCGCTCAACGCCCCGGGCGTCTATCCGTTTTAGTAAGTCATCCGTAAAGTGAAGACCAGCTGTCGGGGCAGCGACAGATCCATTTCTATTCGCATAGACCGTTTGATATCGCGCAACATCCGCCTCTGAAATCCCTCGTTTTCTTGCGATATAGGGCGGTAGCGGCGGGGCGCCGATTTTTAACAGTATTTCCGCAAAGTCCTTCGTTTGCTGATTAAATGATAAATTCGCCTCCATTCCGTCGCGCTCGGAGACAACGGCTTCAACGCCCTCTGCGAAGACAATGCGATCGCCGTCGCGGATTCGCTTGGCGGGTCGCAAGAATGCGCGCCATTTAGCACATGCAGACTTATCAGCTTCGAGGAGCTCTTTGTGCAGCGTAATGTCAATGGTCACGTCACCACCGCCGCCCTCTTCGCGCGCAGGACGAACACCTTCCAATTGGGCGGGGATTACACGCGTGTCGTTGAACACCATGATGTCTCCGGGGCGCAGCATCTCGGGCAGTTCCCGAACCATACGATCCGCAAGCCGCGCCTCTGAAACCTGAAGTAGCCGGCTAGCGTCACGCTCCTCTAGGGGCGACAGGGCAATTCGTTCTTCCGGTAAGTTAAAATCGAAATCATCTACGCGCATGGCAAGCGATTACGCGTGTTAGCGGATGAATTCAATTCCGCTGACCGATCGCGTTTTCGAGTTTTGAAGCGACCGTGTCAGCACCGCGACGCTTGGCGTCATCAATCGGCGTGTTGCCCCAACGATCCACAGGATCGAGACATGCGCAATGCTCGATTAAAAAATCCACCATTGCTTCGGCCCCTTCGCTCGCAGCGAGGTGTAAGGGTGTTCGGCCATCGTAGTCCGCTGCATCCAGGTTTGCTTCCGCCGCGACAAGGCGGCGAACCTCACCGATATCTCCCCGCGCCGCAGCTGCGCACAATAACGCGGCTTCATCGCGATTTCGCTCAACATTCGACTTGCGGGGATCAATCAAGCGATGGTCATTCACCATATTGGCGTAGGTGTGGAAAGCAAAAACCTCAACGAGGCGTTTTGAAAATTCAATACCGCGTACGGAGTTCCCAAGCCGGTCTAAGCGTGGGCTCCACAATGCGATCCCGCAAACACCCGGCACCACCAAGAAGATTGCACCGGAGACCCCGGACTTTGCGGGAATACCCACCGTAAAGGCATATTCGCCTGAGAAGTCGTACATGCCGCACGAGTACATTAGAGATAGACAGTCCTTCACGGTCTCGCTCTGAAAGACGCGCTGGCTCGTCAAAGGGCATACGCCGCCATTGGCGAGCGTTGCCGCAATTACGCCCATCTGCCGTACGTCAACAGTAATTGAACAGCATTGGAAGTAGAAATCGAGAGTTTCCATTATATTGGTGTCAGCGGGAAATGCGCCTTTCTCGCGCATAAAATACGCAAGCGCGAAGTTCCGATCCGCTGTCGCCTTCTCGGACAGATACACAGAGTTATCAAAACCTGCGTTACGTCCCCCACCGAGAGACCGCCATATACTCATGATGTGGTCAAAGCGATCCGCTAACGGATGGTGAGGCTTAATAAGCGACGCGCACATTATGGCGCCGGCATTAATCATCGGATTATGCGGCAGCCCGTTGTCATTGAGGGTAAGCTCATTGAAGGACTGGCCAGAGGGCTCGCGCCCCACATGCCGGTGAACCGTATGCCGACCAACACCATCGAGCGCAATGGCGTAGTTGATTGGTTTACACGTTGATTGGACACAATAGCTTTCATCGTCATCGCCAAATGAAAACTGCTGACCATCAACGGTGCATGCGGCCACGGCGTAGTTTTCGGGGTTAACGCGCGCTAATTGCGGAATATAAGTGGCTACGCCGCCGCCATCAAAATCACGGCAATACTCAAAAATATTCTCCATACGGTGCTTATAGTCAGCGAAATCAGGGATGATTAAATCGCCGCGCAAAGCACGCAGAATTAGAGCGGTATTCTCAGGGGCAAGCCGCTTTGAAAACGCCTCGAGATCCATTTCGGCGGACGCCGCTTTATCGCGCTCAAGCGCTTTACGGGTTTCTGACAAACGACGATCAGACCGTTTAAGACCCGCCTTCCGCAGCGCAGCAAAAAGATCGTCAGCGGAGATCGTTGTTTTTCCGGAAGTGACGACAGCATCGAAAATCTGCGCAGAAAAGGAATCGCGCCGATGATCCTCTAAATTTACGCCGTCTGGGGCCATCAAAACCTCCCGAAATCTCGTTTTTCATATCGGTCTTTTATTGAGATTTCGCAACGACCGGTCAGTCAAACCGGTCGAGCACCATGCCATCATAAGCGGGCTCAACGCCGGGTGGCACCCGTTTTTTTACCTCTTCGTAATCCATGTGCACATGCATATTGGTTAAAATCGCACGGCGTGGCGCCACGCGTTTTATCCATTCTAAAGCAAGGTCGAGGTGAGCGTGGGTGCCGTGCGCCTTGTACTGCAGTGCATCAACAATCCAGGTATCGACGCCCGAAAGAAGAGCGAAGCTTTCCTCCGGCAAGCCCACCACATCGCTTGAATAGGCGACATTGCCGATACGAAATCCGAGCGAGTTCACGGGGCCGTGGTCCTGCAAAAACGCGACGATCGGTATTTCGCCGCCTGGACCGTCGACCGTAAACCACTCGCCGCATGCCGGCATTTCTATCCGTTTCAAAATCGCGGGATAAATCGACCCGGGCGCTTGTTCAAAACAGTAGGAGAAACGGCGCGTCAGCTCACCGGCCGTACCTTTATCAATATAGGTTGCGATCTGCCGGCGTTGCGAAATCGCAAATATGCGAAGATCGTCGATGCCGTGGGCCTGGTCGGCATGGTCGTGCGTATAAAGAACAGCATCGATATGCGTCGCTTTTGCGTTCAAAAGCTGGGACCGCATATCCGGAGAGGTATCAATTAACACCGTAGTGGCCGCTGCTGGATTTGATATGTCGGACCCTGCAAATTTCTGAACGAGGATCGAACAACGGGTGCGTCGGTTTTTGGGATTGGTTGGGTCACACGCGCCCCAGTCGCCGGCGCCATCTGGACCGCCAGGTCGCGGGACGCCGCCGGATGAGCCGCAGCCAAGAATATGCACACGGATCATTTTATGACTCAAATTCCGACGGGCGTTGAGCTTTCGCAAACAGCTGAAAAAAATTGTCTGTTACAACGCGTGCAATCCGATCGACTGACTCGTCCCTGACTTCTGCAAGTCTTGAAACGACATAAGGAAGAAACGATGGCTCGTTGCGGCGTCCCCGTTTTGGCGTTGGCGCCAAATAAGGACAATCGGTTTCAACGATGATCCGGTCGAGCGGCGCCCAGGCGGCAATTTCTCGGATGTCGTCGGCCTTCTTGATGGTTATTATTCCATAAAAATAAATAAAGCCGCCGCGGTCTAACGCGGTTTGCGCGAGAGCTTTGCCGCCCGTATAACAGTGCAGGAGCGGTGTAAATTCGCGCTCGGCGTGGCGGGCTTTAATGAGGCTCGCCATTTGATCGTCCGCATCGCGCGTATGGATGATCAACGGAAGTTGCGTCCTTTGCGACGCCTCAATGTGGGCCTCAAACACCGGCCCCTGATCATTTCGCTCCGAGTACTCATAGTAAAAATCTAGGCCGCACTCACCGATTCCGATGACATCCTCTTCCGATGCAAGCGCTATAAGTCGATCAGCTTGTAATTCTTTCGCGCCCTGCGCGTAATGCGGATGCACGCCCACTGATCGCCAAACATTCCTCTGCGTTGCGCATATTTGGCGCAGCGCGTCCGTGGACTCGAGCTTATCCGAAATCGTGAGCATGGCCGCGACGCCGGCGTCGCGGGCGCGCGCGATCACGTCTGCGAAGTCGTCCTCGTATTTGTCTGAGTGCAGATTGACGTGACTGTCGACAAGCAACATTAGTGATCCTCAACCAACGTCATTTTAAATCCGATGCACATCGACGCAAAGCTCGCGCCGCTGCGAAGAGCGTTTGTTTTCGGTCAAGATTTATGGCGTCCGCCCTGTCGAACAAGGGCCCGATAGCGTCATAGGCCGCAAGAGCCTGAATTGGCGACATGGCAAGTGGCGTCTGATCGCTAGCAGACCGTGCAGCCTTTGACAGCGCCGCCATCACCGTTTCAACGAATATTGGCCACTTCGTTTCCGCATCATCGCCCGAGAGGGCTGCGACCGTCTTCTCGACCGTATCGCCAATTCTGGCTCTCGAAAGAAAGGCGTTTGCTTGCGTTACAGCATCGCCGCCAGGGCCCATTGCGAGGGTTAACGCGCGCCCCGGCCTACCCTCGGCGGCGCGAGCGGCCCCTGCGGAAGGATCAGACACGCCTTCCCGTTCTAGGAAGCCTTGCACCGCTGCGTCAGCAACAGGGCGCAACGACAAAACACGACATCGCGATCGAATTGTCGGCAACAGTCGGCCAGGCTGGGCGCTCAGTAGGAAGAGCGCGGTTTTCGCCGGCGGCTCCTCGAGGATCTTTAAAAGCGCATTAGCAGCGTTTCGATTGAGATCGTCGGCCGTATCGACAATTGCAACCCGCCAGGCGCTCAAAGCTGGCGTCCGGGTCATAAAGGTTATCAGCTCACGGATCGTGTCCACCGATATTTCTGTTTCTACACGGTCCTTCTTTTCATCGAACCGTCGCTCAGCCACAAAAAGGTCAGGATGGGCCCTCTGAACCAAGAGACGGACCGCCTGCGCACTTGGGTCAGCAATTCCAAGTGATCCGGGGACCATCGCCTCGGGCGACAAAAGTGCGCGTGCGAGCCGATAGGCAAATGTCGCTTTTCCTATGCCGGGTCGCCCGGCGAGTACCCACCCTTGGGATAGGGCGCCGTCGCTGATCAGGCTTAAAGCCTTCTCCTCAAGCGCATCGTGGCCGACCCAGTCAAAACGTTCAAAGGGCGAGCTTATTGCAGTGTTCATAGCGCTTATTTGCGTTCAGCTGTCGCTCAGGGCAAGCCGGTTCGACACCGTTTCCCAAATTAGCGCAAATACCTCGTCCTCGGCTTTGCCAGCGTTGATGCGGACAATGCGCTCGGGGAACCGGTCGGCTAACTCCCTGAACGCCGCCGCCACACGCTCGTGGTAGTCACGCGACTTCTGTTCAAAGTAATCGACAGCCCCAGATTTGTTTTGGTCTCTGCCGGTCGCGCGGGCGCGGGCTTCTTCAACCGACAGGTCGAGGAGAACTGTCAAATTCGGCTGCATGTCACCAACGACAAGCCGATCTAACACTTCTGCAGCATCGGCCCCTAAGGCGCCTGCTGCGGCCTGATAGGCGCGCGTAGAATCAGAAAAACGATCGCAGACTATAATATCGCCGCGAGCTAGCGCCGGTTTGATTAAATGCTCTAAGTGCTCCGCTCGCGAAGCGTACATGAGCAACGCTTCGGCCATCGGCGTCCACGAACCCTGCGCCCCGGTGAGAACAAGCTTGCGAATGGCCTCAGCATTCACTGACCCACCCGGTTCGCGCGTTTCGACAACGGTCTTACCGGCATCGCGCAAAGCGCTTGCAAGGCGCGACGCTTGGGTTGACTTGCCGACGCCATCGGCTCCCTCGATGGTAATAAAGACGCCTCGCACGGCCACGGGCTTTTGTTTCCCCCCTTACTGAACGGCCGCCTCGCCGCCTCGGTCTGGCTTTGCAAGCAGCACTTTTGCAGCAAGCCCAATTTTGCCAAACACACCTAAGGCGCTGACATTTCGACCGGCGTATAAAGGGTGCTCACTGACGACTTCATCAGCAACGTGAAGTTTCAAATACCCAACCTGCTGCGCTTCAGCCACAGGCGCTTCCAGGGGACCATCATAAACAAAAGTGGCTTTCACCTGATCGAGTTGGGACCGATGAACGATCCGCTCTATGGGCGTCGAAACGACCAGTGGAACCGTCGGCGCTTTGCCGGCAAAAACACTTGCCTCACCAACGATATCGCCACGACCAAAAAGCTGCACTTTCTGGAAATCGTTAAACGCAATACGCATAAATCGACGCGTTTCAATTGCGCGCGCTTTCTCTGAACCCAGGCCATTCATTACGATGATCCGCCGCACGCCATCACGAACCGCAGTGCCAACGAGGCCGTAACCAGACTCATCCGTATGCCCAGTTTTCAGGCCGTCAGCGCCGTCAAAAGCGCCAAGCAGCGGGTTGCGGTTTGCCTGTTCGATCCCTTCCCAAGTAAACTTATCTTCAGCAAAGATCGAATAATATTCCGGGTGCTCCATGATGATACGACGCGCAAGCATCGCCAAATCGCGCATGCTCATTTTCTGATCGGGATCCGGCCACCCGGATGCATTTGCAAAAGTCGAGTTTTCCATGCCCCATGAACGCGCCGTTCGGGTCATCAATTCGGCAAAAGCCTCCTCGGTGCCGGAAATATTTTCTGCAATTACAATGCAAGCATCGTTTCCGGACTGAATAATCACGCCTCGAAGCAAGTCAATAAGCGGTATTTTCGTGTCGACCCGCACCCACATTTTTGAGCCGCGTTTACTCCACGCTTTTTCGCTCACGTAAAACTCATCGCTTGGCGAGAGCTCTCCGCGCTTAATCTTATCAAAGACGATAGCGACCGTCATGAGCTTACTCATGGAGGCAGGCGCAGTTGGCTCATCGGCGTTCTTTTCAAAAAGTACAGCACCCGTCTCATAGTCCATGATCAGGGCGTATGTGGCCGGGGTATCGAAGGGAGCGGCAGCGCCAGCGGGCGTAACCCACGCCAACAGAAAAACTAAAAACGCTTTTTGGAACAATACTCGCAACTCTGTCTCCTGGTGCTGACC
>JBCCTV010000108.1:0-10357 GCA_039197915.1 Pseudomonadota bacterium | reverse complement strand
TCCAGGAATTCGTACGCGTTCTTCGTCGATCTTGAAGCTGACGTCACAGACAACTGGCTGATGAACGTTGCGGTTCGGTATGAGAACTTCTCAGACTTTGGCGATACGCTGAACTGGAAAGTTGCGACCCGTTATGAAGTTTTAGACGGCTTTGCTTTCCGCGGTTCGGTTGGTACTGGCTTCCGGGCCCCAACGCCTGGTCAGATCTCAACGACAAACATCTCCACACGGATTGCGCCTGATGGTAACCCGGTGGCTGAAGGCATCTTCCCAGCCTCTAACCCTGTATCCGCTTTCTTCGGTGCTACAGAGTTAACTCCGGAAGAATCCTTCCAGTATACGGCTGGTATTACGCTTGACCTGTTCGACGGGTTGAACGTAACGGTCGACTACTACAACATCGAGCTGACTGATCGTATCGCTCTGTCATCTGACTTTGAGGTCGGAATGGACGCCCAAATGGCGCTCGGTGACCTTGTTACCGGTATCGCTCAGGTGTCATTCTTCACAAATGGTATCGATACCACAACGCGTGGTATCGACATCGTCGCCACCTACGCTTTCGAAACGTCGCTCGGCGACACGTCTTTGACCGGCAGCATGAACTACAACCAAACTGATTTCGACCGCGTCGGGTCAGTTGGCGGTAACTTGCTCTTCAATGACGAGACACAGGCTGACAATGCTGAAGGCATTCCGAACCTGCGCGCGGTTGTTACCGCACAACAGGGCATTGGCGATTTCAACTTGCTTACGCGTATCAACTACTTCGGTACGTACCAGCAGTTTGACGGCAACAATGCGCCGCTAACGCGTCAGGACTTCAGCCCTGAAGTCATGGTCGATCTCGAGCTGAGCTATCGGTATCAAGATCAGTTTACGCTGGCGTTTGGTGGTCAAAACATCTTTGACAACTTCCCAGATCCTGCCGAATTCGAGGAATGCTGTGGTCGTATCTACGACTCAGGCTCAGTCGTTCCATGGCAAGGCGGCTTCTGGTACGTACGCTTGCAAGCTGACTTCTAATCAGCTTTACCTCTCCTGAGGTTTGATGTGCGGCGTGATCTTTTCGCGCCGCACATCGTACATCTTACGAGTAACATTTGGGCGTTGGGGGCTGCGCGCTTCCGCGCCCTCTTCTTAATTGCTGGGAAAATCGTCAATGGTCGGAAGCGAAGTTGATTTGCTTCAGGTTGCGCAACTCGTGTCTGTATTGATGGTTGCCGGTCTTATTGCAGGCTTTGTGGCCGGGTTATTTGGGATTGGCGGCGGATTTGTTGTCGTGCCTGCCTTGCTGCTGGTTTTTACGGTTTTTGGTGTTGATGGCGAAAGCATGACCCATATCGCTATCGGGACATCGCTTGCGACGATCGTCGTCACATCGCTTCGCTCCGTCCACGCCCATAATAAAAAAGGAGCGGTCGATTTTCAGATCATCCGCGACTGGGCGCCATATCTGGTTTTAGGCGTAGGCATAGGGTTGATCTTGGCTTTGTTCATGGACGGACGATCGCTGAAATGGATTTTCGCCATCGGCGTCTTCTTCATGGGCCTGCACTTCATCGCGCCGTTCTATCAACCGAAAGAGCCCGTAACGTCGGAAATGCCGAAGGGAATGCCGCTCGCGTCAATTGCAACCTTTCTCGGCGCTTTTTCAGCACTTTTAGGAATTGGCGGGGGAACCATAGCGGTCTTGGTAATGACGTCTTGCGGGCGTCAAATCCACCAAGCGGTCGCGACCGCAGCCGGCTTTGGGGTGTTGATTGCGCTCCCCGGGGCGATCGGCTTTGTCTTACTGGGTCTATTTACGCCGCATGGCCAACTCCCGTTTGGGTCGTTCGGTTACATCAATATGATTGCGGTGCTCGCAATTACGGCGATGTCGTTTATAACAGCGCCTATGGGTGCAAAAGCTGCACACAGCCTAAACGGTGTGGTGTTAAAAAAGGTATTTGGCGTCTACCTCGTAGCGACGTCGGGTCTCGTTCTTTATAACTCACTTACAACATAAACTACTGGCGTTGCGTCCGAGTTTGGGGAGAATAAAAGGAGAAGTGCGGCGAATACTTACCGCACAACGTTTTTAACCGGCTGCGCCAATGCCGCGGTCGCATGAAGGAGAGCGATCTATGTCACCAATACTTTCCCGCCGCGCACTGCTCGGCAGCGCCGTCGGCGCTTCTGTCGCTGCTGCAAGCGCAAACGCGGCGCCGTCCCTAGAAGGCGCATTTCTTCCGGAAGCGGTGGATTTTCAGCCGGCTTTGCTCGGCCCTGAAGATGGCGTCGCGCAGCTTTCGCGCAACGAAAACCCTTACGGTCCTTCGAAATCTGCCCTGAAGATGGTCGACTATGCCGCCAAGAAAGGCGCCTATTATCCGACCCAGGCAATGCCGACACTGATGAAATTGATCGCTGAGCGCCACGGCGTTGAGCCAGAGCAAATCGTCATCACGACCGGGTCTGGCGAGGCCCTCAGCGCTATCGCGCTCGTTTACGGACCGAAAGGGCCAATCGTTGCGCCGCGCCTGTTCTGGGACACGACTGCGCTTTATGCGAAGCGTCTCGGCATGGCCGAAATTGACCGTGTACCGCTTACCGATGGAATGGAAGTGGATCTCGCGGGCATCGAAGCAAAGGTCACCGAGAAGACTGGCCTGGTGCAGCTTTGCAACCCGAATAACCCAACAGGCATGACGACCGCCGGCTCAACAATCCGTGACGCCGTCAAGCGGATGTCAGCTAAGACAACCGTTCTCGTTGATGAAGCCTATATGGAGCTTGCTGACGATCCGGAAGGCACAACTTGCATCGGTTTGATTAAGGAAGGCCACGACGTCATCGTTTCTCGGACCTTCTCTAAAATCTATGGCATGGCCGGGTTACGCGGTGGGTACACGATTTCGTCACCTGAAACCGCGATGAAGATCCGCGCAACGTCGATGTCATGGACAACAGCAACCGGCCTCGCCGCTGCTGTCGGCTCCTACAACGACACGAAGTTCCTCGATTACTCGAAGAAGAAAATCGTTGAAGGCCGCGAAATGGTCGCCGACGCTGCAAAAGCGCTTGGCATGACGGTGCTTCCTTCGTCTACGAACTTTGTATACTTCAAGTCTGGCAAGCCAGCGAACGACGTTCGCAAAGCGATGCTTGATAAGAAGATCATGGTACGTGGTCAGTATATGGATTACGCAGACTGGACGCGCGTTTCCATGGGCCGAATCCAGGACGTTGAGCGTTTCGTTAAGGCGCTGCCGGAAGTCGTCGGCGCATAAGCGAATCGACGGAATTTCAGTATTTAAGCCGCCGCGCGTAGTGCGCGGCGGTTTTTTTATTTGAGGGCGCAGACAATTAAATGGTTTTCAAATATTGCGCTTCAGGCTTTCCGGTGTCGCCTCGCAGCGCCATAAATGACTACCGTTGAGATCCCCCTTTAGCGTTCCCGAAAGGACGCAACAGGAGCAACCCGTTGGCTCTCACCTATCGTTCAGAGACCAATCGTAAGTGTGGCGGGAAATACGGGTCTCGCTTCCAAGGGCGTTTTTTAGCTCTGGCGCAGCATATTTTTGAAAATGTCCAAGGACGCCGCCGCGCGCCTGACGGAAGTCCTCTTTGTACCAGCTATAGATCGATGACGCGACAAGCCGACCACGGATGAAATCGACGCTGCGTGGGTGATTAATGAACTCAGTTGCTGCCTGGTCTAGCGTGTCGTCCAGCGTTTCCCCGACAAAGGGCTGCGGCAAAAGGTTTGGGCAACCGATTGAGCCGCAATTTAAGGCGTAGTGGACGCGGTTATCGCCCCAGAATGCCCGCAGGATATCGTGCTCTATATTGTCGAGCGTCAACTGTTCCCCGCCAATGGAAAACAATTTGCGTCGCCAAGGCCCAGGCGTGATCCCGGATCGGATCGCCTTGATTGATTTGACCGGGTAGTGATCTAGAACAATATCGACGGTGAGCGCGTTATAAATATTGGCCCAAAATGCAAATGCGTCAGCCCTAGACAACGCCGCCGGGTTGACCAGTTGCATAGCGGCAATGAATGTTTTCAAGCCATTGTGATCGTCGGTGGAAACGTCCCCATAGTGAACGGTCGTGCGTCCTTCATTGAGCATTTCAACGTAAGCGGATAAAAACGCCGCCCAAACCCCATATGCCGGGGCTTTGGCGCCTTTGCTCTTATCACTGAAGAATTTCTCAAATGTGGATTTTTGCTGTGGCATGTGCCCAAGTCCAATATCGGCCGCTTAAGTATCCGAGGATCGTTGGCCCGCCGGGGATCTTGCGACCCCTTCCTGCACGGCATAACCCCATTCCTCTTTAACGGTTGGGTCTTGCTCACGGCCTGCGTAGCGCTTGGCAACCTCTTTCACCTGATCGGCTGGTGCGATCTGCGCGAGCGCCCAGACGGCCGCGCCCCGCACAATTGGGGCCTCATCATTAAGTCTCGCCAATACTGTTTCAACGAGTTCCGACGCGCCTGAATTACCAATCGCAATGAGGACGTTTCTCACAAAGCGGTTGCGCTTTATGCGCTTAACGGGCGAGCCTGAGAACCGCCTTCGAAACTCGGTATCATTGAGGTGCGCCAGCTCTGCAAGCGAGGGGGATTTTAAGTCTTCGCGGGCATGAAAGGCGATTTCATTTGCTCTCGATGCGAACTTATTCCAGGGACACACCGCCAGGCAATCATCACAGCCGTAAATTCTGTTGCCCATCGCTTTGCGAAATTCAATCGGGATAGGGCCAGCGTGTTCGATTGTCAGGTATGAGATGCAGCGACGCGCGTCGAGTTGGTACGGGCCCGGGAAGGCGTCAGTCGGGCAAATATCGAGGCAAGCGCTGCATTGTCCGCAGTGGTCACTTTCGGGGACATCCGCAGGCAGATCAAGTGTCGTAAACATCGCCCCTAGGAAAAGCCACGAACCGTGGGTGCGTGAAACCAAATTGGTGTGTTTGCCCTGCCAACCGAGGCCCGCCAACCCCGCGAGCGGTTTCTCCATCACAGGGGCGGTGTCTACAAAGACTTTCACCTCACAGCCAAATTTTTCGACTGTTCTCCGCGCGAGTTGCTTTAGGCGTTTTTTCAAGACGTCATGGTAGTCTTTGTTTTGGGCGTAAACGCTAATAACGCCAGATTTTTTCTCATTCAGCCGAACTAGTGGGTCCGTATCAGGACCATAGTTCATCGCGACCATGACGACGCTTTTTGTATCGGGCCATAACGCGTCCGGACTTGAGCGTTGGATAAGCCTATCCGCCATCCAGGCCATCTCGCCGTGGCGGCCTTGCCGAACGAAATCCGCCAGGCGCTCTACAAACTCATCCGGCAGTCTGGGCGGCGCTATGGCGGCAGCGTCGAAGCCAAGCTCCAGGGCATGGCTCTTAATCTCCTGCGCTGTCGCAAATGGCGTCATGTTAGTGTGTATACCCACGAACCGAGTCCATTTCGACAGGAATAATTTCAGGCCGCAGTCGCCTTAAGGCCGTTCCGTCGATTTATTCGACGTTTATATGCTCTTCGCCCGGCATGCGCTGCGCGATATGCGTACGCTCAGTATGTCTGTGCGTTTGGGCCGCATGATCGGATGAATTTACGCTGCTGTTCCGGGTATTGCGCCAGAACGTGCGCTATTTGAAGGCGATTACAGTATATCCGGCGGTATCTTTTGGGACGGCGCCGTTGGCCGCGTGGACAGAGTCGATAATCCAGCCATCGTCCGCCAGGGTGTTCAGCCGTTCTTCTAGCGCGTCCGCCGCCGCCTCGCGCAGGCGCTGCTCATTGGCGGTGAGGGCGAACGGCTTATTGCGCGCGTCCCGCCAACTTACGTAGAAGACCGTAAACTGTTTCGCCATGCCAACCGACCGACCGCTCTTAATCAACTAATCCCCTGTAATCGCACGAAATTCAGCGCGTGATAAGTTGAAACTACGCTCTCAAAAACGCCTAAGCCGCGAATTGCATCGGCGTGGTGGAGCGCACGGCGATCGCGCACAGAAGAACTAGGCGATACCAAATTAGGGCCATAGCGTATCGCAGGTCACCCAAGGCCCGAGGCGTCCCGTAAACGTAGGGAGCCGTAAGAACGCGGTAAAAGCGCAAGCCCAGGGAGTCGCGGTGTGGTTCCACTGAAAACCCCAGGCGGCAGTGACGGCTGCCTGAAAAAAATTAAGCAGCGGCGCGGATTTGGGGCTTCAGCTGAAGGCGACGGCGTTGCTCGGAACGATTGGCGAGACCGGCTCTGCTCAGTCGCATAGACCGTTTTAGGACTTCTTCGCCAACCACCGGGCGCTCAGACCGAAACGCCACGCGTCCATCGTCGTCCATGAGTATCAGCGCAAATTCTTCACCGGCGCCCAGCGCATGGCGAACCAACATCGCATCTGGCCAGCCCATGGGTTCGCCGTTCCGGCGGACGGCGTCGTCGCCATAGGCTTCAACAACGGCGATCTCGTCGCGAATAAACGCTGCGAGAACGGGTTTCAAAAAACGACGCTGAATACGGCAGGTTTGGTCGCTCGCATCCGGTCCCAGAATAAAAACCGTGCGTTTTGGCGAAAACACGCGGACATCATCGCTGCTGACTTTAGACACAGCCGTGGCGACAGCCACTAAGGCGGCGTTCAAATAGATCAGCAACGCGGACACAGCGGCAAAAGAACAGGCGGCGTAAATAACAGTCAACGTGGTCCCCGAGGTTGCGAGCACTACGATTGGTAGCGCAAACGGGTTTCAAACGGGTTTTTAGACAGCCGGTGTATTGCGCAATCTTCATTAAACTTCGTTCCGAAGATATGAACGCGGTTGCGCCGGTTGACAATTACTTAACGCCGCGACCAAGCATGCCAAGGTGATCGCCAGCTTGCGTGGAAATTTCAACGGGTTGGCGCTTGTGGCGCGTTGATTGGCGAGAAATTGTGCGGCGCTTGAGAAAGCGCGCTTACGCAGGGACACCTTGAGATGGCGAATGTTGCGGTTATTGGCGGCCAGTGGGGCGATGAGGGCAAGGGCAAGATCGTCGATTGGCTGAGCGAGCGAGCCGATGTGGTGGTGCGTTTTCAAGGCGGCCATAATGCGGGCCACACGCTCGTTATCGACGGCGCCGTTTACAAGTTATCCTTGCTTCCCTCTGGCGTTGTTCGGCCGGGGCGGCTCGGTGTTATCGGGCCGGGCGTCGTGATTGACCCGCGCGCTTTGCTCGAAGAAATTGATCGGGTCCGCGGCGACGGCGTTAATATTTCCCCGGAAAGCCTGGCGATTGCCGAGAACGCAACGCTCATTTTGCCGTTACACCAGGACCTCGACCAGATGCGCGAAAGCGCAGCGGCGACGGCGGATCGAATTGGCACCACGAAGCGGGGCATCGGGCCCGCCTATGAAGACAGGGCGGGTCGTCGCGCGCTTCGTGTGTCTGATCTCGTTTATCCTGAAACCTTGCGCGAAAAAGCGGCCGCATTGCTGACGCACCACAACGCGCTACGCCGCGGTTTCGGCGCTCCGGAGGTTGACCTCGAAGCCGTCGTCGAACCGCTTTTGGAATTAGCGCCGTCAATCACACCTTATATCAAGCCTGTCTGGCGGTTGTTGGCGTCAGCCAGGCGCGCCGGGAAACGGATTTTGTTTGAAGGGGCGCAAGGCGTTTTGTTGGACGTGGACCACGGCACCTATCCGTTTGTCACGTCCTCAAATACGGTCGGCGGACACGCGGCGACCGGGTCGGGCTTAGGCCCAGACGCGGTGGGATACGTCCTCGGCATCGTCAAAGCCTATACGACGCGGGTCGGCGAGGGGCCATTTCCATCCGAACAGGCAAACGAGACCGGCGACCGTTTGGGCGAGCGCGGGCGCGAATTCGGCACGGTCACCGGGCGGCGGCGCCGCTGCGACTGGTTTGACGCATGCCTCGTCCGGCAATCAATGGCGATCGCTGGCGTCAGCGGCGTTGCATTGACAAAGCTCGACGTTTTGGACGGCTTTGAAGAATTGCAGGTCTGCATAGCGTACGAAATCGACGGCGAGCGATATGATTATTTACCGGCGGACCGGGAGGCCCAGGCAAAGGCGCGGCCGATTTTTGAAACCATGACAGGTTGGTCCGGTTCCACAGCGGGCGCGAGATCGTGGGCTGATTTGCCGGCGGAGGCGGTTAAATATGTGCGCCGCCTCGAAGAGCTCATCGAAACGCCGGTCGCCCTCGTTTCGACCAGTCCCGAACGCGAGGATGTGATTTTGATGCGCGATCCGTTTCAGGCTTAATGCGAGCCGACGTAACGCGAGCCCAGCTGTCGGTCTGAAAAGTGCGACCGGTTTGGGTGATGCGAATAGGCTTCCTAGCCTGCTTGGTGAGTAAACCCGTCTCGGGCGAGAGATAACGGTTATGAAAAAATCGACCATCCTCTTTGCTTTCATCGCGGCGATTTTGGGCGTGGTCGTCGTCAATGATTGGCGCGGATCTTTTGCCGAACCCATTGATGCCTTCCAAGGCGAGCCGGCGATCATTGCGGCGACCTTCACCTCGGAGTGGTGTTCCGCATGCAAAGTACTTGAGCCGAGGTTGAAAGAAGCCCGGTCACGGCTGGGGGACACGCCGGTCCGCTTCGTCGAGTTTGACTTCACCTTTGGCGAGCGGCCAGAGCATACTGAGATTGCCGCAAAACACGGGCTGTCCGATCTCTACGGTCGGTATAAAGGGGCGACCGGTTTCACGGTCCTCGTTGACGCAAAAACGGGCGCCCGCATTGATACGCTGACGATCAACTATTCCGCGAACGCTATCCGAGCGGCGATCGTTCAGGCAGCCGCGGCGGCGCGGTTAAAATGGGATACGTCATCCGCCGGCTAGTGCGGCGCTGTCCTGGCGCTGCGTGCTCAATCGCTCGCGCGGGCTCCGACTTCGGATCTAGCCTCTGAGGAACTCTCCTCCCCCCCTTCGTTGGCGCGTCGTTCGCCCTTGAGAATCTTCCCCGTCGGCACTACGGTGGGCTCGCCGAGGGGCGCCGGATGGGACCGGCTGAGATTGCGCTAACGTAACCCGCGTGAGCACCCTTTGAACCTGACCGGTTAGCACCGGCGTAGGGACGGGAAGCCTTTGATGCGCCAGCGCCCCTGCGCCTCTACCAATTGAGGCGAGACATGAATAAACCCACCACCCAGGCTGAATTTAAAACGCCGGAGGTCACGACCGGACCGCTGCCAGCTAGCCGCAAGGTATACGTCAAAGGCGATATTTATCCGGATCTGCGGGTGCCCGTGCGCGAAATTGAGCTGCACCCATCGGCTGACGAGCCAAATGTGCCAGTATACGATACATCCGGTCCGTATACGGATCCAGATGCTGTGATTGATGTTGAGCGCGGGCTGCCGCGCGCGCGGACAGCCTGGGTCCTCGAGCGGGGGGCGCAAAATGGCGACAACATCGAGGAATATTCGGGCCGCGAGGTAAAGCCAGAAGACAATGGCGGCGCAACGGGCAAGTATTTGGCGCGCGAGTTCCCCGTCGTGAACCGTCCGTTGCGGGGCGTCGGCGACGGGCCGGTGACCCAGCTGGAGTTCGCCCGCGCCGGGGTCATCACCCGCGAGATGGAATATATCGCGATCCGCGAAAATATCGGCCGCAAACAAATGCTCGACGGCGCAGAGGAGACAGTCGCGCTCGGTGAAAGCTTTGGTGCGGAGATTCCGCCTTTCATTACGCCCGAATTTGTGCGCGATGAAATCGCCCGGGGTCGGGCGGTGATCCCCTCGAACATCAACCACCCTGAGCTTGAACCGCAGATCATTGGTCGGAACTTCCTTGTCAAGATCAACGCCAATATTGGAAACTCCGCCGTCGCCTCATCCGTTGAGGAAGAGGTCGATAAGATGGTTTGGGCGACCCGGTGGGGCGCCGATAACGTCATGGACCTGTCCACCGGGCGCAATATCCACAACACTCGCGAATGGATTATCCGCAATTCGCCCGTACCGATCGGTACTGTCCCGATTTATCAAGCGCTTGAGAAGGTGAACGGCGTCGCCGAGGATCTCACCTGGGAGGTCTATCGCGACACGTTGATTGAGCAATGCGAGCAGGGCGTTGACTACTTTACAATCCACGCCGGCGTGCGGCTGCCTTTCATTCATTTAACGGCGGACCGCGTGACCGGTATTGTCAGCCGCGGCGGATCCATCATGGCGAAGTGGTGCCTCGCCCACCACAAAGAAAGCTTTCTCTACACGAACTTTGCTGAGATCTGTGAGATCATGCGCCGCTATGACGTGACCTTCTCGCTGGGTGACGGTTTGCGCCCCGGTTCGGTCGCTGACGCCAATGACCGGGCGCAGTTCGCTGAGCTTGAAACGCTTGGTGAGCTG
>JBCCTV010000107.1:0-10385 GCA_039197915.1 Pseudomonadota bacterium | reverse complement strand
TTTTTTGCTGCGCTCTCCTCTCCAGCTTGCATCTTCTCAATCAACCGGCCATCACTCCTGACCATAACAGGCGAGACCTTCATATCGATGGTGCCCGTCTGAGTGACCGGAGGCGGGGTTACGACCGCAAGGTAAGTCTTCTCAATTTGTCGCCCTTGGAACAAAGACCCGAGCTTAGCCGCCGCGGAACGGCTCTTGGCCAGAACGAGTACGCCCGCAGTGTCACGATCTAGTCTGTGCGTCAGTCGATATTTCTCACTTTCACTATTCGCAAACGCCGATGCGATGCCGTCAACATGGCGCGTGGTTCTAGACCCGCCCTGCACCGCAAGCCCCGCGGGCTTGCTGATGACAAGCAGGTCGTCGTCTTCGAAAATCATGTGTTTACGGAAAAAATCCCGAGCTCGCGATTTTGACATCGAAGCGGTTGCGTTCCGTTTTTTGGGCGCCGCCCCTGCACCACCCGGAGGCGACGACACCGCCGGCGGAATACGGATTTTTTCACCAAGTGCGAGCCGCCGGTTCGATTTGGCGCGACCGCCGTCCACACGAACCTGCCCGGTCCGCAACAGTTTCTCGAGCGCAGAATGCTTTACACCAGGAAAATGGTTCTTGAACCAACGGTCGAGCCGCATACCCGCATCGGCTTCCGTTACGACTTCATGGCTCACACTACCGAGTGCGTTCTCCATAGCTATAAAATACTCTTTACCAAGAACGCGCCAGCGGCGAACACTAAGACGGTGGAAACAGCCGTCCCAAAAATATAAAGGCCTGCGAGCCGCAAAACGCCGGCTTCGGCGAGCGCGAACGCCTCCAATGAAAAGGTTGAGTACGTCGTAAAAGCGCCAAGTAAGCCGACGCCCAAAAAGCCCCTGAGTAACCCGCCATCGCCACCCCTACTCGCCAAAAATCCGGCGAAGAGCCCCATGGCGAAAGCTCCGCACACATTCGCAGAGAAGGTCGCTATCGGGAATGTTTGCCCATCATGGGGCCCGAGAGCAAGGGTGACGGCGTAGCGTGCGCACGCGCCGATTGCACCGCCGGCCCCAACAGCGAGCCACATCAAAGGACCGGCGCTCACTGGGCGGACCTCGCGGATCGATCTGCCGCCTCGCGGCCTAGATAGCTCCCCTGCCTAGCGGATGCCTGAACCATCCCGGTCCGCACAAACGGGCTCAACAAAAGAGCGACGACCGACATATCCCCATCACCAGGAACGCCTATTGGCATGGTTGCGGAACGGACCGTGGCGCTCTTCGTTCCGAACAGTCGATCCCAAAAACTGAAGACTGCACCGAAATTAGACTGAAGGTCACTTGCGCATCGATGGTGGTGCACCCAGTGGAAATTAGGCGTGACAAAGAGCTTTCCGATCAGCCGGTCAACAGACGGCGGAAGGGAAACATTTGAGTGATGAAAAATAGCGGCCGACAGCAACAGTGTTTCGAAAATAGCCACATGCGTCAGGGGCATAGCGAATAACCATACGGGAATGGCGCGGGTAAGCGCTGACAGCGCGACCTCAGCGAAGTGGAAACGAACCGCGCTTGTGACATCAAGCGTTTCATCTAAATGGTGCGGCCGGTGCAATCGCCAAAGAATGGGCGCTTCATGATAGGCCCGGTGCAGAAAATACGTCCAAAGATCAAGAAGTACAATACTAATCACAATACTGATGATCGGAGCCAAGGTCTCTGGCCGCGACCAAATCTGAACCTCTGAAATGAAAGCGGCGATCGGCAATGCGATCAGCGGGGAGATCGGCGCTGCAGACGCCCAAAGGGCGACATTCCTGACCAGCCGAGAAGCAGCAAATTTCGCCGACGCAGCGAAGGCAAAACGGCGTTCAGCTGCGAATAGCGCAACAAAAACAATGGCTAGAATCGCGCCTTTTGATGTAACGAGGCTCAGCATGACCCATGCCTTACGGGTCTACTGTCCACTCGACAACCCGGTCGCCTGTATCGACCTCGATGCGCCATCGCCGCGCTGGCCGTTGCATTTCCTGTTCAAGCGCCTTTGTGGTTTCCACGCGTCGGCCGTTTACTGAGAGAATTCGGGAATTTGTCCGTAGTCGACTGCGCGACGCGTAGCTCCTAAGGCGAACATTCGTCACGACCACGCCAGTGAGCAAAGGGTTAAGGTCGAATTCTTCGTTAAACTTCGGCGAGAGGTTTGCAACTGTGACCCCGTTTAGGGGGTGCGAGCCCGAAAGCGCTCTTTGGTCCCGCGCCGGCGTTTCCGGCGGCGCAACAGCCGTGATCTTTGCTTGCCGCGTCTCGCCTTTACGAATGTAAGCGAGGCTCGCGACGTCGCCGTCATTGAGAACGCCAATCCTATACCGCAGGGTTTCCGCGTCGTAGACCGGCTTGCCATCAATCTCGACAACCACATCACCGGCCTTAAGACCAGCGCGCGCCGCTGGCCCCCCGCGCCAAACGTCTTCAATGAGCGCCCCAGCCGGCCGATCAATATTCATCGCTCGGGCGAGCGGCGCAGTCAGCGTCGACGTTGATGCGCCGAACCATGGGCGAGATAAGTCGCCACCATTAAGCGCTTTTGCGATAACCTGCCGAACGAGTCGTGACGGGACCGCAAAGCCAATCCCAATCGATCCTCCGGAGCGGGAATAAATGGCCGTATTTACGCCCACGAGATCGCCGTTCACATCAACCAAGGCGCCGCCCGAATTCCCTGGATTGATGGCCGCGTCCGTCTGAATAAAAAATTGGTAGTCGGAAATTGAAACCGCCGTGCGCGCGAGCGCTGAAACAATGCCGCTCGTGACCGTTTGTCCGACCCCGAATGGATTCCCGATCGCGAGAACAAGGTCGCCAACCTCCAGCGCATCCGAATTGGCAAGGTTTAAGAACGGCAAAGAATCATCCGTACTAATTCGCAATACGGCAAGGTCAGTTTTCGGGTCAGCCAGAATAAGTTCGGCTTCAAACTCGCGACGGTCAGCGAACACGACCTTAATTTCAGTCATGTTTTCGATGACGTGATTATTCGTCACGATCACGCCGTCTGGGCTGACAATTACGCCCGATCCAAGGGAGCTCTGCTCGCGAGGCGTCATCCGGCTAAAGAAGCGATCAAACAAAGGATCCCCAGTTAGCGGCCGGGACCGGGTCACGCGCTTGGTGTAAATATTTACGACCGCCGGCGCCGCCTGCTGGACGATTGGTGCAAACGACATTTGCAACTCGCCCATGGTTTGTGGGGCAACGCGATCGGATGGTGAGATTGGTGAAACCGCTTGTCCAATCACGGATGCGGTTTGGGCATTCGCCGCGGTGGCTATCGCGAGCGATAAGGCCGCTAGCGCGCGAATTAAAAACGACCAAGCGAGCGCGCCCTTAAGCGCGCGCCTTTTCCAAAAGCTGTTAGAATTTGTGCGCCGGTGATCGCCAAATGATTTCATACAAAACTCGCTTCCGCGGACGCCGTTTTTGCCGCCTTGTTTTCCAAGCAGGGACTCTACCGCAGATTCACGAGAACGATAACGCAAGTCAGACGGCGCTGAGCCTAGTGTGAAGCTCGATCGAATCACAGATTATCTATATACTATAGTGACTTGCGGCAATATTTTAGGACGCGCTGATAAGTCGGTCTTCGCTTCTGCGTTGTATCTGAGTGCGCACGTCCAACGAGGCATTCGCGCCAAAGGGGTTTACGGTCAAAAAGTCAGCGCCGAGAACGCGAAGATGTTTGCGATCGTACGGATCAATTGACCCCGTGCAAACACCGATCGGTAAGCTCTGCATACCGTTATTTGATTTTAGGGCGCGCAGCACATGAGCGCCGCTAAGCGCGTATTCTTTAGTCATTCACCGTGCCGAACGCAGCCATAAAACAGAAACTGCCGGGAGTAGCATGTGGCGAAACACTAATAATTGTTGCTGTTTATTCCGCTGCCGTCGCTGTTCGTTTTGCGGCGCCGCCCAAAAAGCCGCCGGACTGGCGCGCCCAAAGCTCAGCGTAAAGACCGCCTGCATTCAGGAGGCTTTCGTGATTTCCTTCCTCGACGATTTTTCCGGCGTCGAGAACGATCAACCGGTCCATCTCAGCAATTGTTGAGAGGCGATGGGCAATCGCGATGACGGTCTTGCCCTCCATGAGGCTAAACAGATTATCTTGGATCGCTGCTTCAACCTCTGAGTCGAGCGCAGATGTCGCCTCATCGAGGATCAAAATGGGTGCGTCCTTTAGGAAAATACGCGCGATCGCAATCCGCTGGCGCTGGCCACCAGATAGCTTGACGCCGCGCTCACCCACATGGGCGTCGAGGCCGTTGCGCTCCTTTTGGTCAACCAGGTCCGCAATAAACCCTTCAGCGTTTGCGCGTTTTATCGCTTCACGAACCATCGCTTCATCAGCATCAGGACGACCGTAGCAAATGTTGTCCCGTATCGAGCGATGTAAAAGTGCTGTGTCTTGGGTGACGACGCCAATCGCTGCCCGCACGCTTTCTTGTGTGACGGTTGAAATGTCCTCATCATCAATCGCAATGCGACCGCTTTCCAGGTCGTAAAAACGCAGCAACAGATTTGTCAGCGTTGTCTTGCCAGCGCCGGAACGTCCAACCAACCCGATCTTCTCGCCAGCGGCAATGCGCAACGTTAGATCATCAATAACGCCGCCTTTCTTCCCGTAATGAAAAGAAACCCCTTCAAAGGAGATCACACCGGCTTTGACCTGCAAGTCCTGTGCTTTCGGCTGGTCAACGACGGAGACTTCGCGGGTCAGCATCCCGCGACCATCAATAATCACGCCAATATTTTCAAATAACGCTGAAACCTCCCACATAATCCATTGGGACATGCCATTAATCCGGAGGGCGAGACCAATGGCGACGGCGATCGCCCCCAAAGAGACGGCGCCAATAGACCAAAGCCAAAGCGACAAGGCGGCGATCGAAAAGACGACCAGGCAATTATTTGTGTAGATCAGCGTCGAGAATATCGTGACCAAACGCATCTGCTTGTGGACGGTGGTGAGAAATCCCCCCATGCTTTCACGCGCATAGGCCGCCTCCCGCCCGGCGTGGGAGAAAAGCTTCACCGTCGTAATGTTTGTGTAGCTATCAACGATGCGACCGGTCATTGCCGAGCGCGCATCGGCTTGTTTCTCAGACGCCGCCCGTAACCTCGGGACACACCAAGCGATTATGCCGATGTAAAGTGCGAGCCAAATGATCAGCGGCGCAACCAATCGTAAGTCAGCAGCCCCAATGATAATCAGCATAGTGATAAAGTAGACTGCGATATAAACCAGAATATCGAGAAGCTTCATCACCGTTTCGCGCACGGCAAGCGATGTCTGCATCACTTTAGTTGCGACGCGGCCAGCGAATTCATCGTTGAAAAACGACAAGCTCTGACGAAGCAATAATTGGTGCATCCGCCATCGCGAGGACATTGGAAGATTGCCAAGCAATGATTGGTGCGTAATCAGCGATGAAATCAATGCAGCGCCAGGCAAGAGAACCAGCACAACAAGCGACATCGCAATCAGCGCATAGGCATTGTCGGCAAGAAAGGTTTCCGGGTCGCCGTTTGCGAGCCAATCCACGAATTGGCCAAGAAACCCGAAGAGCGCGACCTCACCAACGGCGACCAAAGCCGAAAGACCGGACATCACAAACAAGACGGTCTTCGCATGGCGAACGTAGTACCAACAAAAAGCGAGAATATCTTTTGGCGGCGCGTCCACACCGTCCTGCGGAAACGGCGCCACCCTGTTTTCAAACCATCGGAACATGCACCGCTTATGGCGCCGATCGCCAGGCGGGGGAACCAGAAAGGTAGAGGGCAGAAACCGATTGTTTCGTTTTTAAGCCGCGGCTGGCGCTGTAACCCGGCGCAGCACATCCAGATAGCTGCCAGCAATTGGCATCTTTGCGCCATAGCCTTTTTCAAGCAGCAACGCGTGAACGCGCGGAAGGTTGTAGCACGGCACATACATGAACAGGTGGTGTTCACAGTGGAAGTTCACGTAGTAAGGCGCGATCAGCGCGCGCTCTAAAAGCGACGCTTCTGTCGTGCGGGCATGGGTGAAAGGATCGTCCGTCGACCCGGCGCACGCATGCTCAGCAATGTTTCTGATGCGGAGCGCCAACTGAAACCAGGTCGCCATGGCGCCAACCCAAATCAAAAACAGCCAAGGTGATGCGAGCGCTGAAACGCCGACCAAGACAATGACGTTCATCATAAGAAACGGCGCAATTTTCGGCGCGTCCCCCATGACGCCTCCCGGGCGACCACCATGTTTTATTCGGGACGCGAACAAACCAAACCGCTGCTTGAGAAATGTCTGACCTGTCAAATCGCGATAGGCTTTCCGCACCATACTGCGCCAGGTTGTTGGGAACGGCGCCGCTAAGCCGAGGTCGGGGTCGGCCTCCGTTTGCGTGTATTTGTGGTGAACAAGATGGTATTTCCGGTAATTGGCGAGCGTGACGCCAACGGGCGCTGCACAAAACCATTCGCCGACAAAGTCATTTACCCGCTGATTAGGGTGTAAAACACCATGGGCCGCCTCATGCATCAGGATCGCCAAACCAAGCTGGCGGGCGCCGATGACCACCATCGCGCCGATCCAGATAAGTGGATTTGGGAATAAGTAACTCACTGAAAGCGCGAGAATAATTACAGCCCACGCATGAGCAACAAGCCCAAGACCGCGCCACGGCGATACCCGGCGCAGCGCATCCCACTGCCCCGCGGAAAAGATTTCCTGCGGTTTAGCTCTGCTGACGGGCATTGTCTGTGGCATGCCTTACAGGTTTGAGGGATTGCACTTTAAGTCAATGGTGCAAAACAGTTAACACAGGATACCACGGGGCTTTCGACAAAGACGACCTAACGGCCAAACGACCGATCGCGCTTAGATCTCGTCGTCGTCTTCAACCGCCATTGAAGGACCTGAATCCTGGCCTTTTGCCTCTTCGTCGCGGTCGACGAACTCAATGACTGCGAGCGGCGCATTATCGCCGTAGCGGAACCCGGCTTTCATGATCCGAATGTATCCGCCATCGCGATCAGCATAGCGCGGCCCGAGGGTTTCAAAGAGTTTTTTCGCCATTGCCTCGTCGCGGAGGCGCGAAATCGCAAGCCGACGCAAATGCAGCGCGCGGGCAGCCTTCGCTTCAGCTGTATCCGCGGAGGCGCCAACGCCCTTGTCAGCCTTCTTAGCCAGGGTCACGAGCTTTTCAACGATAGGCCGAAGCTCTTTTGCCTTCGGCAGCGTGGTCGTTATCTGCTCATGCTTAATGAGAGCACAAGACATATTCGCGAACATCGCCTTACGGTGCTCGTGCGTCCTGTTCAGTTTTCTGTGGCCATGTCCGTGGCGCATGTCCGTTCTCCGTAACCGACGCCTGTCGGTTTATTCTTCGAATTTTTTCGCAAGCTCTTCGATATTGTCTGGCGGCCAATCAGGCACGTCCATTCCAAGGTGCAAACCGAGGCCCGCCAAAACTTCTTTGATTTCGTTTAAAGACTTCCGGCCAAAGTTCGGCGTCCGGAGCATTTCCGCTTCGGTCTTTTGGATAAGGTCGCCAATGTAGACAATGTTGTCATTTTTCAAGCAGTTCGCTGACCGCACCGAAAGCTCGAGCTCGTCAACTTTACGAAGCAGGGCCGGATTAAACGGCAGCTCTTCGCGCTCTTGTGAGGCGACGTCTTTTTGCGGCTCGTCAAAATTAACGAAGATCTGGAGTTGATCCTGCATGATGCGCGCCGCATAGGCCGCCGCATCCTCAGGCGAAACAGAACCATCCGTATCAATCTCAAGCGTCAGTCGATCATAATCAAGCACCTGACCTTCGCGGGTGTTCTCAACCCGGTAGGAAACGCGGCGCACCGGCGAATAGGTGGAGTCTACAGGGATCAAGCCGATTGGCGCATCTTCCGGACGGTTTTGATCGGCCGGAACAAACCCTTTGCCGGTCTGAACCACCAACTCCATCCGTAAGCTAGCCCCTTCGTCGAGCGTGCAAATAAGATGGTTCGGATCAAGAATATCAACAGAACCGCTATCCTCGATGTCGCTCGCGAGAACGGGCCCCGGAGATGACTTCGACAGGACAAGCCTCTTCGGACCTTCGGAATGGCTCCGCAACGGAAGCTGTTTAATGTTCAGAACGATATCGGTCACGTCTTCGCGGACGCCCGGGATCGAAGAAAACTCGTGCACCACACCGTCGATTTGAATTGAAGTAACGGCAGAGCCTTGCAACGAAGACAACAGGATGCGCCGAAGCGCATTACCAAGCGTCAAGCCAAACCCACGCTCAAGCGGCTGCGCGACTATAGTCGCGCGGCGGGCGTCGACGCCCGGGATCACTTCAAGCTTCGTAGGGCGGATTAGCTCCTGCCAATTTTTTTCAACTGTCGACAAAGGTCGCTCCGTTCTCTGCTCGCTAAGCGCCGCCCGGCGAAGAGCGGCTGACCGGTCGTCTTTTTACACCCGACGACGTTTGCGAGGTCTGCACCCATTATGCGGGATTGGTGTCACATCCCGGATCGCCTGCACGGTTAGCCCGACAGACTGGAGCGCCCGCAAAGCGCTCTCGCGGCCAGAACCAGGACCGCGGACTTCCACGTTCACCGTTTGGAGGCCGTGGTCCATCGCCTTCTTCGCCGCGTCTTCCGCCGCCATTTGAGCCGCGTACGGAGTAGATTTCCTTGAGCCTTTAAAGCCCATACCACCGGCTGACTGCCAGGAAATCGCGTTCCCCTGCTCGTCTGTAATCGTCACCATCGTATTATTGAACGATGCGTTTACGTGAACGACGCCTGTCGTGATGTTCTTACGCTCGCGCCGCTTAACGCGCCCAGCCGGTTGCTTTGCCATTTGGCGATCCTATTTCTTTTTGCCCGCGATCGGCTTCGCTGGGCCTTTTCGCGTACGGGCATTTGTGTGTGTCCGCTGTCCGCGCACGGGAAGACCCCGGCGGTGGCGCAACCCGCGATAGCATCCCTGGTCCATCAGGCGCTTGATGTTAACGGCGACCTCTCGGCGAAGGTCACCTTCAACAAGGTAATCGCGGTCAATCGCTTCGCGAATCTGCAACACTTCCGCATCGGAAAGTTCGTTAACGCGACGCTCGCGCGGGATCCCCACCTTTTCGCAAATCTCTCCGGCTTTCGAAGGTCCGATGCCGTGGATATAGCGAAGAGCAATCTCAACGCGTTTGTTTGTTGGTATGTTTACGCCGGCGATGCGCGCCATCTTAGCCTCGTGCCTTTATGCCCTAAATGGTGAAGTCACCGCGCTGCATACGGCTCACCTGATAGCCAATTCGGATATGAGAATCACGGCTAGCGCAACCGCGCGCCGTAATCCGCTGTGTATAAATGGGTCCGTCCGACCGTCAATAGTAAAACGACTCCAACCGCGCGAATAATCAGGAAAATCGATCTAAAATTCCGCTTATCGCGGCGGCGACGGCATCCATCGACCCCATGCCATCAACGCGATGCAATTTATTTTGCGCTTCGTAGTATGGGATCAATGGCGCGGTCTGCTCATGGTAAACTTTTTGCCGGTTGCGGAATGTTTCCTCATTGTCGTCATCCCGCAAGGGTTCACCAGCTGCTTTCGCTTCGGCGATCCGATTGTTAAGCCGATTGACGAGCTCTTCCTCGTCAACAACCAATTCGATAACGGCATCGAGCGGCCGCTGTAACCCCGATAAGACGCGGTCGATCATTTCGGCCTGGCCGACGGTGCGCACGGCGCCGTCCAGAATAAATCCTGGTTTGCAGTCATCCTCTTGCATGCGCGCCGTGATGATTTCTTCGATGATCTGATCAGACACCAACTCGCCGCGCGCCATGATGCCCTTGACCCTCTCACCGAGTTCAGAGCCAGAGGCTATCGCTTCCCGGAGCATATCGCCCGTTGAAAGCTGCGGAATACCGCGCGTTTCGACAATCTTTTTTGCTTGAGTGCCTTTCCCTGCGCCCGGCGGTCCTAACAGAATTAAAATCATCAACGACCTCCCCTCAATTTCGACTTTTTGATCAAGCTCTCATATTGCTGGGCGACCAGATGCCCTTGTATCTGGGCGACCGTATCTAGCGTTACGGAGACCACGATGAGCAAAGATGTACCGCCCAGATAAACGGGAATGTTCGGATATTGCGCTCTCAGGAACTCCGGCAGGATACAGACAAACGTCAGATATAAGGCGCCGATAACCGTCAGCCTGGTCATCAGATAATCGAGATATTCAGCGGTTCGCGCGCCGGGTCGATACCCTTGAATAAACCCGCCATATTTTTTGAGATTGTCGGCGACATCTTCGACATTAAACTGAATTGATGTGTACACGAATGTAAACATGATGATCAGCGCTGCATACAGCGTGATGT
>JBCCTV010000106.1:0-10518 GCA_039197915.1 Pseudomonadota bacterium | reverse complement strand
GCTCCATTACCATGACTATGATCTTCCGTCTTTGGAGGATCTAACGGAGATCGTCCTTATAGCGCATAATGAGGGACGCCCGGTTGCATCCCATTGTGTCACGTTGTCGGAGTTAATGTTGACGCTGGCGGCGATCGAAGCGGCAGGGCCCATGGAAGGCGATCGTATTGAACACGCGGCCATTGCAAGTGATGAGGCGATCGATTGGATTGCAAGAATGGGCGTCGCGGTGGTCACCCAACCAGGCTTCATTGTCGACCGGCTCGACGCCTATGAAATTGATGTCGACACCCGCGAAAAACCAATGCTCTGGCGACTGGCGTCATTCTTACGCAAAGGCGTGCCGCTGGCTGCGGGAAGTGACGCGCCATTCGGCAGCGCAAATCCGTGGCGCGCAATGGCGGCGGCGGTTCGTCGCCCGGCTGGTTTTGGCGATAACGAAACGGTATCCGCGGACGAGGCGCTTTCCTTATTTTTGAGTCCGTTGTCCGAGCCTGGCGGCGCGGCGCGGCGGCTCTGTGTAGGCGCGCCGGCAGATATTTGCCTCCTGTCACAGCCTTGGACGGAAGCGCGCGCGGATCTATCGAACGTAAAAGTTCGTGCAACGCTTATTAACGGCGCGCTCGCCTATTCCTCGACCGCGTCAACGAGCCCCCAGGACAGCGCTTCATGAGCGCGCAAGCGTTTCATCGAAAGGGCGAGATAGATAAATTGTTGGCGGCCAATTCGGCGCGCAATGCTCACTGTACCGCCAGCGCCAGGAATAAGTCCGTACTTTAATTCTGGCAATTGGAACCACGCCCGTGGCGACGCGCTCAAATTGCCGGCAAAGGCTGCGATTTCAACACCCGCGCCTATTGCAGCTCCATTTATTCGAACCCTGAGTTTATCGGATAATTGCAGGGCGTATTTTGCCGGCAACCGCAAAGACCGTATCCAATGGGCAGTCGCCGGATCAGCCACGGAGCCAAACTCATGCACTGCGCCGCCAACGGAAAAGGCGTCGCCATTGGCGCTTAGGGTGATGCTTCCGATGGTCTTATCTGTTTGTGCGAGTTGAAACGCTTCGCACAGGGCGTCGCGCATGGAGCGATCAATCTCGTTACGTGTCGCCGCTGAATTCATTGTGATGCTAAGGGTCTGGCGTTCCCGGGAAACGAGCAAGCAATCATCTGTCGAATGGCGCCGCGGCCGTGCAGGGGGCGATGTCTCGCGCCAGTCGGTAAACTCTGCGCCGCGTTGCACTGTGGCGTAGGCGAAGCTTTCCATGAGGAGGGCATCCGCGGGCTCTAGGTTATATGTGGTTCGGATTAATTGTACGAGCACCATTGAAGCGAGCGGCGCCTTGGCGACATTCGCCCAGAGGCGTGCGAGCTCCCTCTCGTCCTTGACGAGGCAATCACAGGGTGTGGCCGCTGCGTCTTTTTCGTCTTCAGGCCCAGTCGCGCCGACCCCGATTAGAGGGCATGGCGCATGTGCGAGCGCCTTAAGTACATCAGGAGACGCTTCAGCGAGATCGACCGCGAGCAGCGGCATTTCCGCGCCGGGCCCAAGGACGCCGGCGAAGTCCGGGCTTAGCGCCAGCGCTTCTAAGGCGTCATTTTTGAGTATGTGGGGGCGTGTCACACCGCCTCGCGACCGGGGAAAACTGAGGGAATTCGGCGATAGAGCAGACTTCGCAGTGTACGGCCTGGCAACCCCCTATTGACAGGGGGAAGTAGATATCGAAATATCCGAACGTCGTTCGGAAATGTCAATTGGACTAAGGTAGTGCCTGAACCCGACACGGTAAAAACCGCCACGGTTGGTCGCCCGAAATTACTCTCGCGCGACGAAATCCTCGACGCCGCCGTTGAGCTTGGCCTGGAGCAGCTGACCATGAAGCAGCTCGCGACCCATCTCGGCGTCGGCACAGCGACTTTGTACCAGTATTTTGACAATCGTGACGCGTTGATGCGTTCGGCGGCGGTGCGAGCGCTCGCGTTGATCTCGTTGCCGCGCGACGTCGGGCAGGAGTGGACGGAATACGCCCGGGATTATGCATTTGTGATCATGCAACTCCTCTCCGACAACCCGACTTATATTTATAACTACACCCACTCCGATTATGGCTTGGAGGTCCTTTTTCGCCTGTCGGAGGAGTTCCTCTCGGTAATGAAGGCGAAGGGGTTTTCCGTAGACGCCGCAATGCGGGTCTATCACATGATTGCGCTCGCCTCGATGTCAGGGGCGATTGAGGCCGTGCGGGAACGCGCCTTCGCGATGCAAGGGCACACCTTTCAACGCGCAGTGACGGACCAACTAGACGACTTGGAAGACTTGGAGGTGCCTCTCGTTCGAGAGGCTGTCGGCACATATTCGATGTCTGCTCGCGAAAAGGTCGAGGTTTTGCTCGATGCGGCCTTTTCGTCAATCGCGAATGAAAAATAGGAGTACAGACTTACTTAAATTCATTCGTATAAAAATAAAATTGAATTAGGGAGAAAAAATGGAGAGCTTTAAGGATAAATCGGTCGTTATTACCGGCGGCGCTTCTGGCGTCGGTAAGGCGCTCGCGATGCGGTTAGGCCGCGAAGGCGCAAAAGTTATTATTTCCGATATCGAACAGGACCGCTTGGATGCGGCGCTGGCTGAAATTCGAGATGCGGGGATTGATGCAAAGGCCCGCCGCGTCGACGTCAGTGTTCGAGACGAAGTCTTCGGCTTGGCTGACGAGGCTTTTGAGCATTTCGGGGAAGTCGACTGCGTCTTTAACAATGCGGGCGTTGGCGCGGGCGGCGGGGTTACCAATTGGACGATCTCGGAGAACGCATTCCGGTGGGGTTTTGACGTCAATTTCTTCGGTCCGCTTTACGGGATTGAAGCGTTCGTGCCTCGCATGCTCGAGCAGAATAAAGAAGGAATAATTTCGGCGACATCGTCCGGGGCGGGAATTGTTTTCCCACCGTCGGCGACCCCTTATTGTTGTACGAAAGCCGCTGTCATTGCGCTTTATGAGACGTTGAGTCACCAGCTCCAATCGATGAGTTCAAAGCTGCGGGCGGCGCTTTTGTTTCCTGGGCCCCACGTCATCAACTCCGCGCTCATGAATTCGCAACGCAACTTGCAGGACCGGTATGATGATCCGACGGTTCGCGCAGGCAACGGCATCACCGATATTCCAAGTTTCCAAGCGGCGATGAAAATGTATATCGGCCATGAGGTGCCGCTAACCGAGCCGGAGGAGTTTGCCGACTACACCCACGACGCGCTGCTTGACGGTAAGTTCTGGGTGATGCCTATGACGGATTTGAATAAAGACGCGATCCGCAAGCGCTTCGAAGAGATGTTGTCTGAAACCGGGCCTTCAATCCCGAAAATGATGTAGGTCGTGAAAATGGTTCAAACTGAAAATCCCTATACAGACGTATTTAAGAAGCTCCGCGATCGCGCCCCAGCGCTCGCGAAAACGAGCGCGGCAGAGCGCATTGATAAGCTCCGCCGGCTGTATGCTGCAGTTTACGAATTGCGCCATGACATCAGCCATGTGGGCAAAGATGAGCTCGGTATGGATGGCAAGATGCATCTGATACCGCTCAAGCCTGAGCTCGAATATATTGCCGCGAACCTCGAAAGCTGGATGCAGCGCGAGGAAGTTGAGGACGTGCCGTCGCTCCAAGGGCGTAAAGGTTACGTTCATTACGAACCCAAGGGCGTGTGCCTGCACATCGCCACATGGAATTCGCCAGTATTAATCTCGCTCTCCCCGGCGATGAGCATGATCGCGGCTGGCAACGCCGTCGTCATCAAGCCCTCGGAAATCACGCCCCAGTCGGCGGATATCGTTGCAAAGATTATCGATCATGCCGGGTTGTCAGATGATGTCGCGGTTGTCACCGGTGGTCCGGATACGGCGCAATCTTTGTTGAAACTGCCCTTTGATCATATTTGCTATGTTGGCAATAACCGGATTGGCAAACTGATTATGGAGGCGGCCGCCCAACACTTTGCAGGTGTGACGCTTGAGATGGGCGGAAAGAACCCTGTTGTTGTCGAGGCTGACGCCGATATTGAGGACGCCGCTTCAAAACTCGCGTTCTCAAAGATGATGATTGCAGGGCAAGTTTGTCTGTCGCCTGATTATATCCTCGCCCATGAGAGCGTCTATGACGCCTTCACGGATGCGTTGCGGTCAAAAATTGACGCGATGTTCAATCCAAATGGCGATGGCTTAGACAGGTCCCGCGATCTTGCGAGGATTGTTAATGAACGCCATGCGCTTCGGATCAAAGCGCTTGTGGACGACGCCGTCTCGGCCGGTGCGCGCATTAGTTACGGGGGCGATTTCCGCCCCTCAGAGCGGTTTATTGCGCCAACCATTGTTGAAGGCGTGACGGACGAAATGGAAATCGCCCATGAGGAGATTTTTGGGCCCATCATGTTGGTCCAGCCATTTTCCTCGCGCGATCAAGCCGCCGCTGAAATCGCCAAACGCCCAAAGCCGCTCGGCGCTTACTTCTTCACGCGCTCGCGTGAGACGGCGGATTGGTATATCCAGAATACGCGTGCGGGAACGAGTGCGGTCAACAACGCGGTCGTTCAGGCAAATGTTCAATCACTGCCATTTGGCGGGGCGAACCATAGCGGTATCGGTCGGCTAGGCGGTAAAGCGGGTTTCTTGGAGTTTTCCAACGGTCGCGCGGTCGTTGAAGACGCCCTTGAGCCCAGCCAGGGTACGCCGATGCAATATCCGCCGTTTCCGGAGGAAGCCGCGATGTTCGTCGATATGATGTTACAGCCTTAGGAGTTCCAGCATGACTACGGCAGTTTTAGAGAGACCAGCAACTCAGACGATACCAAAAGTTCCCGGCATGCCTTTTGTCGGCAACACGTTAGATATGGCGAAAGACCCGGCGGCGTTTTTCGTGAAATGTTACCGCGAACATGGACCCGTCTTTAAGGTCAATGTTTTTGGCCGCGAATCGATTGTCATCGCCGGGCCTGAGTCGGCGATGTTCATGTCGTCGAAAGAGGGACGCCAGAGCCTTCGCTCTCGTGAGTTCTGGGATGAATTTGTCAAATTCCATGGGGCTGAGAAATCGCTAACCCGCGAGGACGGCGAGGTGCACGAAAAGCTGCGGCGTGTGATGCGCGCTGGTTTTTCTCGCGAAGCGGTCAAAGGTCGCTACCATCAGCTTACGGATGTATGCGATATTTCGATTGCCCGCGATTGGGAAGTTGGCGGCGCGACGCCCGTCGTGCAAGCCTTCCAGTACATGATCGTGCAACAGCTGGGAGAACTTCTCACGGGCTCGGCGCCGCTGGAGTATGTAAAGGACATTCGTTTGAACGTCCTTTATCTTTTGAATATTTTGGTTACGCGTCAGCGGCCGCGTTTTCTATTGAAGCGCGGCGAGTTCAAGCGCGCCCACGCCCGCGTTCGCGAGCTCGGTCAACAGATGATCCAGGACTTCAAAGGACGCGCCGAGAGGGGCGAACTTCCGAAAAACCTGATCGGCGATATCGTTCAAGCACACATTGATGATCCTGAGCTGATCCCAGAAAACGATCTGCCGCTTGTTTTGACAGGGCCTTACGTGGCCGGGCTCGATACGGTCGCGAACACCCTTGCGGCATGTGTATACGGAATACTTAAGACGCCCGGAATACTCGAAAATGTTCAGGCCGAAGCCGACGCTTTGTTCGAAAAAGAAACCATTGTCGACAAGGACGTTTTGAAACTGGACTATATCAATGGCTGCGTTAAAGAGGCGATGCGCTTGTGGCCTATTGCTGTTGCTCAGATGCGGATGAGCACGCAATCTTTTGAGTATGCGGGCTTTCAAATACCGCAAGACGAAATGATCTATATCGGCACAAGTGTTCCGCATTTCATGGATGAGTATTTTCCGGATCCCATGAAGTTTGACCCAATGCGGTATGAAGCGCCGCGTAAGGAGCACTTGCAAAAAGGCGCTTATTCGCCATTCGGCCGTGGCCCACATACGTGCCTAGGTCAAAGCTTGGCGGAGGTTCAAATGGCGTTGACGATGGCGCGCTTGTTCCATCGTCTCGATCTTTCGCTTGATCCGCCGGACTATGTCTTGAAAACCAAAACTGCGCCTACGCCAGGACCAGCCATGGACTTCAAGGTGAAGGTCGTTGGCGAGCGCCGTGCGGCAAAGTCACTTGTACCGGAAGTGTTTGAGCCGAAAGCCTAATCCACAAGGGGGTCGATCAATTTGATGATTGATCCCCCAGCGCATCTGCGTCAAGCGATGCAAAAGCTAAATTATATTCGTATAGGGAGAAAGTAGTGGCTGGACGTCTTGATGGAAAAGTCGCCATTGTTACTGGGGCAGCCCAGGGTATGGGCGCCGCGACAGCGCGGTTGTTCGCGAAAGAAGGCGCTAAGGTAGCCCTTGGCGACGTGAAGGCCGATGAAGGGACCGCTGTCGCTGAGGAATTCGGCGACCACGGCTTTTTTCAACATCTCGATGTTTCAAGTGATGACAACTGGGCGTCTTTTGTTGGAGCCGTGAAAGACCGTTGGGGTACGGTTGACGTTCTCGTGAATAATGCAGCCCTTGTGCATTTTACACCGATAGAAGACCTGAATCCGGAAGAAGCGCAACGTATCCTGAACGTCAATACGATCGGCCCTATGCTTGGTATCAAGAACACGGCCCCGATCATGAAGGAGAAGAAGGCAGGCTCCATCATTAATATTAGTTCGGTTGACGGATTAAGGGGGTGTAACGGGCTTACGGTTTACACGGCGAGCAAATGGGCCGTCCGTGGCATGACAAAGTCAATCGCCTATGAGCTTGGGACATTTGGGATAAGGGTGAACTCAATTCACCCCGGCGGCATAAACACCCCGATGGGAAATGCACGCGACCTGCCGCCCGATGAATTACACTTCGCGTTCAAGCGCGTACCGCTTCAACGTATTGGTGAGCCTGAAGAAGTTGCACAAGCCTCGTTGTTTCTGGCAAGCGATGAAGCGAGTTATGTAACCGCCGCTGAGTTGGCTGTGGATGGCGGTTGGTACGCCGGCTATTACCAGCCGGTTTTACCGGGCGCGCCCGAGGGACTTGAGTTTTAGTGGGCCCAGAAATGGAATTCACTGCGCTCACCTACGAGGTATCCGCACCAATCGGAACGATTACCCTCGCGCGCCCTGAGAAGCTCAACGCCTTGAGTATGCAGCTTCTTGTCGAACTCGAAGAGGCGTTTAACGTCGCCGCGAAGGATGACGATGTTCGTGTGCTCGTTATTACCGGTGAAGGGCGCGCCTTTAGTGCTGGCTATGACTTTAATGAAAAAGACTGGATCATAAGTCAGTACCCGGCGAATGCTGATGGCGCAGTGGACGCTATTCGCGACCGCGATGACATTGAAGAGTTGCTTGCCCGATGGATGCGACTGTTTAAGTTTCCAAAACCCGTAATCGTCAAAGTCCATGGGGTTTGCCTAAGCGGCGCTGGTGAGTTGCTTGCGATTAGCGACTTGGTTGTTGCTGGCGAGAGCGCCCAGTTCGGGCATCCAGCAGCGCGTGATTTAGGCGTTCCGCCGACGCTCTTCTTTTGGCCGATGCTGATTGGCATGCGCAAAACGAAAGAGCTAATGTTCACGGCGAAGCTCATCAGCGCGGCGGAGGCTGAGCGCATCGGGCTGATTAACACAGTCGTTCCGGACGATCAGCTCAACGAAGAAGTCGACCGTTTGGCGCGCGATGTTGCGAAATCAACACCGGACGCCCTGAAGATCTCAAAGATCGCCATTAATCGGTGGTATGAGAATATGGGGCTGGCGGCGTCGGTGCAGAGCACGTCAGACCTTGATGCGTTTTTCCATCAGAGCAAAGAGTATGTCCAGTTCTTTAAGGGCGTGCGCGAGCAAGGGCTAACCAACGCGCTTAAAGAGCGAGCAAAGCGGTTCAAATAAGCGCAAGGGCCGCTAGAGTTTTGCGTTTCACGCTACGCCTAAGTTCCGTAAACTGCGCCGGCTTTTTTTGTCGTGCTTCTTTAATGGCGTTGTCGGACGGAAATCGTCCACCAAACGCACTTATCCGCGAAACCCCTTAATCGGTCGGTACGCGCCGTGTGTTATGTGACTATGTTAAAACGGCCACGTGGTCCACTCCGCGCCGCCATCAAGGACGAGCGTTTTTCCGGTCATAAAGCTTGATGCTGGCGAGGCCAAAAATAAGGCGCTTGATGCGACGTCCTCCGCTTCGGCGAGGCGTCCGAGCGGGGTTTTGGCTCGCATCAATTCTTCCGTTTCAGCGTTCAAATACTTCATTAACGCGTCGGTTTTAACGGCCCCCGGTGCGATCGCATTGACCCTGATGTTCGGTGCATAATCGTGGGCGAGGTTCCTTGTCATTTGGATCATTGCAGCCTTAGCCGTTCCGTAGGCAGAAAAATTCTTTTGCGCCAGGACGCCGGCTTGGCTCGCAATATTAACGATTGCACCACGCTCATCCATGTTGGGTGCGACAAGTGTTGAAAGCAAATACGCAACGCCCACATTAAAATGGAATTGTGCTTCAAAGGCGTCGATGTCTTGGGCGCGAGGGTCGTTCGGGCCTCCGCCGCCGACATTATTAATCAGAATTGTTGGCGGTCCGAAGGCGGCCGCGCATTGTTCAGGCAGAGCACGCACAGCATCATTGTCAGAGGCGTCACAAATAATAGCGCTAGCTTCGTGGCCACGATCCTTAATTTCGTCAACGACACGGTCGAGTTCGGACTTGGTTCGTGCAGCGATAATAATTTTCGCGCCTGCGTCAGCTAACAGGTTAGCGCACGCCCGCCCTATGCCGCGACCGCCACCTGTGATTAGTGCAATATCACCATCGACCCTAAATGCGTTCGTCAGCATGCTGTTCCTCGTTTTCTCGCTTGATGCGTTTGGCGTGGATATGCCAAACTTTGTCGAAATATATTATCTTATTGAGGCAGGCTTAGTAAGGCTTGCGATGGACTTTTTGTGAATTGGCGATCTGCGGACATATTGGTGAAGGATCAAACGACAACGACAAGGAACCGACGCTTATCTCCGGAAAAGCGCACGCATGATATTATGAGCGCTGCCAGAGACCACTTTGTTTCAGTCGGTTTCGCCGATGCATCGGTGAGCGAAATCGCTGCAAATGCTGGCGTGGCGGAAGGCACAGTTTATAGGTTTTTTGAGAGCAAGCGGGCGCTTTTGGTTGCGGTCATCGCGAGCTGGTTTGAGGCGCTGATAAAGGACGTCTCCGAAAACCTTGACGGCATTCAAGACCCCACAGAACGCCTGAGATTTCTGGTTTGGCGGCATGCCCGGATTATTGAAACGGACCCCGCGCTATGCCGACTTTTCTTTGATCAGATACGCAGCGCCGAGGACTATGTGAATTCCCCGGTACACGCGCTCAATCGTGACTATGCGGATTTCGTTGTGGCCGCTCTTAAGGACGGTGTGCGAAGCGGCGTCTTCCAACGGGGGCTGAATGTCGCCCTCATTCGTGATGCGATTTTTGGCGCCCTGGAGCACCACGCCACAGGGTATCTCTATGGCGGGGCGAAGTTTAACACGGCGAAAGTAACGCAAGGGTTGTTGGCGCTCGTTTTAACAGGCATTGCGCATAAAGATTGACTTTTGCATCCAAGTTATTGAGGCTCTCTCAGTAAGAAAAACCAATTGCGATGACACAAGAAACTGAAACCGAAGACACCGTTGTTTTGGAAGAGGTCCGTGGCGACGCGCTCTGGCTTACGATAAACCGTCAAGCTTCGGGTAACGCCTTAAACAACGATGTTGTTAAGGGGCTTCGCAATGCAATCGAAGCGGCGCAAGCCCACGACACCGTTAGAGCTGTTGTCATTACCGGCGCTGGCGATCGAATTTTTTGTGCTGGCGGCGACCTAAGCGCAAATAATGACGGTGTCCCCTTTGACGATGAACCAGCAGAACCCATAAACCCAACGGCGTCGCTTTTTCGCGAAATGGCCACGTGCCGTATACCAATTATCGCGCGGGTGAATGGACACGCGCTGGCGGGCGGCTTTGGGCTGATGGCCTATTGCCACCTGGCGGTCGCAAGCGAGCGCGCGAAGTTCGGCGTTCCCGAGGCGAAGATCGGTTTGTTCCCGATGATGATTATGCCTGCCTTGATGCGATCAACGCCGCAACGGGTCTTAATGGAGCTATGTCTGACGGGTGAGCCGATTACGGCGGAAAAAGCGCTAAGCGCGAACATCGTAAACGAGGTCACGCCGCTGGATCAGTTAGACGCGGCAATCGATAGTCTTATTGCGCGCATATCGGCTGCCTCGCCTACGGGAATTCGAGTGGGCCTCACGGCGTTCAATGCGATGCGTGATATGAGCCTCGTGGAAGCGTTAGACTACGCACAGGTTATGCTACCGAGTATGGCGCGTACTGAAGATGCGCGTGAAGGGTTTCAAGCGTTTCGTGAAAAACGCCAACCGAAGTGGACTGGTCGATGACTCCTTTGGACGGCACTTTTTTAGTTGCCATTGGCGCAAT
>JBCCTV010000105.1:0-10542 GCA_039197915.1 Pseudomonadota bacterium | reverse complement strand
TCGGAAAATTGTTCGCCTTCCAACAAATTCACCGTGTTCACTACTATGTCTGGGAGCGTTGCGCCCGCTTCTTTCAACTCTTCCAACATGATGGAGATTTTCCACCCATTCGGGGTGGCGGCTGTCCAAAGTGTTATAGTCATGGGGCGGCGCTTTCCTTTTTCTCTAATTCACCCTTTGCGCCGCGTCATCCCGGCATCTGCGCAAAGACCTCGCTGGGGTCGATCCGTGGGCGCTCCAGAAGCGCTGCGCGATCTTCGCCGGCGCGGTAACGTGCAATGAGATCTGGAACATCCACCTTCACGCCGATCGGGTTCGTCGAAAAGTCACTTCCTTTAAACCAGGCGGTTAGCGCTTCATTGCTGTCGAAAACATCAATTTGTAGTTCAACCTGATTTTGATCAGGATCGTGATAATAGAGCGATAGCGTTCCGCCGTGATTGACTGTCCAGAAAGGCGTGATGCCCAGCGCGGCGAGGCGCTCATAAGTGGCGAATAAATCGTCCAACGTCGCGTAGGTGAATGACGTGTGCTCGACACCAGCTTTGCCGCGATCCTGCGGCTGCAACCCTGGCATGTTCAAGATAGCGAGACGGTGGTGTTCATCGTCATAGGTGAGAAACGTCGCCATCGGTGTTCCGAGCACAATCTCCGCCTCAACGACGTTCTGATACCACTTGATCATCTCTTCATAGCGTGAGGTGCGGAAAGCTACATGCGCGAGCTTTGCGGGCGCTGTCTTACCGCGTTCCTTCGCGGTTTTTGGGACGACGGCTAAAGGCGGAGGTGGAGCTTCGGTCATCGGATCTCTTTACGGTCAGAATTTGTCACTTGTCAAAACCAATAGGGTAATTTATGACATATGTCAAACAGACTTTGGAGGCCGTTTGTGAGTGCTGAAGCTGCCGTCGTTTCCTTCACTGGTGTGAGAGGAAAAACCGAACAAACCCGTGAGTTGCTTTTGGAGGCGGGCGTCCGCCTGTTTTCGGAGCGGGGGTATGAGGCGACCAGTACACGCCAGATCGAAAACCTAGCCAGCGTGCAGCGCAATCTGATGACTTACCATTTTGGCGGCAAAGAGGAGTTCTGGAAGGCCTGCATGGTGCGGCTCAACGAACGTATGAGCGCAATGCTCGCCCCGGCCATTGATCAGTCTAGAGATATTGAGCTGGGAGAGAGGATAAGGTTTTTGATTCGTCGCTATATCCGCGCAAGCGCCGCCATACCTGAGGTTGCGCGCATAATGTTTGACGAAGGGCGCTCTAAGGGTTGGCGCCTAGAATGGCTGGTCGAGAATTATATTCGCGGGTTCTACGAAACCATTGGTCAGTTGTTTGAAGACGGACGGAAAAGCAATACAATTCCCGATATACCATTGATCAATTTTTACTATTTGCTTACGGCCGGCGGCGCCATTTTTTCCATGTCCGCAGAATGCAAAATGATCACAGGTAAAGATGCATTTGATAAGACAATGGTCGACGCCCAGGCGGACGCTATCGCAAGACTTTTGACCGTGAAAGCCTAGATAATAAAGCTTCGCCGAAGCGAAAGGGAGAACTTCATGAAACTTGCTAGCTATAGTGTTGATGGGAAATCGTCATATGGAATTGTCGCCGGCGAAGGGGTGATTGATCTTGGTTCCCGACTCGGTGACGAGTCGCCGACGCTACGGGCTTTGATTGGCAACGGTTTTCGCGGTGCGCGCGAGATTGCTGAGAATACGTCGGCTGATTACGCGATCGGTGCGGTGGAACTGGCGCCGGTCATCCCGGACCCTGGCGCTGTTTGGTGTTGTGGGCTGAACACCCACAGTCATTTTGAAGAAACGAAACATCTCTTTGGCCACAAGGAGCCGCCACAAGTTCCCATGTTTTTCCTGCGTTCGCGTCATACGCTTGTCGGCTCGGGCCAGCCGATTGAAAAGCCGGCGCTCGAAACCGATTTCGATTATGAAGGCGAAATAGCGCTAATTATCGGCGAACGCTGCCGCAATGTTTCCGTTGCCGATGCGTTGAAGCATATTGCGGGATATGCCTGCTTCAACGACGGATCGGCTCGCCAATATCAAATCCGCAGCCATCAGGTAACGACTGGCAAAAACGCGTATCATAGCGGCGGCTTCGGTCCGTGGATGGTGACCGCAGATAAAGTCGACATGAATGATCTTACTTTGCAAACGCGCGTTAATGGCGACGTACGGCAGAATATGAAAATCGACGATCTGGTCTTTTCCTTTGCAGACCTGATTTCACACATCTCTGAAGTGACGTGGCTTGAGCCGGGAGATGTTATTGTCACCGGCTCGCCGGAAGGCGCTGGCGCGCTGCGCGATCCGCAGGTGTTTTTGCAGGAAGGCGATCTTGTGGAGGTTGAGGTGTCCGGCGTTGGTGTGCTGAGTAATTCAGTGATCGAGCAAAAATTGCGATAGGGTGTCGGCGATGTTCGATGCTATTTCACTAGATGACAAATATAAGCTTGATGAGGGACGGATCTTCATATCCGGCACCCAGGCGCTGGTGCGTCTGCCATTGATGCAGCGCCGGCTCGACGCTGCAAATGGTTTGAGCACGGCGGGTTTTATTAGTGGCTATCGCGGCTCGCCGCTCGGCAATTACGACGCCGCTCTTTCCAAGGCGAAGTCGCTCCTTGAAGCGGAAGACATTCATTTTCTACCCGGCGTGAACGAAGACCTTGCGGCGACCTCTTGTTGGGGAACGCAACAAACAACGCTCTATCCCGGCGCGCGCTATGACGGCGTTTTCGCCATGTGGTATGGCAAAGGCCCTGGTGTCGATCGCAGCGGCGATCCGCTAAAGCACGGAAATCTAGAGGGAACGAGCCCTCATGGCGGGGTCATCGTCCTTGCCGGCGACGATCACGTCGCGAAATCATCGACGATTGCGTTTCAATCGGAGCCGGCGCTTATCGCCGCCGGCATGCCGATATTCAATCCCGCCGACGTGCAGGACTATCTTGACCTCGGGCTGCACGCTTTTGCGCTGTCGCGTATGGCGAGCGTCTGGGTCGGGTTCAAATGTTTGACGGAAACGATTGAGACGACGTTTTCCGCTTATGTCAGCCCGCAAAGATTCAAGTCCATCCGCCCCCCGGCGCTTGACGACATGCCGGATGTCTCCATCAAGGCGGCGTTCACTCCGGTTGCCGATGAACAAAGCCTCATGCGTTACCGATTGCCCGCGGCGCAAGCCTATGTGCGGGCCAATAAGCTTGATCGCGTGATGTTCGACGGGCCGCGGCGTGAGTTGGGCGTCGTCACCACGGGAAAATCCTACGGCGATCTACGGCAGGCGCTTAAAGATCTTGGCCTTAGCGAGGATATCGCGCGCGAGTTGGGCTTACGCATCTACAAAATCGCTATGGTCTGGCCGCTTGAGCCGGAAGGTTTGCGCAACTTCGCCGCCGGACACCGCGAACTGCTTTTTGTCGAGGAAAAGCGTCCCATTGTAGAAGAACAGGCCGCATCGATCCTTTTCAATCTGCCAGCGGGTGAACGTCCAAGGATCGCCGGCAAGCGTACGCCCGACGGCGCCGTTCTTACGCCGTCTGATGGCGAACTTTCTCCGGCGCAGATTGCGTTGATTGTCGCCGGTCGGCTGAAGGCGCTAGGCCTTGCGACCGACGCGATCGAGGAACGCGCGAAAGCCATCGCTGCCCGATTGGACGCCGCCAGCAAGTCTGCGAACCCGGGGGATGTCATCCGCACACCAGCATTTTGCTCCGGCTGTCCGCACAACTCGTCGACCCGCGTGCCGGAGGGCTCGCTCGCCATGGGCGGCATTGGTTGTCACACGATGGCGATTTGGATGCCGGACCGTCCGACGGCGGCGCCGACGCATATGGGCGGCGAAGGCGCGAACTGGATCGGCATGGCGCCGTTCACCGAGATGAAACACGTTTTCCAGAACATGGGCGACGGCACCTATTTTCACTCCGGCCTGATTGCGCTTCGCGCAGCCGTCGCGGCGAATGTGAACGTCACCTACAAAATTTTATACAATAGTGTTGTCGCAATGACAGGCGGCCAGTCATTTGACGGCGACTTGAGCGTTTCCGATATTGCCAGTCAGGTGATGGCCGAGGGCGTAACGCGTGTGGCGGTCGTCTCGGACGAACCGGAAAAGCATGAAGCCTCCAACGCGCTCCCCGCATTCGTCACAATTCATCATCGGGACGAGTTGATTGCTTTAGAGACGGAGCTTCGTGAGGTCGAAGGCGTCTCCGTGATCATTTACGACCAGGGCTGCGCCGCCGACAAGCGGCGCAAACGCAAGCGCGGAGACTATCCCGATCCCAACACGCGCTATTTCATCAACGAAAGCGTCTGCGAGGGGTGCGGCGACTGCAGCGCCAAATCCACCTGCGTCAGTATCGCGCCCAAGGAGACTGTTTTCGGGCGCAAGCGGCGGATAGACCAATCTTCCTGCAACAAGGACTATTCATGTGTAAACGGATTTTGTCCGTCCTTTGTAACGGTCACCGGCGGGCGCCTTCGCAAGCGAACTGATGATGCGGTCTCTGCCCAGGTCGGTAGTCTTCAAAACGCCAAAATTCCTGACCCTGAGATACCTAATTTAATTGAGCCTTGCTCCATGCTCGTCGCGGGCATTGGCGGCACTGGCGTCGTTACGATTGGTGCGGTTCTCGGCATGGCCGCTCATTTGGAGGGCAAGGGGTGTCTACTCCTCGACATTACAGGGCTCGCGCAGAAAAACGGCGCCGTGCTCAGCCATGTGCAATTCGCGGCATCGCCTAAACACCTCAGTAGCGCCCGTATCGGTCCTGGAAAATGCAATCTGTTGCTCGCCTGCGATCTTATTGTGGGAGCGGGACCGGAAGTGTTGGCGACATTCGATAAGAAGCGCACCCGCGCGGTCGCCAATCTGCGTATGACCGCGACAGTGCAATTCCAGTTTGATCCAGATATGGACTTTCAATCCAATCGGATTCGAAAGCGACTGGAAGAGGCCATTAACCCGCGCAATGCGTCCTATGTCGACGCCTCCAGCGCCGCCGAGCGCCTCCTAGGTGATAGCATCGGCACCAATATGTGTCTGGTCGGCTTCGCGTATCAGCAAGGCCTGATCCCGCTATCTGGGGAGGCCATCGTAAGAGCGATCGAATTAAACGGCGTTGCTGTGACGATGAATACGCAAGCTTTTGAATATGGCCGTGTCGCCGCGCATGAAGGCGATGAGTTTTGGGCGCGGTTTGGCGATCGCTCTGAGCAATCGCTGGTTGGCGAAGAGACGCTTCACGCCGTCATCGCGCGCCGTACCGCTGAGCTTACGGAGTATCAAGACAAGTCCTATGCGGAAACTTATGCGGCGTTCGTCAAGCGAGTGTGGCGAATCGATCAGTCTATCGCGAACGGCGTCGACGATTTGACCGACGCCGTAGCGCGCAGCCTGTTTAAGCTCATGGCCTATAAGGATGAATACGAAGTCGCGCGCCTTTTTACACGCGAGAAGTTTCGGCGTGACCTCGCCGAAGAGTTCGAAGGCGATTACAAAGTCTCCTTTAATCTTGCGCCGCCCCTGTTTGCGCGCCGCGACCCGATAACCGGCGAGCCGAAAAAAATGCGTTTTGGCTCATGGATGATGCCGGCGTTCAGTTTGCTCGCGCGTGGCAAACGCTTGCGCGGTACGCAGCTCGACGTCTTTGGGCGTACGGCGGAACGGCGTGTGGAGCGTCGCCTGATTGATGAATATCGCGACACGATTGAAAAAGTGATCGCCAAACTCGAAACGAGAAACTACGCAGACGCCGTGACCATCGCTCGCCTTCCTGAAGAGATTCGTGGCTACGGTCATATCAAAGAGAAGAACATCGAAAAGGTCGAAGCGCGCCGCGTCGAACTGCTGAATCAATTCGAAAGTCCCGGCGCTCAGGCGATTGCAGTAGCCGTCTAGGCTTCAGTCAAAAATCGCTGATGGTTGTCATAGACTCAAATCAGTCATCAATCGCCCATACTCTCGCGCATCTTTTGCCAGGCGGGGAACAGGTTTTGCGCCCAGGGCGCCGTCGGCTCAATGTGCTGCGATGGAGGCGTGGCCATGGGCCAATCTATCACCGCGCGCCGGAAACTGGGGCGCATAAAGGCCCGTTCGACATAATCCGTAACGCGTTGCTTATCGTTCGAGTTTTCCCAAATTTGACCCAAACCGAGCCACTTCAATCGAAATAAGCTAGCGCTCCACATGATGTCGGCCAATGTGTATGCATCACCCATAACCCATTCGCCGTCGTGCGTGTTCAATTGGTTTTCGAGGTCCGCCACATGCTGCGTCATGCGGTTATAGGCGTCGACCATCTGCTCTTTGTCGTAGGTGAAGTCCCTTGCGCTGGATTGACGGGCAATTTTTGCGTCATAAGCGGCGACCAGATCGGGCTGATCAGCATGAGCGGCCTTAAAGTTCTCAAGGTGTCGAATGGCGTGGGTTAGGGAGCCTGTTATTGGTATAGCGACAATCTCTGGACGGATGTCTTCGCCTTTAGGTGATGCGCCATATAGAACTGCTGGATGCGGCGCCGCGTCAACGAGTGAAACTTGCGCAGCGATAGCATCGGCGAGTTGATCCGGAACGAGGCGCGGTCCTAAATCCGCTTCACGGTCCAAATAGTTGCAAATCCGCACATTATCGACGACAACGCGCTGTTGCTGATGGTCCACTAGCGTTGGCACAACGCAAGGATCGAACCCCTCATCGGCAACAGATGATTGCCCAGTGTAGCCCGAAACCATCTGAACGTCCGGAGCCCCTCGCAGACGCAAGCGTATATATCCGGGCCGGTAGCTGTCGGAAGGATGATCCTCCGAAACGGGAAGATTCAGCTGGTGCGCCGTGAAAGGTATGTTCTTTTCCGTGATCATCGCCCGAACTTTTTGAGAGCAGATGGAAAAGTTGGCGTGGTAGAGTTCAAATCGCGGCGTCTCGCCTTCTGGCGCGCCCACTACTAAGTGTTGACCGGGTTCATTGAGTTCAGCATTCGCCTCGCGCACGAGATCGGAAAGAGGTTTTGGCATTGTCTTACTCCCACACGAAACAGAGTATCAGAAAGAAAGATCGCGTTTGTGAATTCACGCACTGCGCCTTTGGCTTGACGGATTTTGAATTTAAATTGCCGTTTTAGTCCGTTTCGGGTTTCAGAAGTCTTCGAGCATTTCCGCTTGCGATGGCGTCACGCTGTCGATCACTAAAGCTCTAAATTTTGCAGACCTCGATGACGCGCGATCGTGTGGAATAGTTGCTGAAAATCGGCCAATCCGTTTCAAGAACAGTATTGTTGACGCCGAGAACGTCCGCGATTGCGGAAATGAGCTTGGGGTTCATGCCACTTTGCACGAACAGGTCCGCAACGATGAGGCCGCTGAAGCGACGCTGCGAGAACTGCGCGCTATTTGATGCTTGTATTGTGATTAATATGGATTGTCTCTCAACCATCCCAGGTAATCGGCGAGAGCGGTTTCAAGCGTGTATTTTGATGTCCACCCAAAATCCTGTCTGAAAAGACTGCTGTTGAACCCAAGATCGAACTCCGCCTCAGGAAGGTCCTCTGGTTTAATTCCCATTCGATCGGCGCATTCCGGCTTAACACTTATGAGCGCTTCAAGCTGTGCGCGCGGACTACGGGAGAATTCGCTGTCGATGTTGTAGATTTTGCGCGTCAGCTTTTCAGCAGCCATCGCAACCTGGATGCATTCTGCGTTGTCTTTGACATAGTTGGTTGGCATCGATGCAAGGCCGGCCCAGAATTTTTCGATCGGCGCGCCGCCATAGCCGATGTGTCCGTTAAACTGCGTTAACCGCCCCGCCGCCACATGGGCCGCGACGCCAAGCGGGCTGCCAAGGGCCTGATAGCCCGGGCCGAACATCATTGGCGCGCGCAGCACAACCACTTCCAATTCATGCGGCTCGGGTTTTTCCGTTCCCGGTGGGACGGACAATCCCATTTGAAATTCTTCGCCGTAATCGAGGGTAATGATTTCTAGCGCCCTCTTGGTTGCGACTTCGAATTTCAACATTAGGTCTTTGTCAGCCGCGGAAGCGGCTGTCACTTCAGGCGGAAAAGCGATGTCCTCCGTAAACGGCGGGGTCAATCCGCCATAGACTGCCATTGAACCCCCAAAGACGACACGCTTTACGCCGTGTCTCCGAGCGATCTCCAAACAGTTGATGGTGATTGGATAGATTTCATTGTTCGTGTTGCGAGTTTTTGCGTATTGATGCGTATGGACGACCATAACCACGCCAGTGAAATCGTGCTTCGCAAATAACGTTTGAACGCTTTCGGCGTCTAAAAGATCGACTCGCTCGACTTGAATAAAGTCGCTTTCGGCTTCGAGCGTTTCGCCGACGGCATCGCGATCTTTGCGGGTCGAAACGACGACCGGCATTTGCGCGGCGGCGAACGCCCGCGCCGTCGCAGCGCCCAACATGCCCGTGCCGCCTGCAATAAAGATCTTTTCCATCAATCCTCACTCCTGATCGGGCGACGGGATTGGCGAGCCCGAAAAGCTTGTTTCCTGCGTTATTGCTCACTGGGCCGCACGCGCAGCCATCTCCCGCCACGCTTTGTGGACGCGTTGCGCGTAAGCAGCGGTTTCCTCAATGTGAGGGGTTGGGGGCGTCGATCGCGGCCAATTGACGATCGCATCTTGAAACGATGGACGCGCGAAAGCGCCCATTACATATGCTGCAACGCGTGCTGCGCTATTTGAGTCTTCCCATAGGCCGCCCAGGCCGAGCCACTTCAATCGAAATAGACTGACTGTCCACATAATGTCGGCCATCGTATAATCGTCGCCCAGCGCCCAATGGCCGTTATGTGTGCTGAGTTGTTTTTCCAAAGCAGCTACATGCGCTTTCATGCGTTGGTGGGCCTCTATCATCGCGCTCGGCTCGTAAACAAAGCTTTTGGCGCTGGCTTCTTTTGCAATCTTTGCTTTATAGGCGGCGATCAGATGATCGTCTCCATTCGCGGAGACGATCAGCGCTTCCAAATGTTTAATTTTTCGATCGTGGACGCCCCTTAGTCCGGCCGCCAACATTTCGGGCCGATCATCGCCGTCGGGATGTGCGCCATAAAGGACGGCCACATGCGGTGCTTTGTCGATTAGTGCGATTTGTTCTTCGACGGCGTCGGCGAGTGCGTCTGGGATGAGGCGTGGGCCGTCCACCGCTTCACGATCCAAATAAGCGCAAATCCGGGCGGAATCGACTACAACGCGTTCGCGTCGATGGTCCGCCAGGGTGGGGACGACACACGGGTCAAATCCCTCGGTCGAAACTGACGATTGGCCTGTGTAGCTGCTTACAAACCTGGCGTCGAGGGCGCCCTGGAGTCGCAACCGCACATATCCCGGTTTATAATTGTCCGGCGGCGGCGCCTTGTGGTCGACTAGGTTCATTCTCACTTCGTGAGAAACGAAAGGAATACGTCGCTCTAGAAGAATGAATCGAACCTTATGGGAGCATACGGAAAAAGGCGCGTGGTAGACTTCAAACCGCGGCGGCTCGCTATCCGCTGCGCCGACAATGCGATGTTGCTCAGGCGCTGTCAGGTCGTCATTGGCCCGCCGCACCAAGTCAGAAAAACTAATCGCCATGATTGCCTCATGAAAACTGTATTTCAGTTATCGTCAAATAGAAGCGCTTCGCGACCATTCTACGAAACGCTTCAAAGTGCTTGTCCATAAATCTGTGCTTTAGCGCGCATAGAATGTGAGCGAGGAACACAAGGTAAAAAAGGGTGAGGAGAACGCCGATTGGGCCGGGCACAGGATGAATCCCTACACTGCCTTGGACCAAAGCTGGACTTCCGCAAACGAAGGTCATCGCGACCGCAGCGGCGAGCATTCTCACCTTTCCGATGTTGAATGAGGTGATTTGTCTTACGTAATGCATACGCCTCTCGGCCATCGTCGCCGCGAGACAATACGAAGAAATGTTCTAGCGATGTGACCCTCCAATTCGAATCATACAGCGCCGCGCGTTATAATCCAGCAACGGCTTCGAGCGAATCGCCTTGACGCTCTTGCTCCGCATGCAGGGCATCGCGCGCGGCGATGAGTGGCGGAGGCATTGCGACTTCACGATGAAATTCAGATCGGGCGTCAAGTTTGTCGAACCAAGCGCCGACATTTTTGTGAAGCCGGCGCAGCGGATAACCAGCATTGACCAACCGGACAGCGTAGATGTACCAAGCGATGTCAAGAACGGATACAGCTTCGCCTAAAAGGTAGGAGCGAGACCCAAGGCGGTTGTCAAATGCATCAAACGCGGATTTGAATTGCGACGCCGCTTCGACGATCTGCGTGTCTGTGACGCCCTTGTTGGTGGCCAGGTCGCGGAAAAATTGAGCCTCGATATCTTTATGCGTATCGCTCGCGCCATTAATGGTGCCGCTGCCTGTGTTCGCGTATATTTCTTGCTGTTCCTCGGTGCGCATAGTACGGGGGCCGAAAAGATAACGCATCGATATGGCGCGTAAGTCGAGATGAAGATCGTCTTCCGTTTT
>JBCCTV010000104.1:0-10555 GCA_039197915.1 Pseudomonadota bacterium | reverse complement strand
TCCCCGATAGCTCAGTTGGTAGAGCAGCTGACTGTTAATCAGCGGGTCACTGGTTCGAGTCCAGTTCGGGGAGCCATTTTTCTGATAAAATCAATGACGTGTTTTTGGGGAGTTATGAGCCGAGCGCCATAGCCCGTTCTGGTAACACCCAAGAGATTTCGGGAGTGAATTGATAAAGACAATTCGCATGACAGACCGTTGGCTCCTAGCGGTGAAAGCCGATCAGGGCCGCGAGGAGTTTGCCGACGTCACCTGATCCGTTAACCCCTCGATCAGTTTGGGGTCCCGCAGCTTTGCGAACGGCCGGGACTGACTGCGATTAAATAAAGTCGAAGAAGGAAGCAGCCCCGGAGTCGTGAGCATTGGCTAGGTTATTTGCTTCGCCGACGAGCTCCTTTTTCCCTTATCAGCTGAATATGCGTCGATCTTTAGTGCTCACATCTATCCGGCTAGTTACACCTCGCTTGATTGTATTCCGTAAACAAATAAATCGCAAAATTTCTCGGCGCGTGCGCGACGGTCGGTCGTGCTCATTTTCGGCGCCTCGCCCATGGCGGTTTTAGAGATGATATCGGCGGTCAAGAGGTAAACGAAGGTTTCCGCAGCGAGGGCGAAATCGGCCTCCCGCGTCAGGCCACGCTCGGCGCACGCAACAAGAAAGGCCTCCACCGGCTTCATCAAACGTTCTTTTGCAACGTTCTCAAAGGTGCGCACAAGCTCCGGAAAGGCCTGCCCCTCGCGAAACAAAAGAATATCAAAGCGAATCGTCTTCGGGTCATAGGAGACGTCGAGGATCACATTCGCGCAATGCAGCAGCCCTTCGCGCAAACCCTGATCTGGGTCGGGGGTTAGCGTTAAGCTCGATCCACCCGCCAATCGATCGACGACCGCAGCCAACAGTCCCGCTTTGTTATTGAACTGCGTATAGATCGTTTTTTTGGAAATCTGCGCCGCTCGCGCGATTTCGTCGACGCTGACAGCTTGATACCCGTCACGGACGAACAAGCCCTCAGCGACCGTCAAAATGTGCTCAATGCGTTGATCGACTTCATCCGCACGCGGACGCCCTTTTGGTTTGCTTTTTACCACGGCTCGCGCCTTTTCGCTTCCGCGTTTTAATAGACGACAGGCGCCCCTCTTGCCAGCGGGGCTCAATGGGCTTAACAATTAAAGGAACTAATGAGTTCCTTTAAACGGAGCCAGGTACAGGGAGGGCCGAACGTGGTTTTTGCGCCCGAGGAAATCGTTGCCGCTGCGCGTAACGCGACGAGGCTTGAGGATTTTGGCGGAGACAGCTTCCGCGAAGGCCTCGACGTTTTGTGCCAATCCCTTGACGACGAGGCCCAACTCAACCCGTTGGGCGAGACTGCGGTGCGCGCCGCAATGGAGGGCGCGCTCATTAATCGACTCCGCGTGACGGACTGGATTACGCGCCACCCGGAAGTTTTAGAAGAGCGGATTGAAGCGCCATTCATCGTGGTTGGGCTTTTTCGCGCCGGCACGACGCTCATGTCCTATCTCTTAGAGCGCGACGCGCGCCATCGCCCGCTCCACCGTTGGGAGGCGAGCGACTCACTCCCGCCGCCGACCCCCCAAACGTTTGAACAGGACCCGCGTATCGAGAAAACCCGCGCGCAAATGGCCTTGGTCGACCAGATCAATCCGCGCCTGCGCGTCGTGCAGAGCGAGGAGCCGGACGGGCCGACAGAATGCATCGTCGTTACAGGTCAGGATTTTAAAAGCGGCGTCTGGGAGGCGATGGCGAACGTGCCGGCCTACGGACAATGGCTTGCGCAAACTGATCACAAAAGCGCCTACGACTATCACAAACGTGTTCTGCAGCTATTGCAAAGCGGCGGCGTGCGTGGGCGTTGGACGTTAAAAGCGCCGAACCATGCAATGCAGCTTGAAACGCTGACACGCGTTTACCCAGACGCCCGGATTATTCTGCTTCACCGGGATCCCGTTGTCTTAACCCTATCCGTGTGCAGCCTTTTGCAAACAATTACTGGCTCTTTCTCTGACGCAAACCATAGGCCGTACATCGCCGAGCATTGGACCAACATGCTCGAGCGATGCATTAATGCGGTTAACGCCTTTCGTGACGCAAATCCGGACGCGAACATTGTCGACGTTCACTACAAAGACTTTATTCGTGATCCGATAGAGACGATGCGCAACGTATACGTAGCGTTTGGCGATAGCGCCGAAGGCGGCCCCCTGGACGCGATGCGGGAGCGTCTCGCGGCGCGGCCGCAAAACAAATATGGACGCCATGACTATGCGCCGGAGGATTTCGGTCTTGACCCAAACGCGCTTGATGAGCGGTTCGCTGACTATCGAGAGCGCTATGGCGTTGCGCGGGAATACGAGGAGTTCCCGGATGCAAAAACCCGAGCGAAGGAACGCGCCTTGATTCCTAAAATGAAGGCGTGGCGTGTTCACGCCTATGGCGAGCCCGTTGACGCCCTGCAGCTTGATGAAGTCGAGATACCCGAGCCTGGCGAGGGCGAGGTCCGCATACGGAATCTTGCAATTCCGTTGAACCTGAACGATCTGGAGCGGATCCAAGGCGGAAACATGATGGCGCCGCCGCCCCTTCCTTCAAGCCCTGGCATGGAAGTAATGGGGATCGTCGACGCTTGCGGCGATGGCGCCGAGGCGCTGATGGGCGCGCGCGTCGTTGCAATCACAAAGCAGGCCTATGGCGGGTTCGCTGAGTTCGCGCTTTGCCCAGCGGCGTCGACATTCATCATTCCTGAGGCGGTGCCATTACCAGATGCGGCGGCGATTTTCTTCCCCTTCCACCTCGCCTGGCTCGGACTGTTCGATCGCGGCAACCTGAAAGCCGGCGAGAGCGTTCTGATCCACGCTGCCGCTGGCGGGTCAGGGTCGGCCGCAATCCAGCTTGCCAAAAATGCAGGCGCCCGCGTCTTTGCAACGGCTGGATCGGAGGAGAAGCTCGCGCTTTGCCGAGAGCTCGGCGCCGATGTCGCCATTAATTATACTACGGATGATTTTGTGGAAACAATTATTAACGAAACAAACGGCGTCGGCGTCGACGTCGTGTTCGACAATGTCGGCGAGGCGGTAATGGAAAAGTCCGTCCGCGCGATTGCTTATAACGGACGATATCTCATGATGGGTTTCGCCTCCAACAAAGCGGTCGCTGACGAGAAGTTCCTGACGCCGCGGACCGCCTCTCTTGGGAATTTTCACTTTAGCGGCGTCATGCTCGCCTACGCAGCCGACCCGATGGCGTCGATGCTGAAGCGCGGCATGGGGTGGAACTTCCCATCCAACCGGCTTGGGGCGAAGATCCAAGAAGAGATCGTTGATCTTGTCCTTACCCAGAAGATACGCCCAGTTGTCGGCGCGACGGCGCCCTTTGAGGAAACCCCGCGCGCGTTTGAGGCGCTCGCATCACGCAAGACGACGGGCCGGACGGTCGTTTTGCTCGAAGGGGCAGAAACCGAAGGCGCGCTTCCGCGGGGCGCATAGCGATTTGTGATCGGTAGGGACGACGTGGAGCGGCTCACAAAGGTGGGTTGTCACGTTCACGTTGCTTCCTGAGCCACGAACGGCGACGCAGATGAGCCCAGAGGCAAGGGAAAACCAGGCCCCGTCGGCGCATGCTGCGCAAGGGCACGGGGCGCCGACATACAATCAGTATGGTAATGATAGTAATGCTTATACAAATAAAAAATAAAGTCGGAAGGAAACACCCATGCAGTCACGAAAAGAAATCGCCTTTGGCTTAGCTCTGCCGATGGCTGGCTTGCTTTTAAGCGGAAGCGCCCTCGCCCAAGCAACCGCCACGCAAGAAGTCGACCGAGCCGCATCATCCGAAACCCGGCGGCTCGATACGGTCGTCGTGACGGCGCAGAAAAAAGAGGAAAACCTGCAGGACATCCCGTTTTCGATCACGGCATTCGACGCTGCAGCGCTCGAAGCCAAGAGGATCGACGGTCTAGAGGATATTGCCCAGTTTACGCCGGGGCTCTACTCCACACCGAGCGCGGCGGACGGCAACGGCGTGCGCCTTTCTCTTCGCGGCGTCGGGACGTTCGATCCGCAAATTGGGGTCGACGCACGCGTCGCCGTTTATGTGGACGGACTATACCTTGGGAAGACCCAAGGGCTGGCGTTTGACTCACCCGACCTGGAGCGCGTCGAAATCCTAAAAGGTCCACAGGGTACGCTTTATGGACGGAATTCCGTCGCGGGGGCAATTAATCTGATTTCCGCCCGCCCCAATAGCGATCGAATTTCCGGTCGCGCATCAATCGACTACGGCACGTTCAACACGGTCAGGGGGAGCGCCTCGATTAATCTTCCAATTACGGACGCCGTATCGATGCGGTTTTCGGGACTATATTCCGCTCAAGACGGCTGGGTAGACAATACGGGACCTGGCGAAAACTTTGGCGGTTCCGAGCGGATCGGCGGGCGCGCCGCGCTAAGGTTTGATCCGCGCGATGATTTATCCTTCGATTTCGCCGCAGACTATATGACGTCGACAAACCAGGCGCCTTTCTACCAGGCGCTTGCGGGCACGGCGACGCCAGACGCGCTCGATCTATTTGCGCCAGCCATCAACGCGGTTGCCGGCCGGCAGGACGAGGTTGCTACGGATTTTACCGTCGGTGACTCCTCACTTGATAATTGGGGCGCTGTTCTGACAGGTACGTATGATTTCAACGACGAGCATCGTCTAAAGCTCGTTGCAGGCTGGCGGCGCAGCGAAAGCGTTCGTTTCGCATCTCTCCTGCCCGACACAAGCACCGAGGCGCTGAACGGTGTGCTGACTAACAATGGCTTCAATGCCGGGCTCGCCGCGTTGCCGGCCCTTTACGGCATCATCGATGTCGATGTACGGCCTGACTACGCCGACCTTATTCCGCTTGCTGAGGTCGATACGATTTTCGCCACGCTGACAGAAGGTCAGGCGACACTCGACGGCCATGAACAATTCAGCGTCGAGCTGACCGCTACCGGGTCGCTCTTCGATGGCGTCGTCGATTATACCGGCGGCCTCTATTATTTCGATGAAACGACCGCAAATCGACGCGACCTGCCGCCGACAAACCCGAGAGATGCGCAGGACTATCTTTTGGTTCTCGGGGCTTTGCAGCCGTTAGAGGGCGGGCTGACGCCCGATAACCTGCAGGCTTCCGCGGACGCACTCGGCGGCGCGCGGAACTCGGCAAGTGGACGCCTGACTGTCGACACGTCTTCGTTTGCCGCGTACGCGCAGTTCACCTGGCACGTGATGGATCGATTACGCCTGACCGGCGGCCTCCGTTTTTCAACGGAAGAGCGCGATGGCGATCAACAAATCATCTCACCGTTTTTCGGCGATGCAACGACGCTCCTTGGCGACCCGATCGATCCGAATATTGGCAGCACGGACTTTTCCAGTATCGATCCCGCATTTGTCATTGAATATGATGTAACGGATCGCGTGTTGGCTTATGCAAGTCGAAAAGAGTCTTTCCGCGCTGGCGGCTTTAACGCGGTCGCCGTCGCCCCCAACCTGCCCGGCGAAACGTTCGGTGCGGATTTCCTTTTCGATAAGGAAGAAATTACCGCATACGAAGCAGGTTTCAAAGGCGACTTCTTGGACGGGCGGTTGCGCGCGAACGCAGCCGGCTTTTACTATGACTTCCAAAACGAGCAGGCCTCGGTCCAGACTGATCCTCTAATCACGTCGCAACGCATTATCGTCAACACCGACACTGAAGTTTGGGGGGCAGAATTCGACCTCGTCCTGCTCCTCGGGGAGCAATTCACCTTCTCTGGTAACTATGCCTATACGGACGGCGACCCGGGCGACCGAGTTAACCCCGTCACGAGGGATGTCGAAGTGCGAGAGCTTTTGCAAGGCGCGCCGAAAAACAGCTACACCCTCTCGCTAGACTTCAATGAGAAGCTAACAAACAAGATCGATTTCGCGAGCACGCTGACGTTCAGCTATAAAGATGAAACCGAAGTAACGCCTGGCGTGCTTCTCACGAACCAAAACCTACTCAGCATGCGTCTCGACTTTACCTATGCCATGAATGCCGGAAACGAGGCGTTTATCTCGATCTGGGGCCAGAACCTAACCGATGATGAGTATACGGTTGAATCAATTGACTTCAGCTCGTTTGCCTTCGAGACGGCGGTCTTTGGCGTGCCGAGAACAATCGGCGGATCAATCGGCGTGCGGTTTTAGCGCGCTGGGCGATGATGCTGTCGCGGGAAGGCTGTCGCAGGCGCGCCTAACCAAAACCCGGAGCAGTGCGGCGCCTTTGTAAAACTGCTCGTTGCTCTTGAACCCTCGCGTTCCTTCACAAACGCTCACTACAGTCTGGGTTATTGGTTCTCGGCGCTTCTCGTGCGGCGTTGACTGATGCGCATCAGTACGAAATTCTGTTCGTATGAGTATTATTTTAAAAACTTTGCACTCATGCGCATGCCAAAAACGAAAAACACTTAGACACGGTGAATCAAAACCTATCTTCGACAAGGTCGAAGACCGGCTAACTAGCGTGTTCGAATACATCGCCGTTACAAAGTCACGCGTGTCAACGGATGACTCCCTTGGCGATAGTCTGCGCAAATATCCTAACTCACGTCTTGTAAATACGTCTAATCGCGTTCAACGCCGGTTGCGCACGCCGGGTAGCGCGAAAGCAAGATTAGCTGTGGCCCCCGAGAAAAAGTAGAAGCGAATGCCTCGCCCTCGCCCGTCGTTTGCACCGTCGAAACACCATCCAACGCTGTGCAAAATTGTCCGCAAAACGCGTTTCTAGTGTAAGTCAGGCGAACAACCGTCGCCCGTCGACCGATGTTGTCAAATGACGGTTTAACGCAAAGGCTCTGTGAGAGAGCCTCGCGCGGCGCTCGGGGGCGTCACCGCGATTTAGCATATCACGCCTTAGGAGTTGATTAAATCCGCGGAAGCGACGGAAACGTTCAGGGGACGTACCAATGAAAAAAAAGAACACGCCGCACTGCTTGCAGTGTGCTGCACTTTTCGCTGAGATTATTGGCGCGGGCGCAGTGGTGGCGTCGGTGATTTATCTCGCGCTGCAGATCAACTCGAATAACAAGCGTCTCGAAGCCCAGTCCTATTTCAATTTCTTCGCGCTTGGCCATCTGCCAATGGAAACCATCATCACTAACCCGCAATTCGCTGAGGTCATGTTGCAGTGTGATGCAACGCCCTGTGAGGTCACGCCCGCTGAAAGGCGCCGCTGCGGGCTTTATTACTTCATGCAGATAAATAGATTCGAATACGCGTATTACCAGCAGGGTTCGCGAACACTTCCGCAGGGCATGGGCAAGGGCCTATAGACTACTTTAAAGATCTCCTCGTTGCGCCGGGCTATCGCCGGTTTTGGGAAGAATATCAGTACGGGTACGGATCGCCGTTTCGAGCATGCTTTGAGGCGTCGTTCCCGCCTGAGGCCACAGATTAACCGGAAGATAATCAGTGACCGTCGCAGAGAATCAGGCGCCCCGCAAAGACCAGCGGCTAGAGAAAGCAGCTCTTGCAGCTGAAATCGTCGCTGCGGCGGCCGTTGTCATTTCACTCGTGTTCGTCGGCCTGCAACTGCAACGAGGCGCGGACGAAGCCATCACGTGCGCCCATTAGGAATTGCTGGTGATCTTGAACGAGAATGACAATTGGCTGCAGGATCCGGCCTTTGCGGACGCCCTGCTCCGGTCTGAAAAGGGTCGTGAGGCAGTAAGCGACACGGAATATCTTCAGATCGCATACTGGGTCGGTCAACGCCTCAGCCTGTGTGAGAACGTCATCCAGCGGCGGCAGGACGGCCTTGTTGACAGCGACATGTGCGCCGCATGGGCGAGCTGTTGCGCTGCGGTCGGTGACAACCCAACGGCCATCGCCGTTTGGGAGAAGCGGCGGTCCTGGTCTGACGACGAGAAGCGTGAGATTTGCCACCAAACGATGGTTCCGGGCGTTTCGATTGCTCAAGTAGCGCGGCGGTATGCAACGAACGCGAACCAGATTCACAACTGGCTGAAGGACGAACGGTTCGCGCCGGAGGCTGAGGCCGAGCCTGAATGCTCCTTTGTCGAAGTTGATATAACGGCGCAAGTCGCGCCAGCTTCCAGTTATCCTGCGCCTTCAGTTTCCTCCTTGGGCGGCTCCATCACCGCAGCACGCATTGCTCTCAGGTTGTCTGACGGCCGCCGCATCTTGATCGAGGGCCGGATGGCGCTGTCGGCGATTGTCGGACTCGTGGAAGAGCTTGATTCTTGATTCCAGTTCCATCAAACACGCGGGCTTGGTTAGCGGCTGGCGTGACGGACATGCGGCGCGGTTTCAACACGCTCGCTGCGCAGGCTGAGAAGGTGTTAGCGGCCGACCCTTACTCCGGTCACTTGTTCGTGTTCCGTGGTCGACGCGGTGATCTTCTCAAAATCATCTGGTGGGATGCGCAAGGCGCTTGTTTGTTCTCAAAGCGTCTTGAGAAAGGCCGATTTGTATGACCCGCCGCGAAGGACGGAAAGACCGGCATCACGCCGGCGCAGCTATCCATTCTATTGGAAGGTATCTATTGGCGCATGGCGCAAAAGACCTGGCGGCCGCTGAAGGTGGGATAAATGGCGCCTCCTGTTTGGTTCAAGGATTCCCTGGGCAAGCGAAACACCGTGCAAGAACAATATGCTCAAGGACTTTGACGCAACGCCAGATGATCCCGCTGAACTGAAGGCGGCGAACAAGCTCCTCTCCGATGAAGTCAAGGCCCTGACGCTCAAAGCGGAGCAACTTAAGCACCAGCTCCATGGCCACAATCGGCATCGGTTTGGGTCAAAATCGGAAAGCGCTGATCAGCTCAACCTGACGTTCGAGGAAGACAAGCAGATCGCGGAAGCCGCTGAGAGGCCAATCTCCCAAGAAACAGATACAGGCGTTAAATCGGTGCGCCAGCGTAGCCGCAGACCTTTGCCGGATCGTCTGGATCGGCACGAACAGATTTTATCGCCAGGTTCAGAATGTAGAGTGTGCGGTGGTGCGTTGAAGACTGTTGGCGAAGATGTCACCGAGGAACTCGAATATGTTCCGGGCCGGTTTATTGTGAACAGGATTATCCGTCCTCGTATGGCTTACACGGTTTGCGAGACCTTTGCGCAGTTGCCTTTACCGTCGCGGTGCATTGAACGCGGCAGGCCGAGACCAGGGTTATTAGCCCATGTGCTTGTGTTAAAGTATGCGGACCACCTGCCTTTGTATCGGAAATCTCAAATCTACGCCCGCGAACGCGTTGATCTTGATCGCTCCACTATGGCCGATTGGGTTGGGCGTTCCACGGCGCTTGTTACGCCACTCGCGGAGCGGATCGCCCATATCGTCCGAGATGGCAAAGCGATGTTCGTGGATGATTCACCAGTGAAGATGCAAGCGCCAGGATTGAAGAGAACCAAAACGGCGAGGGTCTGGACCTATGTGCGTGATGAGCGCCCTTGGTCGGGCTCTGCGGCACCCTGCGTCTGGTGTTAGTTCACGATTGACCGCAAAGGCGCGCGTCCCATTGATCACCTCGCAGGGTACAGGGGCGTTGTGCATGCGGATGGGTTTGCCGGACTCAACGGCCTGTTCGGCAAGGACAAGGCTTAGAAACAAGCCTGCCTTGCCCATGTGAGACGCAAGTTCGTCGATGTATTCACGGCGCAAGGCTCTTCCATTGCGGAAGAAGCCATTCAGCGGATCGCCGAGCTTCGCGCCATCGAGAAAGAAGCGTGCGGGTTGCCCCCGGAAGAATCCGCCACAATCAGAATGGACCGAGCAATGCCAACCTTCGATGAGTTGGAAAGCTGGCTGGCGGCGCAGCAGCCGAACATCTCCGGTAAATCGCCTCTGGCCAAGGCTATCCGCTATGCCTTGGGTCGTTTCCCCAAGGCCCGGCCCTATCTCAGTAACGGCCACCTGGAAGCCGATAACAATGCGGCGGAGCGGGCTGTGAAGCCCGTGGCCCTGGGACGGATACGTCGCGCCCTCGACTTCGTTGCTTTATTCGATGAAATGCCGTCCACGGGAATACCTGATCCGTTTTGAACGGCTGCGGCCATGTACTTCCCGATTCTCAAAATCACCTAAGCTTTTAGATCGCAGCCAACCGCTGCCAGGATTGACAATGAAGCCTTCGCTTTTTGCATTCGAAGACCGCCGATTTGTACAAGTTTAGAAGTACGAATTCATGCAGCAAAATAGGTGCCAATAACTGGGCTCACATCGCTAAACGGAAGGACATTTAAAATGTATTCAGAAATATCTGAAAAGAAACCTGCACCGAATGCGGTCTTTGCAACGTCTAGCGCCAGTAATAAGCTCGGAATAGATAGGAACAAAAGCCCGAACCAAAGTAGAGAGGAGATAAAAAGACGTAAAGAATATTTTTCTTTTTCTTTTTCTGCCCAAGTAACATCGAGGAAACCAATAATGTAGTTATGGTGTTTTTGTATTACATATTCATAAGGATGTTCTGCCAAGTCCTTTTCTAGCTGATTAAGCATTTCGTTGTTGTTTTTTATATTGTTG
>JBCCTV010000103.1:0-10631 GCA_039197915.1 Pseudomonadota bacterium | reverse complement strand
TTCACATTGCGTTTGCCTTGGACCCTTGGCGCTGACTTTTTCCTACGCCACCTGCTCGACGGCGACCCCGCTTCAAACACGCTCAGTTGGCGATGGGTCGCGGGCCTTCACACCAGAGGAAAGACCTATCAGGCGCGCGCATCAAATATTCGTAAGTATACAAATGACCGCTTTTTCCCGGAATATAAATTAGCCCCGGACGCGCCAGCGCTTGAAGAACCCGAATTGGGACCAGCGGGCGATGCGCCAGGTGGGGATTTGAGCGCACCGACGGAGGATTTTTTACTCTTGATCACTGAAGACGACGGCGACCCGGCGACGCTTCCAGGCTTGGGGCAACCGCGCGGCGTCCTCGCGATTGGCGCAACAGCAGGGCGCTCGCCCCTGCCGGTCGGGGAAATCGCGACATCTTTCGCGGAAGGCGTCCTTGAAGACGCCCAGACGCGGGCTGAGCAACACTTTGGCGTCGAAGGGGCCGTTAAAACCGATGACGACCCCTGGGCCGAGACAATAATCAGCGCAGCAAAGGACTGTGGCGCTTCGTCCGTCGTGACTGGGTTTATCCCGGTTGGTCCTGCTCATGATAGACTCGCCGAGGCGAAACCACACCTGGCGAGCGTCGGTATCCCTGTGCATCAACTCATGCGGCCCATCGACGCCGCCACTTGGCCCTATGCATCGAAAGGCTTCTTCAATGTGAAGAAAAAAATCCCGTCGATCCTGACGACGCTTGGTTTGACCTAAAGTTTCACCAAGCGGTAGCGGCCCGCATTGGCGCGGAACTGCAGAATATCACCCACACGGACCAATTCCCCGTCTGCCTCGCTCGCCTCAGCCACCATCGGCAAAATGTCTTCGCCAAGGGGCGCGCCGCGATCGTCCGTCATCAAGAGGATGCGTTCGCGCCCCGACGTGTCGCGCACCCAATAGCTGGGCGGTATCCCGCCTCGAATGCAAAGGCTTGCGCACGCCTTGTGGGTGCGCCCACGCGCTGGACGCATGACGCCGAAAAAACACTTCGTGTCCATCACCATCCCGCGCAATCGCATGGCGCCGAAGCTCTCTTCCGTAGGCGTTACAAAGGAAGCGGCCTCAGCCGCAACCGATGGCGCAGGCGTTAGCCAGTCATCGAGGGCGAGCGGAACTTCAAGCATTTGGCGCTCTTTACGCTGAATGAGAACGCCAGAGGCTTCAACCAACGCGCCGTCCAACCTCTCAAGCATTAGACTACTGGTGCACTTTCCTTGCGCCACAATGAGGATGGTCCGCATACCAAAGGGCGCCGACTTATCAGGCATACGGATCATCGGGTAAGGCTTCGCCGCCAGATAGCCAATTATGGTGTGGGTCGCCCCGGTAAGCCAGGCGCCTTCGCCTGGGTCGCTCAGTTGAGACGACGCCGCGTATGACCCAGCTGCGCCGGCGGCGGCGAGCGCTGGCATCGCCGCCAACAAAAACCGCCTGTCGACCGTCGGGGCCTTCGCCCAGCCGATATACATCGGATAGGTGTCTTTTCTCGAAGGGTCGATCACTCCTTTTTCAAGCGCCATTAAACCGCCCCCGCCGTTGCGATCCGAATGGGCTCCACCGGCGTGCCGGGGCGGTTCGGGCGCGGATCAACCATCACGAGCCCGTCAACGAGCTTTACATTATAAGTCGCTACTTTTTCGGTGAACGGCGGCGGCGAAACCCCGTCCTCCAACCGATATTGCCAGCCGTGCCAGGGACAGGTTACGCAGCCGTCCACAACGCGCCCCTCCCCCAACGGCCCATTTTGGTGCCGGCAGACATTGCTGATCGCGTAAATCATGCCTTTATGCCGGAACACCGCGACCCGCTCTTTCCCGGACACAGGCGCAATCACGGCCCGGTCCTCCGGGATATCATCGGGAGCGCAAACGGGCGCCCAACCCTTTTTCTGAAGCCGCTCCATCCCATTGTCGGCGCGCCATTCCCGCACCCCGGAGACCACGTGCAGGACGGCGACGGTGAGGAACGAGCCAAATGTCAGCACAGGGTATATAATTGCTTTTTCAGTATAGAGCGCACCGAGCGTCACATGGCCGACCAAAAGCGCATAGGCCGGATAGACCAGCATGTGTAGGGCTTTCCACACGGGCGCGCTTAGGTTGTTTAACCAGAAATCATGGCTCGTCGCCGCCATGATCAACAAAACGAAAAGCGCCGCCAAACCGAAAAGCTCAAACGGAAGTTCAGCGACGGAGCCAAGCGCGCCATACCCCGCGAGCAACGAGACAAGCGGGTTGAGCGGGCCGCCGCCATGGTACCAAAGGGTGACTAATCCCGCATGGGCCAAAGCAACAAAAAAAGTCAGCACCCCGAAATGCCGGCGATTATAAAGAAATGGTCGAAACCGGGGGCTCAGCCGTGCGAGCGGACCAATTGATAAAAGTCCCGTCAGCATGGCGAAAGACGCCGTACCAAGGGCGCGGATCATCAAGACAACAGGATCAGCGGTCGAACCGCTTGGATAGGTTTGCAGACCGACCGCAACAAAAACGCCAAGGAATAAAATCAGTACCGCAACCAGATAGAGGTCATAGACGACCTTGTTTCCATTCCATTGGACGGCTTGGTATTTTTGTCCCATCTTTAAGGCGCATTCCAAACGGGATTGTCGGCAGCTGTCGGCGCTTGCGTCACGGGCGCCACGCCCATGGCGACGACGCCAAACGCAATCGTCGCTGGAATTAACAAAAGCCAGATTACGAGATGTATTTGCCGGTGCTTACGCCTCATCGCTCGCGGCCCTCGCCGTCTGGCGCTTTATTGATCACGCGAAAAGAAAGCACACGAACTAAAATAATCGGCCACAAAGTCACCACGCCCGGTAGAATAATCAGCCGAAACAGGAACTTCCCACCCGTTGCCGACCGGTCTAGGCGCCCCACAAACAGGGCGACGAAAATAACCGCAAATAGCGCGCCCACACCGAAATAAACGCCCATATAAAACAGCGCGCGGTTTGCCAACTCTAAGGTCAATAGAAAGCCCACCTGGTTGCCCGCTGACATTGTTGTGCGGCGAGCCTCGAAAGGCAAAACACGTTTTTCCAAAAAGCCGCGCAGGCGCAGAAAACTCGCTTGTGCTATGCAGCATTTTTGCCGGCGGTGGGTTTTCAGACGAGGAAAAGGCGACGGGGTAAATTTAGGTTCTGAGCGTTCGCCCAAGCGGTAAACCGCAAGCGCCTTTCAAGCGGAAAGCATCAATACTCTTTTCTAGCGTAGCGGGCGTTCCCGACCGCTCTTAATCGCAGCGACAATTACAATAAGTCGTGTTTGCACCGCGCACGTCACTTCGACATTTTTTGCCTCACAGCAAGATGCACCCTGAATAGAACACTCACTCAAAGACAACGTGAGCGAGCGAACTTTTAAATTTGGACGCCCAGCGTAAACAATTTTCGGTTGCTCATGATAATCACGTCTGAGCATTTGAGATCGAGATATCCGCCGCCAGTTACGCAGGCGACGGATATCCCGTGAAAAGGCCCTCAGTTCTAAGCGCCTTTAGAAATTGAAACGAAGGCCCGCCTCGGCAACTGACCCTTCGTTTTCTACATCAAGCGTTGCATTAAATAGCGAAACATCGACGCCGAGGTCGCTTGCGGCCCGGTAGCGGTAACCGGCGAACGCTTCAATTTGCGGTGAGACCTCAACCGAAAGGCCCGCCATGATTTGTCCGGCGACCGCTGACGCGCTGTCGTCGATGATGCCAACGCCGGAGGGGACAAACTCAACATTGGCGAAAGCGCCGCCAATACCGATGCCGACATAGGGCGTAACTGGGCCGCCGAGGTCGATGTCGTAATACAAATTAGCGAATACAAAGACGGTCGAGACATCGCCCTGGCCGTCGGCAACGATTGTTGCAACGTCAGCACCGAGATTGTCTGAGCCGGTAATCAATACGCCCGCGTCCTCGCCGCCAAGCGGAATGTCCGCGGCGCTCACGCCATTATGCGTGCCGACGCCCACGTCCTGGTACGCGACTTCCAGCTCAGAGCGCCAGTTGTCCCAAAAGCGGACGCCAGCAGCGCCGCTAATCGTAAAGCCCGTGTCAAATTCAGTTGTCCAACCAACTGGCGTACCGCTCGGCAGCGTTGTACCGGCCGGTATCATTGTGCCGGCGCCTGAGACGAAATCGCCGTCAAAGGCGCCTTCATTCACAGAGTTGTCTAAAAAGGACGCGCCACCCGAAAGTGAAACATAGTAGCCGTCCGGTTGTGCCTGCGCGGCTGTCGCCGCGCCAACAAGCGCTGTCGAAATCATCAGAATTTTTGCAATGTGCATTTTGCTCTCCAGAAGTTTGACCGCGAGCCCTCGCCGCTCACCTACCGCCCTACGCCGCTCTTCTGTACCCGGATTTGCAGATCGCCCCGGGATCACGCCCAGGCGTTCGACAGCATGTCGCACTCCTTAAAATGAAAATTTTTCTTTTTAATTTCAATTATTTATGGGAACTAAAATTTTTATCCTTGTAGTGATGATATATTCACAAACGAGTTATCAATTTGTGAGATGTCGCGAGATCGAGCCGTTTCGCATGTCAACACACGTTAGCGTGATCAAATCGATATAGGCAATTTATCAATCTGTATACAGACTAAATAAAGACAACTGCGCTGCCGTCCTAGAGCGCTGAATGATCACTTTGGATCACGCGAAGATCGCCTCAGGCGCCCAAAACGAAGATTTTACAGCATCGGTTTGATTCAAGCTGATCGTCCGATGCTCTAAATGAATTCAGCCGCGCCAAGTGCCAAAGAGCAGCTTCACTCAGTTCAGTTGATACAAGCCTTAAAGATTTGAACGGCGCGACGGTTCGCCAGTCACCGAGAAAAGCACTCAGCAAGACCCAGCGCGTCTTCGCGCACTTAACAACCCGGCTCAGACACGCTGAAAAATGGTGCCCCCACACGGACTCGAACCGCGGACCTACTGATTACAAAGCGCAAATTTCAGGCCGTGCTTCAATGCGTTAGCAGTAAACGGCCGCGTATCTGGCTTAGGAAAAACAATGGCTTACCGGCCAATTGTAAACGCTAAGGAAGCACCGAATGCCGAAAAATCAGAAGACATCGCGCCTGGAGAAAGACATCACAATTACAATTCACGCAGAGACGCCGAGAACGATGGAGGCCGCCGCCGACCGTGCAGACGTCTTACGAAGCGCATTGCGAGTTCTTGAACGTCAAGGCGAACATGAAAATCCAGTGTACAAACAAATATCTGATGAGCTGGATTTTACAGAAACCTTCTGTGATCAATTTTCAATCACTACACTTGATGACGCAGCTGCAGCTGTGAGCTTCTTTCTGGGTATGGACCCAGAGCCGACCTTTACTGACCGCCGAGACATTAGGCTTCTTGAAGAATTGCGCTCTGCTCTTCTCTGGATGAAGCGCGAAAATCAGGAAGTTAAACTTAACCTGGCTTAGCGGCCTTTCGGAAAAAGGCCGACTGAAAGCGAGGCGGCTTTTACCTCACAAGTTTAATTGCCGCCGGCTAGAAGAGAAGCTCTATCAGGCCGGCTTCGAGAAGCCCGTAGAACGTTGCAATAATTGTGATGGTTGCAAACAAGCTACCTGCTGCTCGGGAAACACCTCGTTCAAGAAGAATGACTGGTACGGACACCGCCCGCACAATGAACGCGAAGGTTAAAACAACTGGAGCAAACCCCGGAGCAGGCGGGACATCTTCGAGTGCAAGTAATACTGCCTGAATTGAATTAAAAAAAGCGCATAAGGCAAAAGCAACAAATGTCGCTAACCGATTACTGCGGAATGTAGCAACATGAAAGATGGCAGCTAGAGAGAGCGAACCTGTTACAAGCGCCCAAAAAAAGTCAGATTCGGACTGGGTTATTTCAACGTCCGGCAGAGGAATAAATGACGCCAGCCAAATGCTGATCTCGAAAAAAAAAGTGCTAACTGCCTCGACCGCGTCGTTCAACCAACCGCGCAATCCCAAAATACCGCCGCGCTTGTACGCAACAAGCATCGAAATGCAGAGCGGCGCTAAAGCCAGCAAAGTCCCGATAAAGCGCCTTAGCATTGTAGCGCTTTTAGGGCCCCAATAGGTTGTTCTCGAAATTCACGCATCTAGACAAGCCCCACACCGCCACACGACGAAGCCTATCTTTTGACCTCCGGCGTCGCAAGCAAGTGATATCGCCGAGCATGGTGGCGGCGGAAAATGAAATAAGAGGTTTTTTCGCGTAGGATGTTAGGTTCAAACAAGCCTTGACCGCAAGGTTCCACCTTGTTCAATCGAAATTAAAATAGCGAACGATTAAGCTTCGGTGGTTGTCAGATAATAAAAGATGACCCAAACAATAAGTGCAGCTATTACTCTTCGGGCGACTGGCAACACTAAAGATTGTTATCTTGCTCAGTCAGTGTTTGTTTTTCAATTTCAAAAAGCTGACTTCTGATTGCGTCAACACGATCGTCAAACAGCCAAGTCAGAAGCCCGCCAAAAAAAGCCAGTATCGCAGCGGACGCTAAGAAAATACCTTCTGCGCGACCAATCTTTGTCCTGACGGTATCAACGTGGCCGTCTAACTTATTTACGTCGGCTATGAGGCGGTCTGTTTTTTCTTTTAAATTACCTAGATCACTTTGGATTTCCATCAAGCTGGAAAAAACCTGCATCTGATCATAGTCTTGCGAGGAAAGGCGAGGCGTACCTTGTCGTGAGGGAGTGCCAGCTTTCTCCGATCCAGCCGAGGATTGGTCGGACATTTATCCATCCTCATTTTGCTTAGCTTCAACCCATTCCCAAGCACTTTTGTCGCCCCAACCAAAAAAATCTACCAGCGTAACGATAACAAGTGCGCCGAAATCCCCGCCATTTAGGTCAATCTGACGATACAAATCCTGTGTGGTGCTATCGCTTGCAACTAGCCACATACTATCTGCTAGCTTCCGAGAATTCCCGCCAAAAATCTCCTCCACCCTAGCGGCCAAGTTGGAGAGCCTTTTCTCCGCGGAAACAAAAAATACTTTCATGGTGGGAAGACAGTCCTTGAAACTTCGCGAAGCTTAAGGTCGCGGTATGAAATGCACTAGTGTTTAAAGTTTACCTGCTCTAGCAATATCAAAAAGTTCGGCAATTCTCTAACGGTCAGAGCCGAAAAATTGGTAGCTGGTTGGCGGATCTATTTGCTCTAGCGCCTCTGTATCTTTCCAAAAGTCTGCGCCTTTATGCTGCGTCAAAGCTGGCGACCATGCGCGCCGCGACTAGGACAGATTTAGAACCTTGTGCAAATTTGCACGAGGTTAATGCAGCGATGGCAGCAGAAATGCTGAATGTGTCTGAGCTCACGGTAAAAACAGCAAGAAAGCCTCGATAATTATACCCCCGACCGCCAGCCAACGGTCGGGGGGAATTACAGCGTCACCGGCCAGGATAAGCCAGCCGCTGCTGCGGGTGTTGTTTTAATGAGGGGTCGACACCGCCCGCTGGCCGCCCATTGATAGCATGCTCGAACGCTATCAATCCGTATTTTCGGGAGCTTGGCCGATGGGATTCCACCCCTCGACTTCCCGAATTTCATCCGTTGTAAGAATGCTGTTTCGCACTGCTATTTCGTGGGCTTGCCAGCGGCTTGTGGCGTCACCACGCAACAGCGCTGACATGTCAAACTCGATTTCGAAAGAGGGTCGCGTTGCGGGCGTAAAAAGCCCACGGCGCAGCGCTTCCTCTAGCTTTCGCACAATCGGTTGCAGCGTGTGCTGAGCGAACCAAATCGCTGCCTGCTGGCTATTTGTAAACGTGTTGTTCGAGTAATCTGCAATCAGCGGCGGCGGGACCTGGAACAGGCGGGCGATTTCCTCAACCGAAAATCGCCGCGCCGCAATCATTTCCAGGTTCTCAGGATTGAACTGCCATGGTTGAGCCTTTAGGCCATAGCCTAAAACGGCAATTCGACCGGCGTTGTCGCCCGAAAATTCCTCATCCCACTGATCGCGCATCTCAGCAGCGCTTTCCGGTGGGACAGGACCGTCTGCTGACAGAATAACGCCTGGCTGCGCGCCATTTTTGTACAGCGTTTCTTGAAACGCCTGCATTTCCATACCGGCGCGAATAGGCCCGCCACAGCGCGACAAGCGACTTCGCCCGATGCGACCGTCGTCGGACCGGTCTTTGAGCAACACGTATTCGCCTGGCAACAAGCGACGCGGGCCCTGGCGCGACTGGGTGAGTAGCTCGCCCGTTGGGGGCGCAACATCAAAGACAAGCCGCCCACTGGCGAGGATGCGGGGCGTTACCCATTGCCAAGGCACAAAATGCAGGGCACGGACTTCGCCTGCCCCACCTTGCTCAATTTCCAGACAACCGTTGCCGTAGTCCAGCATGCTCGCGATAAGCGACTCAATCAGCTCCGGCCAGGTTTGCGCCTCATTAGGCTCGGCAATGACCTGAGGAACGGAACCGCTCATAACCATCTCACGGCCCGCGTTGACGTCTCGTTTGTACACAAAGCAAGGGAAAGAGCTGATAGCGGACGAAATCACCCCAATGGCCGCCGTGTAGGCCGCAACCCCCTCTGCGACGCGCGGAACAACCATCGGCCCGGACGCATCAAGGCCGCGATGCTTTAGCGCCGCCCAGGATGCCTCCGACGACGATCGCTTTTCAGCGCGTGCGAAAAGGTTTCTAAAGAGACCCATTAAACCGTTCGTAAAAACCGTTTCAGACGCTTCAGACGGCGTTTGCTGTCAACCACAATTGGGGGCTGTTTTCGGGCGTGTACTGATGTGCTGGCATACGCCGGACGCGCCTGAATAATGGAAATTTCGATCAAGTCGGCGCGTTCAATGACGTGTACGGGGCCATCGTCCCGCGATTTCTCAACCATAAAACCAATCGACGCGCCGCCCAAGTCATGCCTACGCGCTAGAGCGAGAGCGTCACGACCGGCGCTCGTATCTGGAACGTCAAGCGAGAAGGCCAAGCCATCTGCGCGCTCTTCCAGCCGAAGCGTCCCGCTTTTGGTTCGCGCCAGCAGCTTTGTTGGGTCGTGGTCTAAAAGCGCCATGATATCGCCGCGTAGAGACGCACCGAAGGCGCCAGGCGCAATGCGTTCCTGAACGCCAGGGGCGAGCTCGGCAACTTCATCATACCGAGCGGCGTAGCCTTCGAGGCGCGCGCCTTTCCCGTCAGCGCGCATCTCAAGTGAAATCGGTAGGGCGCGGTAATGCATTTTTACGCCGCCGGGAAATCGATAGCCGCCGCAAACGATTCGGGGTGCCGCACCGCAACGTCAGCGGTCAGCATACCGCGCACCGCGACATTGCCCTTTGAGTACGCCGTGCTTTCGTAGGGATTCACGAGCACATCGACCGCGGACCAATAACCGATCAGTAGATCGGACCAACGTCCAAATATAACCGAGGTCGCATCTGAAACTATCGGAATCTGTGTCGAACGGACCGCCGGATAGTTTGCCAACTGATCGGGCGTGTCCATGATAAACCTGCTGTCGGTACTTGCAACACGGACGGTTTTCCGCAGCTTAGTCGCCGCTAATGGGCGCATAGCAAAGCCGGTGCCGACTGAGTCCGCCTCTTCGACAGTATTAATCAAGTCCAAAACATCGCCCCATGTCGGCGTTGCCATCGAAACTGTGGTGTTTATGCCCGTATCCGCGGCGAGCAATCCGTCAGGTTCATCGGTTCCGCCGCCAACCAAAGCGGCTTTGTCTAGCTCGCGAGCAAGGACTGCCGCGAAGTCTTGACGGACTAATTGCTCAATATCGGGCGAGCTTTGAAGGAGCATATTGCGGGAAAATTCGGTCAGTACACCAACGTGTTTCGGTGTCATCTGAACCTTATCAAACTGGTGGTCTGAAGCCGTGATCGCGGCGTTTTCTGCGACCCACCCCGCAGCTGCGCTGGCCTTTAAACGCGGTATGTCAACGTCGCCTGTAAGCCCGCTTAAGACCGTCGCGCCCAGCTGCTGCGTGACCATTTGCGAGCGTAAGATGTCGATGAACAAATCGCCTCGATGATCCGTTGGGATGATGTTTGAGCCCGGACCATCGGCGGGAAGTGTTGAGGTTAGGGCGCGCTGTTCGATCTGACCTGCGGGACGTTGAAACACTTCCATCGGAACTGCGACACCACGAAATTTTTTGTCGCTGCGGCGTTGTAATTCCTGAGAAACCTCCCGCTCGCGGCCTGCGTCAATCGACTGGTCAAATTCCGCCGCGATAGCCTTGCAAAGCGAAAAGCTCCGTTTAGCGACCTCAAAATCATCGCTTCCGGGATTGAGGGGAACTCCCTCCGCGCGACGGTCGGCTTCCTCAAGTAATTGCGTCCGCTGGATAGCGCGGTCAGCTGACCTAAGTTCAGCTTCCAGCGCTTCAAATTCGGACTGTTGGTCATCGGATAAGTCGCCACCATTGCCAGCAGGCGCACTGTTTAGTGTGCGCATTTGGCCAACAATGGCGGCGCGCTTTTCCATAAGCTCACGGAGCTGCATGGTTGTTCTCCATCAAAGGGACCCGACGCTTCACAGCGTTGGAAATCGTTGTTCCTGCCGTTCGCTAACAGCGGGCCGCAGAATGAAGCCCAAAACCTACAAGGCGCAATTTTTGCGTAT
>JBCCTV010000102.1:0-10706 GCA_039197915.1 Pseudomonadota bacterium | reverse complement strand
GCGACGGACCTCAACCTCAAGAATTGACGGTTATTCTGGCGCAACCGCGGGGATTTTGCGCTGGCGTTGAGCGCGCGATCGACATCGTCGAGCGCGCCCTAGAAAAATACGGCGCGCCGGTCTACGTCCGCCACGAGATCGTCCACAACAAGCGCGTTGTGGACACGCTGAAAGACCGCGGCGCTGTCTTCGTAAAAGAAATCGACGAAGTTCCAGCCGGCGCCGTCACTGTATTTTCGGCCCACGGGGTTTCAAAGAAGGTGGAAGACGGCGCCGGTCTACGTGACCTTGATGTGCTCGACGCCACATGCCCGCTCGTGACTAAGGTCCACAAAGAGGGTCGCCGTTACGCGGCGAAGGGCTACGACATCGTATTGATCGGCCATCTGGGACACCCGGAGGTCGAAGGCACGCTGGGCCAAATACCGGCCACCGTGCACGTTTTGAGCGAACCTGAAGAAGTTGCGACGCTTGAGGTTGCAGATCCCAACCAGGTCGCGTTTGTGCCGCAAACGACCCTGTCGGTAAATGACACAAAAGACGTCATCGCCGCTCTGAAAGAGCGCTTTCCGAATATCGTCGGGCCTGACACGCGCGATATCTGTTACGCAACACAGAATCGGCAAACGGCGGTGATTGAGCTTTCGAAAAAGGTCGACTTGCTGTTGGTCGTCGGGGCGCACAACTCATCGAACTCAAACAGGTTGCGCGAGATTGGCGAGAATTTTGGCCTGCCGAGCTACCTGATCGAAGACGCAACCATGATGGATCCGGCCTGGCTCGAAGGCGTCTCCAAGGTGGGCATCACCGCCGGCGCCTCCGCGCCGGAGACTTTGGTCCAAGAAACCATTCAGCGCCTGCGCGATTTCCGCTCAGTTACGGTGACGGCGCTCGACGGCGTTGAAGAAAACGTTCACTTTAAGCTTCCAAAAGAACTCGCAGACGTTCCTCGCCCGCAAGGCGCTATGGAGGCTTGGGCCCCCGAAACCGCTTAAGTCAGCCTCGACTCAGTTTCCCTCCTTTCAGTAGAAAAGTTCATCGGAGCTTCCGCTATGTCCGTCTCCTTACACCAACAGGCACGTATCGGCGCCTACGTCATGAAGCAAACGCTCATGGGCCGGAAGAAATACCCGTTGGTATTGTTTCTGGAGCCGCTCTTTCGTTGCAACCTGGCGTGCCCCGGCTGCGGTAAGATCGATTACCCGGCGGAGATCTTGAACCGTCGCTTGTCGCCCCAGGAATGCTTCGACGCGGTCGATGAATGCGGCGCGCCGGTTGTTGCGATTCCCGGCGGTGAACCGCTCATCCATAAGGAGATCGGCGAAATCGTCGCCGGCATTGTGAAACGCAAAAAGTTCGTTTCGCTGTGCACCAACGCGCTCTTACTTGAGAAAAAACTGCACCTCTTCAAGCCATCGCCATTTCTGTTCTTTTCCGTACACCTGGACGGATTAGAGGAAGAGCACGACATCGCGGTTGATCAAAAAGGCGTCTTTCAGACAGCCGTGAAAGCGATCAAGGCGGCGCAAGCCAAAGGTTTCCAGGTCAACGTGAACGCGACAATCTTCGATAATATGTCCGCGGAGCGAATTGCTGACTATTTGGATTTTGCAACAGACCTTGGCGTCAATATCTCAATTTCACCGGGATACGCCTATGAGCGCGCCGAAGACAAAGATCATTTTCTGTCGCGCGAAAAAACGAAAAATCTGTTCCGGGATGTTTTCAAAATCGGCGTCGCGCGGGATCGGAAGTGGAACCTATCCCACTCTTCACTTTTCTTAGATTTCTTGGCCGGCAACCAGGAATACCATTGCACGCCTTGGGGCTCACCGACACGGAACGTGTTCGGCTGGCAAAAGCCCTGCTATCTGCTCGGCGAGGGGTATGCGGACAGCTTTAAAGAGCTGATGGAAACGACCGACTGGGACACCTACGGCACCGGTAAATATGAGAAATGCGCAAATTGCATGGCCCATTGCGGGTATGAGCCAACCGCGGCCATGGACGCTGTGAAAAACCCCCTGAAGTTGTTGAAACTCTCAAGCCTGGCAAAAATCAAAACGGACGGCCCGATGGCGCCGGAAATCAACCTTTCCTCCGCACGACCAGCGATCGACGTGCACGAAGAAATCGTCGAAGCGGCGCTAACCGAGATCGAGGCGGAGAAGCAAGCTTCGAAGGATGGGGCCAAGCGCAAGACGCATACGCTGATCGGCGGCACGAGCGTCGACGCCTAATTTTCCGAGTGCGGCCAATTGAGACGGCGCGCTTGGCAGGTTTTTGACGACTGTCGTCAAAACACGAAGCACATCCGTTGAGCCATCCTCTTTAACGGCGCCGAGGGCTGCTTTCGGCAGCGTTCGTTCTGCCGGGTCTGCGATTGCGCGGATGGCGATAAAGGGAACACCGTGTGCGCTGGCGGCCTGGGCCGCGCCGTGGCTTTCCATGTCGACAGCGATCGCGGCGTGTTCCCGAAAAAGCCGTTCCTTTTCCGCGATGTCAGCGATGATACCGTCTGAGCCATAAATCAGCCCGGCGATGAGGTCGGTTTCTTGCAACGCGTTACTGAGCGGGGACGCCCCGCCTAGCAACTCAGGCGCACCATCAGGGCCGATACAGACAACCTTATCGCTATACAAAAGATCGCCCGGGCGCAGCCCCGGATCGAGCCCGCCAGAAACGCCAATGCTCAAAATCGCGACGGCCCCGTCTTCACAAAACTGTGTCGCAATGCGCTCAGCTTTTCGGGCGTTCGCGCCCGTGACGCCTACTTTCAAGCGTTCCGTATCACACGCGAATTTTACAGCGCTTGCCTCAGACTTTAGTCCGCATACGACGCCGATAAAGTCCGTTCGCGCCATTTCTTTGCCAATTCCTAGTATGTTAAGGCGCGCTTATGCGGCGCGGCCGAGAACTAATTCCGCCGCTCGGTCGCCAGACCGGATAGAACCCTCAATTGTTGCCGGCACACCGGTGTCGGTATGGTCGCCCGCAAGAAAAAGGTTCTTATACCGCGTTTTTGCATCAAGCCGTTTCGCAGCGGACACCGGCGATTGGTCAGGCGTCGCGCGGCGTTCCCTGATGACGCGCACAGCCTCATAGGGCGTATCGCCGAGCCCCAGGGCCGCCTGGGTTTCTTTCCAGAGCGCATCAACGACTTGCGCATTCGGCGTTTCATCAAGGCCTACCTCGTGGGACGCCGAGACCGTGAGGCTAACAACATCGTCACGCACAAAAGCCCAATGGGCGTCGCTTGAAAGCATGCCGATAAAGGGTGAGCGGCCCAGAGCCGCCGTCGGTATCGGTGAGGCCGTTCGGTAATGCACGTTTAATATGCTGGCGTTGTCTTCAGGCGGATCAACGCCGTCTAATAGCTGCTTTAGGCGCGACGGCGGTATCGCAAAGACCACCGTGTCTTGCTCCGTAATGGGAATTTCTTCCTCACCGACCTTGAGAGCCGTCAGTCTCTCGCCGCTAAAGCGCGCCTCGCGCACGCGCGCGTTGAACCGGACGGACGCATTTTTTTTCAGCAAAAACGCAAGGGCCGGATCGATAAATGCGGGGCCCAACCCTTCCCTGGCCGCAAGCGGCGTTGACGCCTGGCCGCCAAGTGCAAAGGTTTCGCGAATGACCGCCCAAAGAAGTTTCGCCTGGCCAATCTGCGGTGTTGTGTTCAAGACCGCGAGGGTCAAGGGCTCCCAAAAGTTTTTGTAAAGAATATTATTTTTATCGACCACGTCAGCGACGGTTTTGCTTGGACCCGCAAGCGCAATCCGCGCAGCCTTAATGTAGTCGAGCACACGCGACCCCGGGACACGCCATTTTTTATCGAACACCCAAAACGGGATCGGCCCCTCGTTAATGCGGACTTTCCAGCGCGCGCCGCTGGCGATATCCACAAAAGGGTATTCGGCAAATTCCGGTCCCGTGAGCGGATCGCGCGAGCCTATGCGGTCTAAAAATGACAAAGCCGATTTGTTGCCGGACATAATCAGGTGGTTGCCATTGTCGATCATGCGATCAAGCGTGCGGTCATGGAACGAGCGGCAACGCCCGCCAGCGTTGCCGGCTGATTCAAGAACTTGAACCTTTCGGCCGGCTTCAGTGAGGCGCACCGCGGCCGCCAAACCCGCAAGTCCGGCGCCCACAATATATGTACAAGGAATATTATCAGACATCAGTATCGGCAGCGCCTAAAGCGTCGGCTTGAGCGGCGGCGCAATCGCATAGCGCGCAGCAATCATAAGTTTCTCCGCTTTAGAAAGCTCAACTGTCTCGCCAATCCGGTCCCAACCGCGCGCGATCATGCGGTTTAAATAAGCTTCATAAACGCCCATCATGAGTAGCGCTGGCCGCAGAACCCGCCAGTCAAGGGCTTGCAGGGCTTTGCGCGCATCAAGAAACTTGGTCTTTGCGATATCGCCTAACGTTTCAGCAACACCCGGCAATCCCGGTGCGGACAATAGGGTCGCCGGATTAGGTTCAACCTGGTGCTGCTCGAGAAGCTCACGCGGCAAGTATATCCGACCGAGTTCCGCGTCCTCGCCCACATCGCGGAGAATGTTGGTTGTCTGTAAGGCGTCAGCCAGCGACAGGGCGAAGCGATCGGCTGTGTCGGTCTCAGGCGCGCCAAACGCCCGCATCGACAGGAGGCCAACGGCGCCAGCGACGCGTCTGGTGTAGGCCCAGTAACTCTCGAAGCTCGGCGCGACCACGGGGCCGTTAGCGTCGATCTCCATACCCTCAATAATCAGTATAAATTCTTTTTTCGACAGGTTGAAATCGCGCACGGGCTCAAGCAACGCCCGGCCCGTTGGCGTTTCAGGTCGGCCGGAAAAAATCAGATCAACTTCACGTCGCCACGCGGTGAGGCCCGCCCGCTTTTGCTCGAGATCGTCGCCCTCATCGGCGATATCGTCGACTTCGCGGCAAAAGGCGTAAATCGCGTACATGGCCTCGCGTCGGGGGCGCGATAAAATTCTCATACCGGCAGCAAAAGACGTACCCGATCGGCGCACGGTTTCGCTTGCGTGCCGGCGGGCGTCATCGTCAGTGGCGTGCATAACGGCGGTCATGGTTTTACCGCCCCCCTGCCCGCCGATAGAAACCCTGCTATGGCGCCGCGAAACCCAGCAGAGACAAAGTCAAGCTTTGATAGGGCGACCCGTGTCGCCAGCGGATCGCCATTGCGCAGTAGGGTGATTAATCGGTCCGCAAGACGCACGATAATCGCTGACTCCATCGCCAAGCGTCGGCTTTTCAACGCCCCTGGCAATCGTCGTGCGTCAAGCATCATCTGCTCGCAACCGTCAAGCATCTGGTCAATTGTTGCGCGCAATGGCGGCGCGGTTTCCAGCTTGTCGATCAGGTCGATGTCGCCGCCGGCCGCGCGCAACCAACTTTGCACGATATAAACCCGGTCCATATCGCGCCGATCATCGCCGCAGTCTTGTAGGTGGTTGACGATTTGCAGAACAGTGCAAAGGGCGTCTGAATATTTGTATCCAGCCGGATCTTCTCCGTGCAGATCAAGAAGGTACCGGCCGACAGGATTGGCCGAGAGGGCGCAATACCCGATTAACTCGTCCCAGGTCTCATAGCGGGACTTTTCGCAGTCCTGAATAAAGGCTGCGATCAAATCGCGGCCGTGCCGATTTGTGACGCCGCAGACACTTAAACTCTGGCGCAGGGCGACCGCTTTTTCAGCCCCGTCGCTTACGGCCTCACCGGTCAACGCCGCATCGAAGGCGCGCAACCGCCGGATGCGTTCGTCGGCCGGCACGGCGCCATTATCGGCGATGTCGTCAATCGCGCGGGCGTAAGCGTAGAACGTCGCCACATGCGGGCGCAGGGCTTTTGGCAGCAGGAAGGAGCCGACCGGAAAATTCTCAGTCGACGCATTTTTTCCAGACGGCGTTTCAAGCGCGCTCCGACCGTCAACCGACGCCGTAGCATTTATTTGCCCAAGGGCGACCGCGGAAGAAGGGGCGTCTGCGGCTGCGGGGGCTTTGGGGTCTGCTTGTAGCGTTGATGTCATCGGGCGTAAGTCACCAGTAGCACTTCAAAGGGGCGGATCGCGCTCGCCCCTCGCAATCGTTTAAGGTAGCCTCAACCATGAAACAACACCACCAAAGGCTTGCGCTGGGCGGCGGGCGGTTATGATCGCTCATGCGTTAACACCGTTGCTAGCGTTCGCGTCGTTGGGCGCGTGGATCGGCTTGGTCGCCTTTCGAAACGGCTTCTGGGCGGATGCGACCTTGCTGGAACAAGAGGTTTTGGTCCGCGCAAAAGCAGCCCAGCGCCACGACCGCGAAAAAAACTGGCCGCGCGTAGTCGCCATCGTCCCCGCCCGAAACGAGGCGGAAACAATCGCCCCTGTGGTGAAAGCCCACTTGGCGTCTGATTACCCTGGCGACTTTTCGATGCTCCTCGTTGACGATCAATCGGACGACGGCACCGCTGAAATCGCGCAAAAGGCGATTGAGAGCGCCGCGGAGGGCGCCCCAGATAGCGCAAAAGAGAGCCCAAACAAAACTGCCCAAAAAAGCAGCGGGCGCTCCGACTTTCTGAGGGTCATCAAGGGCTCGACGCCGCCCGAAGGCTGGTCAGGCAAAGTTTGGGCGCTGCAGCAGGGTTATGACGCCGCTTTAAGGATGAGGCCTCCCGCCGACTACGTGCTCCTGACCGATGCCGATATCCTGCACGCCCCCGGCTCTTTGCGTTTATTGGTTTCAACCGCGGAATACCGCGGCTTGGCGCTCCTCTCCCTGATGGCGCGGTTAGACGCGCGCGGCTTTTGGGGCGGGCTTTTGGTCCCCGCCTTCATTTTCTTTTTTCAAAAGCTCTATCCGTTCCCGGCGGCGAATGAACCCGCCAACGCGATCGCTGCCGCGGCGGGCGGTTGTGTTCTGCTGCGCGCAAAAGACCTTGAGGCCATTGGTGGGTTTGGCGCGATCAGCGACGCCCTGATCGACGATTGCGCGCTGGCGGCTGCAATGAAAGCGGGTGGCGACCGCCGCTGCGAGGTCTACGTCTCAGACGATACGGTGGTGAGCCTACGCGATAACCGTCGCCTCGATTCCATTTGGACGATGGTCGCGCGCACCGCTTTTACGCAGCTCGACTATTCCTGGCGAGCTTTGGCGGTCGCGATCGCCGGCCTCGCGCTCGTTTACCTGGTCCCGCCGCTCGCACTTTTGGTCGGACTATTCTCCGGCGACACAGCAGTTTTGCTGGCTGGCGCTACGGCGACGCTTTTAATGGCCCGCGCCTATCGCCCCACTGCGCAGCTTTATAGGGTCGATGGCTGGCGATTGTTCCTGCTTCCCGTCGCGGCGAGCCTTTATATGGGGATGACAATCGACTCAGCGTTACGGCATGCGCGTGGCCGCGGCGGCGCTTGGAAGGGGCGCACATTCCAAAAGCGCGCACACTGACGTTGTTTATAGCATTAAGCCGCCGGCCACCGGCTTGATCAGGGACCGTTGAAGCGCGTTTGAGAAGCTTGGCGGTTCAATCCAGCACGCGCTTCGGGTGTCGCCCATCCACATACCCCATGAACGGCGCGTGGATGCTGTAGCCGAGCAAGGCTTGCGCTTCCGGCGGCAGATCTTTGGCGATCGCCGGCGGTACGGCGAGGGACATGTTTTCAAGGGGCCGCGTCCAACCCGGGCAGTATTGCGGCGTTATGAGAAGCCGCGACGCGTCCGAACGGTTTGCCCCACCGCGGTGCCACAACGTGCCCTTCGCAAGCATCAGACTGCCGGCGGGCATAAGCGCCTTTGTCCCGTCGGCGCGCGCGCCTTCAATTGACGCCTGGTCCATTGATGACTGGTCTATTGACGACTGGCCAATTGAAGCCTGGGCTTTCTTAAAATCAGCGGGCGCAACCGCACCCTCTATCTCGTCGCTTTCCCAGAGGTGGCTACCAGGAATAACTTCCGTTGCGCCATTTTCATCTGTCAGCGGATCAATCGCCCAAAACGCACTGACGCCAAGCGACGGTCTCGGCCGCGGCCACTGGTAATGGCTGTCGTCAAAATGCCAGGGCTGCGCCGTTTCACCAGGGTGCAGATTAATCGCAAGGCAGGCTGAGAGGAGCGCATCCGCGCCCAGGTCGCGGCGTACAAACGCCATCGCGAGGGGGTGCGTCACGAGATCAGCAAAAACCGGCGCTTTAGCAAGCATCGCATAGATGCGATTGGTGCGCAGCCCCTCAAACTCGTTTCGCCCAAGGAGTTCACGATCGATAAAAGGCTTGAGGGCATTGCGGATATCTTGCAGGGTCCCAGCGCTCAGTACACGCTCGAATATGACGTAGCCGGTCTCGTCAAATGCTGCATACGCCCTTTCGAGGTCGCCAAAATCGAATTCCCGGCCAGCGCTTGCAGTCGAGCAATCCGTTGGGGCTCTATCCACAGAGGTTCCCTCCGGAAGAGCGCTGGCCGAAACGGCTTTTGCTTTCGCCTCATTGGACGGGGTTTCAATACCTGCAGACATGACCAGACGATGGGCGAAATCACCACTTGGAGTAAACTCTGGAGCGCAGTTCGCTCTGCTGCTCATAATGCGATTATTAGGCGCTCGCGCGCCTGGCGGCGGCGTCGGATCAGCGAAGGGGGTCCTCATACAGCGCGCAAGACAGGTTAAAGAAAAACCCTAGACCGTTATAACGGGCTCTTAACAGAACATGCGCTGTTACTGCATCGCTTATTTGCTTGGCGGGCGTCGCAGGCTCAGGCGGCGTCCTTCGACATGGCCATAACATCAGCGATCGTTCGCCAAACGGTGGGGTTGAAGCCTAGCGCAAAGTGCGACCCGCCAACTTGGATATTATTCGCCTGGGAATTGTAGACATCGAGCGAGGCGCGCCAGCCGACAATACCATCATTTTTGCTGTAAATTGACGTCACAGGCTGGGTCAGCCCTTGGGCGTTCCGAGCGTGGACTTCCTTTTCAAAAGCGTCGAGGTCGATCCCCCGCGAGGCCGCGTAAATTGCGCCGAGTGCTGTATATTTAGGCCCGCCAATAATTGGCGTACCAAGCGTAATGACTTCCCGGACCCGATCTGGCTCAAGCCTTGCGGTCTCGCGTGCAATGATGCCGCCAAGGCTCCACCCAACAAGCGTAATCGGCCGCTCGCCATTCGCCTCAAAGGCTTCCGCAACACGCTCGCCGAACCGCGCAATATCGCCTTCAACGTCGCCGCGATTAACGCCGAGCCCCCAAGCGTCGACCTCATAGCCAATGAAGCTCAAATATTGCTGCAATGGCGTCATCCACTGCTCACCCGCTAAATAGCCCGGCAAAAGCATAACAGGCCTGCCATCGCCCCGCGGCGCTTTGCTCAGGTTACGGATGTTCTGGGGAAACTTTAAAAGCTCGAGCGGGGCCCGCAACTCTAAAACCGTCGAAACGCGACTTGGCGCTTCACAAAACATAGGCACGGTAGCGCTCATACTATCACCTCAACCGCTAAAACCGATTCGTCGCCCCCTAAGATGCGCCCGATGCGACATTTCGTCAATATCACCGAATTGAGGCGCTGGAACTCACCAAAAGACGTATACAAATCACCAATTTCATCCGTTAAGAAATCATTCCTTTTTCACGGAACCAGTCGACGGTTTGCTGCAATGCAGCATTAAAATCACTGGCGCGCCAATCTAGCGAACTCGCTGATTTTTCAGACGAAAATGACACCTGACGCCCTGCCAGGCGCACACCGGTGAGCGGGGCTTTCGGCTCCTTTGCTGTAATCCTAGACACTATATGGGTGTCAACAATGCCGGCGGCAAGGGCGAAAGAATAGGGCAAAGCAAGCCGCGGCATTTTCCGCCCAACCATGCGCCCAAGCGCCTCAAGTAAAGTTTGCATAGGGATATTCTGCCCACCAAGTAGATATTTTTCTCCGCAATCCCCCCTATCGCGAACGGCGATCAAACCATCCGCCAGGCATTCGACAGGTACGAAATTTAGCGTGCAATTGATATAGGCAGGTGTTTTACCACGGGCAAAATCAAGCATCATCCGCGTCGGCGGTGTCAGGCCGTCGTCGCCGGCGCCCAGCGGTTCGGTCGGGATAGCGATCGATGCGTCGAACCCCTCCGCGACGGCCTCCTCAACCGCGGCGTCAGCGCGCGCTTTCGATTTCGGGTAGGGCCCGATCAATCTTTCAGGAGGAATGCGCGTATTTTCATTGGCGACAGAAGGCCCAATGGGCACCTCAGCGGCAACGAGCGTCGTTAAGCTTGAACACTGAACAAAGCGCGAGACGCCAGCCGCGCGCGCCGCCTTCAACATCACCCGCGTGCCCTGGTGGTTGACCTCATCAAAGACCCGCGCATTCGGGGCCCAGAGGCGCGCGTCGCCTGCGAGGTGGAAAACGCTTGTAGCGCCGTCGCAGGCTTCTTCGGCGGAGCGCCCGTCGGTCACGGACCCGGCGATCGCATCGACATAGGTGACAGGCTTAATATCCAGTACCCGCACTTTCTCGCCGCGGGCGCGCAACGCCGCCACGAGATGCTTGCCGACAAAGCCGGCGCCGCCAGTGACTAGCGTTACCACGGGGAGCGTTCCAAAAGGGGGGCGCCAGAGCCAGCTTTCGGCGTCCCCACGCTTTGGGCGATTAACCGGAACGCTCGGCGGGGAGACGCACCAGCGTCAGCGCGCCTTACAAATTGCAACGCCGGCGTCTCTCGCGG
>JBCCTV010000101.1:0-10735 GCA_039197915.1 Pseudomonadota bacterium | reverse complement strand
GTTTTGTCGCGTTTTCTTGACCCCCAACCGGTCCCCACTTGATCGGAAAACGCTCTAGTCGAAAACCGTTGGCGCTCCTGAGCCTATTTTCAGCGCGCCTTCGCGCTTAGTCGATAGTCTTTCCGTGGTCCTTAATTTAGCGTGTCATGGGACAGGCGCGCCGCCGCAAGGCGCCCGGACATGGCGGCCATGGGAACGCCCGGCCCCGGATGGGTCGAGCCGCCGGCGAGGTAAAGACCGCCAACTTTCGTGCTTGCGCCAGGCCGCTGGAAGCTTGCGGTCATCCCGTGGCTTGCCCGCCCGTATAACGCCCCGCCGGTCGCAGGGAAGCGGGCGTTAAAATCAGTAGGCGTTGTGACGACGGGCGCGTGGTCTGCAAAGCGCAGGCGCAAGCCGCAATCGGCGAGCACAGCCAACATGCGGCCCTGCAGATCCTCGATTTCATCGTCACGGTACTGCTTTTTGTCGCCGTCCGCCGGTGCGTTGATCAAAAGGAGCATGTGCTCCGGCCCGTCCGCCGCGCCGTTTACGCCGCGGTCTTGGGCGCATAAATAGACGGTCGGGCGTTGCGCGAAAGCCCCGCGCTGGAAGATCGCATCGAACTCTTCGCGATAATTCTCGCTAAAGAAGACATTGTGGTGGTCGAGATCAAAGCCTTCCGCCTCGGCTTCAACGCACCAAGTCACCGCGGATAAAGAGCGCGCTCGCTCTGGCGTTCCGGGCGTCGCCCTGGTTGCTTGGTCGCCGAGGAGCCCAGAGGCGAGCGCGTTGCTGTCTCCGTTAAAGACGACGGCGTCAGCGCTAATTGTGTCGCCATTTTCAAGCGTTACGCCGACGGCGGCGCCGTCCTTGACGTCGATCGATTTCACATGGGCGTTGAACCGATATTCGGCGCCCAGCGTTTCACCGAAGGATTGCAATCCGGTGGCGAGCGCGCGCATCCCCCCGTCCACGTACCAAACGCCTTCGTGTTCCACATGGGCGACAAGCATAAGCGTTGCCGGCGTCGCCCACGGAGATGACCCCACATAGGTGGCGTACCGAGCAAACAACTGCCGCAAACGCTCGTCTTTGAAGTGGCGGCCAAGTTCCGACCAAAGGGTTGTTAAAGGCCGTGTGCCGAGGAGTTTATCAATGTTGGTCAGGCCAACCCGTCGGCAAAAATCAACGAAGGAGGGGCGTTGGTTTGCAATAAAAGTCGAGCGCAGCGTCGAAAAAATGCCGGCTCGCTGGCGGCAGAAATCCCGGTAGCCTTGCGCGTCGGCAGGGCTTGCGAAGGCGGCGATGGCGTCTGCGGATCGATCAAGGTCTGTGAAGAGGTCAAGCGCGCCCCCTTGCGTCCAGGCGTGGCGTGCAAGGGTTTCGGCTGACGTTAGAGTGACAAAGTCAGAAAAGGATGCGCCCGCTTCTTCAAATAGGGCTTCGAATATCCACCGCATGGTGAACACTGTCGGGCCGGCGTCGACGCCGGTGTTGCCAATTGTTTCTTGACGGACTTTGCCGCCAGGTTCAGGGCCGCGTTCAACAACCGTGACCTGAAAGCCTTCCCTTGCCAGGTCGATCGCGGCGGTAAGCCCGCCGACGCCCGCGCCGACAATGACGACGTCTCCTTTTTTCATACTTCTCACACTGGACTCCTATTCTGCCGCCGCTGGTTTCGGCGTCGCCATCCGTGGGCGGCGGAATTGCCGCGTAACGCTGCGTTGGTGATATAAAATCAGGCCTAGCCCCGTGACGAGCGGCACGGACCAGAGCGCCGGGGTCAAGGCAAGCTCTGGCATCATCCGTACAGCGCCAAAGGCGAAAAAGGCCGTATAAACCGAAATTCCCGTACCAATCAGGGCTTTGATGTGTTCAAGGAGCCAATCAACGGGACGCGGCTTAACCTTCGCAATAAACCACATATTCGTTGCGACCGTGGCAAAGCCGATTGTTGTGATGCCGATCATCATTGGCTGGCCGAGGCGCACGCCGTGGGCGACGCAATTGATCGCCGCCGCGGTCAGGAGGACCTGCAAAGTAAGAATATGCCAGGCCCTATTTTTTTGGTGGTCGCCCCGGTTTTTTACGCAGGACCATCCGTACCACGCCAGATTGATGGTCAAAATTGCGAGGAAAAACATCATATGCCCGAAAATGCCGGCAATAAGCTCCGGATCGGAAAATTCCGGGTGGTCGACAAGGTGCGGGTGCGTCGTCATTGGAAAGAGGATCGACAGCGTGGACATGCCCAGCGCAAAGCAGCCCGTCGCGATCATCGAAATTGTGAAGAACTTGCCCCAAAAACGGTGGAGGTTTGCGCCTTTTTTCGTCACGATGGGCGCCCAGAAACTAATTAAGCCAGGCGCACCGGTGGTGATGTGCAAGGCGACCAGCGTGTCAAACAATTGGTGGGTTAGCGCCATGGGCGATCCCTCTCGTTTGTTATTTGATGACGGATGAAAAAGGCGGCGGTTGGATGCAAGGATTTGTCGAAGACGCGAAAAGCCGTTTCTATACACCGCCGCGCCCATCCCTGTTGCCGCCGGTAGCCGCCCTTATTCGAACGGTGATGCGCGGCGACGGCGATCTCCTGAGCCTGCTTCCGGGTGCGGCCTATTCCATGGACGCCGGCTATCTCGGTTACTCGCGACGATCGATTATGCTTTTCAATGAGCCCTCGCTTGTTCGCGAAATTATGCTTGATGCGGATGGTATTTTTCCAAAAAGCGATCTGATGGTTGGCGCCCTTGAGCCGTTGATCGGCGATTCGATTTTCGTATCGGACGGTCCGAAATGGCGCCGGCAACGCGCCATGATTGATCCGGCGTTTACAATGATGCGCCTGACGCTCGCCTACCAATCGATGACCGGCGCCGTTGACGATTATGAAGCGAGGCTTCGTGAAACCGCGGGCTCGGGCGACGCCTTCTCTCTCGATCTGGCGATGAGCCATCTGACTGCGGACATTATTTGCCGTACGGTGTTTTCGGTGTCGCTGCAGTCTGAAATCGCGCGCGAAGTCTTCGACGACTTTGCGCTTTTCGAGCGCGACGTGGCGCAGGTGAAGATTTGGCGTCTGATCGTTGATCCCGCCTGGACGCAAGTGCGCCAAGAGGATCATGTTTTGGCGGCGTGCCGGCGTATCCGCGCACGGCTTGGCGACTTGATCGACACCCACCTGGAAGATGAAACCGGGACTTATAATGACATTGCGAGCGCTGTGATCGCGGCTCGCGACAAAGACACCGGGGCGCCGTTTACCCGGGATGAGTTGATTGACCAGCTCGGTGTGTTTTTCCTCGCGGGTCATGAAACGACGGCGAGCGTTTTGACGTGGGTCTTTTTTATCCTCGGGACGCGGCCCGAAATTCTGGCGCGCGTGCGCCAGGAAGTGGAGACCGTCGCCGGCGACGGTCCGATCTCGTTTGACCAGGCGAAAACAATGCCCTTCGTGCGCAGCGTTTTCCGCGAAGCGTTGCGGCTTTACCCGCCGATCACGTTCATGCCGCGCGTCGCTGAAAAGTCTGGTCGTATCGGGCGCTATAAAGTGCGCCGCGGCGCCTTGATTATGATCGCTCCGTGGACGCTGCATCGCCATCGCAGGATCTGGCCAAACCCTGACGCCTTCGATCCGGATCGGTTTATGCCGGCTCGCGAGAAAGAGGTTGCCACCGGCGCTTATATCCCATTTGGCCTCGGCCCCCACACTTGCGTTGGCGCCGGTTTCGCGACGATTGAGAGTACACTGATCATTGCGCAGCTCGCGCGCGCGTTTGATTTTGAGGTTGAGAACGGTGCCGAGGTTAGGCCCGCCGCCCGTCTCACCACGCGGCCCGCGACCCAGATCATGTGTCGCGTGCGCAAGCGCGACTGAAACATTTGCTGGGGAGCCGGGTCCGCGCGGTGTCGCCCCGCGAGGGCTCTTTATTGGGCGTCCAGGCGTTGCTGCTTCAATCATTGGCGACCGCCATCGGTTGAGGCTCACGGGCAGGCGTCGATATCGGTTCGGCGGGGGCGCTCGGCTCTCCGCGCCAGGCGATGTCGCACGTTGCCGCCTCGCCAAAGCTCATGCCCTCGAAGGCGACGCGCTTGAGGACGCCCCAGGACATTGGCGTCATCAACAGGAAGGGGAGAGGGTCGTGTGCGGACCATAATACGTCGCGCGTTGAAAATGCATTTCGCAAGCTTTTAAAGCACCGGCGCGGCTTTAGGATTTGGCCATAGGCCTCAAGCAAGGCGGTGTGTCCTTCTTGAAGTCTCGTTTCTGGTTTAAGCCGCGCGCGGGCCGAAAAAGAGCGACCGAGGGCGAAGGCGGCAAGATCATCCGCGTGAAAAAAATGCACGCCGCTTGTCAGGCGCGGATTGCATTCGAGCACCATCACCTTTTCCGGCGTGGCTTGATCGTCAAGGACCATGTCAAAGGCGATAAAGCCGTCATACTCGAAGCGGTGCGCGAAGGCCTTCGCCCAGGAAAGCGCCGCCTCGGCGGTATCGACCCGTTCAAACTGCACGGCGACAGAGCCAGAGAACGCTGTGCCTTTATAGGCGACAGAGCCAACGGTCTCGCCCCGGCGGACCAAGAGCTGTATACTGACGAGCCGCCCGTAAGCGCGTTCTTGGACAACGAAGTTTTGCCGGTCGGCGCGCGTGGGCCCCGCGTCGCCTTTTTTGTGAAACGAAACCCCGATGCCGGAACAGCCGTTTCGTGGTTTTACAACGTAGTCAGACGATGTCTTAAGGCGGTCCGCCCGGCCATCGTCTGCTGAGAACGTTTGAGGCGTCGGCAGCCCCAAGCGAGATGCCGTTTCGATGAAGGCGAGTTTGTCATGCAGCGTTGCAATCGTCCTGAACGGTGGTGAGGCTAAGTGAACCCCTGTGCCCATGGCCTCGGCGGCGATAATGGCGAAGGGCGCCTCTTCCGAAATTGGAATAATGACGTCGACGCCTTCTTCTCGCACGATCCGCCGAAGGTCTTCCGTATACCCATTTAAGTCTGTCGCTGGCGGGCGCACTTTTACGGATTTTGCAACAGCGCGCGACGGCGCGCAGAGGTGGCGCGCGAAGGGCTCGGCAACAATTACCCGGTTTCCAGCGCCAGCCAGAGCGCGCGCGAGTTCGAGCGCCTTTGGAAGCCGGCCAAGGGTGAGTAGCACAGTGAGGGTCATTTATCTCTGCTCGCGTCCCTGGTCTCGCAATCCGGTGTCTCGTATCCCAGTGTATTGGCGACTTGACGGTAACAATTGTCAATTCAAATTTACACTCGCTCCGTGTTCTGGTATGGGTGCTTGCCGTTGCTCATTGCGGGTCAATTTTCACCCGGGTGCGAGTGGGTTGGGCGGCTTGGGCAGCAATCGCCGAAATGGCGCCTTTTGATCGTAAGGCGGCTAAGCGGCGTCGTTCGGTGAGGATGCGCGAATGGCGGAACAAGAACACACAAGGGAACACCAGCAGGGCCAACCAAGCATGCAGAATGAAAGCGTCGATCTGGCGATCGTCGGCGGCGGGCTCGCGGGCGCGTTGACGGCTTGGCGCATCGCTGAGACCCGGCCAGACGTTAAAATCGCTTTGATCGAGCAGGGTGAGACGCTAGGCGGAAACCACACCTGGTCGTTTCACGAAAGCGACGTCCCATCCGAAATTGCATCCTGGCTTGATAAGCTTGTCGTCCATAGCTGGCCGCGCCAAGAGGTGCGTTTTCCAAAGCATACCCGGACGCTTGAGACCGGTTACAGGTCAATCACGTCCGAACGTTTGCACGACGTTGTGGCCCCGGCGCTCGGCGATCGGCTGATCCTGGGCGTTCGCGCCGCCGATGTGGACGCGGACGGCGTTACGCTTGAAGACCAACGCCGAATTAAAGCGCGCGCTGTCCTCGATGTGCGCGGGCAACGGGGAAATGATGCTTTAACGCTCGGCTTTCAAAAATTCCTCGGCCAGGAAATTCGGTTCAAAAAGCCCCATGGCGTGACAACGCCGATCATCATGGACGCCACCGTATCCCAATCAGACGGGTACAGATTTGTTTATGTTCTACCATTTTCGGAAAACGTCGCCCTCATTGAGGACACTTATTATGCGGACGGGGCATCGCTCGACCGTGATAAGCTACGCCAACAGATAAAAACCTACTGCGCCGATAAAGGCTGGGAAATTCAAGATGTCCTCCGCGAGGAGGAGGGTATTCTCCCCATCGCTCTTGCCGGCGATATCGACGCCCATTTAGAAGACGGTGTCGACGGCGTTTCCATGGGCGGGCTTTCGGCCGGTCTCTTTCATCCGTTGACGGGATATTCATTGCCCGACGCCGCCCGCCTTGCCGATTTGGTCGCCAATGCGTCGGACGTATCTGGATCAGCGCTCTTTTCTCTCACCCGTGCGCACGCGAAGAAGAGGTGGAGCGACCGCGCCTTTTACCGGATGCTATCGCGCTTTCTGTTTTATGCAGCACGCCCCGATGGCCGGCATAAAGTCCTACAGCGTTTCTACCGCCTGCCGCCGAAACTCATCGAACGCTTTTACTCAAGCGGCTCGACAAACGCCGATAAACTGCGCGTGCTCGTCGGAAAGCCGCCGGTCAGTTTTTTAAAGGCGATACAAAGCGTCAACGAGAAACACTGGCGGGACTATTGTTGGGCGCCAGGGCAGAACGCAGCTGAATAGGGGCCATACTCAATCAGAGCGGGGGAATGTGGCCCGTTGTAAACGTTCCGCGCCTTAAGATCGAACGGCAGATTGATCCGTGAACGGTACGTTGATGACGAACAGAGTGAGCGGCAAAAATTCGCCAAAAGCGGTCGTCGATTGAAAGATGGTCAGCGTCCGGATTTGCGAGCTTAAGCTACTCATGGAACGCGGCGATTGAACGCGACTGGCGCCTATCGATACGAGCCCACCTGACTGCATTTCCGATATATACCGCCGGAGGGCTTTGGGTTTACTCACAGGTTGGCAAATCCATAGGCCCCTACCGCATGGCGAAAGCCAGCTTGAGGCCGAGAAGCGCGAACGAGCCCGCGAACGTCCTGCGTAACCACGCCATCGCATGTGGCCTGGACAGGACACGGTCACGAAGCAAGGCGGCGAAAGCTCCGTAGAGGACGAAAGCAGCAAAGGTCATGGCCATGAACACAAGGGCCAACCCAAACATGCGCTGTTCAGCACCGGGGGCGTCGACGGGGATAAACTGCGGCAGGAATGCTAAGAAGAAGACCGACAGTTTTGGATTGAGCAGGTTCAGGGCGACGCCATCTCTGATCACCTTCAGAACTGGCGCCCTCTTGTTGCGCCCCTCGATCGTCAGGGCGCCGCGACCACGCCACATATTCCAAGCCATCCAAAGCAGGTAGGCCACACCAGCCAGTTTGACGAGCTGGAACGCGACAGCGCTGGCATGGAGAACAGCTGCTAAGCCTAAGATGGAAGCCATCATGTGCGGGACAATGCCCAGCGTACACCCGAGCGCCGCGAGGAGGCTTGGGCGTAAGCCCTGACCGATAGCCACCGCGAGCGTGTAGACGACCCCCGTTCCCGGCATCAGCACAACGACGAGGGCGGTGACCAAAAACTCCCAACTCATTATCTTTCTCCGTCCATTGCAAATTGTCCGGTCCCGCTGCGCAACGTTCCCGTACGAACTTCTGTACCTAATTCTTTGAAGACGTTCGCCAGAGCGTCTCGGGCCGCCGAAACGTCGACCTCGGCGTCGTCATGCAAAGCTTCAATGACGATTAGGGCCTTGCGTGTCCTCGATGAGACCGCTGATGCCGCACTCTGACGATTGGTCCACCGACGGGCATGGGCGCTGCCGCCATCATCGGCAAAAATGATCTCACCAGCGTTGGGAGTTTCGGCAGTTCCGCCAAACGTCCGATAGTCCTCGTCGCCCGTGGCGGGTCGCACCGTCAATTGGCCCACAACCTTTTCGATGTCGAAGGCCGCGACGGGGACGGCATGAGCGGCGGAAGCGGCGTTGCATACGTCCACGACAGGATGAAGCGTGGGCAACACGCCGTCTTTGCGCAGCCGCCGCAACAAAGCTTCCGAAGCGCACCGATATTGTGTCGGCTTTAGTCCCATGGTCGAGAAGGCTGCACGCCAAGCCTGGATTGCAGGCATCTCACCCTCCGGCCCACGAGCGAGGCGGCAAAGCGCATCGCCCAGCAAGCGACTGGTGCTTGCTTGAACGTCAATGTCGGGTGGTAGGTCTCGAACAACAACGAGTCCGGTCAACAATTGGGGAAAGGTGTTGCCGAGTTCAGGATCGTATTGAAAGAACATGCGGCCTTGTAGATCGAGGCCACACCCTCAGTCTTGAACGATAGTGGCGTTTGCTGATCGGTATCGGCCGGGCGGCAGGCCAAACTGCCTCACAAAGGACCGGGAGAAATGGCTCTGGTCTGCAAAGCCGAGGTCTAAAGCCACTTCGGCAGGCTTGCGCCCCGCGGCCAGGGCGCGTCGGGCGAGCCGCAGTCGGATCTGCATAGCGTAGTCATGCGGCGTGGCGCCAACTTCGCGGCGAAACCGGCGCAATGCGCCCGTGCGGTGCATACCCATCAGGCCCGCGACTTCATCGAGCGAAGGGGGCGTCTCAGGCCGATCGAGAATGCGTTCAAGAACCAGGTTCGTTGCAAGCGATGGACGACGATCGCCGATGGGGCATGCTTCGATCAAAGCATCGCAGAGCAGTGCGGTGATGGCCTCTTCCGCGGCCGCTGCGTCGCCAACACGAAGCGACAACAGCGTATGTTCAAGATGGACCATTAGGGCCGGCGCCCGCTTGGCCGCAAAGCCGAATTCGCGAGCGGCCGCCTCCCTCCCGACCAGTCGAACGACGGTCGCGGGCTCAACAAAGACCATCTCCCAGCTGCGCCCCTCACCGATCGGTGCGCCGTCGTGGATTTCGTTTGGGCTGACGGCAATCAGATCGCCCTGGCTGGCTTCAATCTGACCAGATTCTGACCACGAAGCGTGGGCGCCCGCGCGCATGACGCCAAGCCCGAATTGGTCGTGGGCATGACGTGGAAAGCGGCGCTTGGATCGGAGCGAGACCGTTTCCACACCCTCCAGGCATGGTTTGGCGAATTGTACGTCGTGATCGGCAGGCGCTTTCATCCCGTCATGCTACCGTTGTGGTTTCGAAAAGCCATCCGTCCTCGACAGCCATTCAGCGGCATCAAGTCAAACACCACCCAATAGAAAGCGAGGCACGGCGAGTGTTGCACCTGAAAACCAAAGCGATCTTAGAACGGAAGATGTCATATGGTTTTCAGCGCAAGGGCAGTGTCTTGATACTGACCAGGCGAATGCCGCTAACAAGATTTCCCTCGATGAACCTTCCGGCAGGGCTCCGTGACTGATAAGTATTTTGCTTATCGGAAGCGTGGCAAAGCGCCCCGATGGCCGGCATAAAGTCCTACGGCGTTTCTACCGACTGCCGCCGAAACTCATCGAAAGCTTTTACTCAAGCGGTTCGACAAAGGCCGATAAATTGCGCGTGCTCGTCGGAAAACCGCCGGTTAGTTTTTTAAAGGCGATCCAAAGCGTCAACGAGAAACACTGGCAGGACTATTGTTGGGCGCCAAGGCAGAACGCCGCTGAATAGGGGCCATACAGAATAAGAGCGGTAGGGATTGGGCCGTCTCTGCCCTATAAACGGAATCTTCGAACGACTGCTCTCGGCGGCATTGCGGACAACAGTTGCGTGTGAATTCGATGTTTCTGTTAAGCGGACCGTTATTGGTCACGGGGAATTAGCCACGTCTTCTCGGTAGACGACATGGTTACCCCAATATTTGATCGATGCTTGCGATCCGATCGTCAGTTCAAACCAGCAAAACATACTCAAAATTTCCGGTACCCAATCCGCCACTCCGCAAAGGCGAATGGCCGAGCCGCTAGCCTCCTTTGTGGCAATCGGCCACTGTTCCTCCGCACCACCGAAATGAACTGTAAGACAACTTTGAAGCTTAGGGCACAAAGCTATCGAGTAATGACCGTTGGGCCCTTCAAAACTAAGCGAGAGCTTCTGGCGAATGATAGGTGCATCGTCTGGAACACGGGTCCACGAAACCATGGACGATCTATACTGATGCTACGAGATCCAAGCAACGTCGAGACCCAAATCGAACGCTTTTACTCAAGCGGCTCGACATAGGCTGATAAACTGCGCGTGCTCGTTGGAAAACCGCCGGTCAGTTTTTTAAAGGCGATCCAAAGCGTCAACGAGAAACACTGGCAGGACTATTGTTGGGCCCCAGCGCAGAACGCCGCTGAATAGGGGCCATACTTAATCAGAGCGGGGGATGGGCCTGATGCGGACGATGGGAATGGCGTCTCGAGAAACGATTTCCATTTGTGTAGGCGTACTGATTTTCTTGTTTGAATTCAGTAGGTGTTTGAACGATCAGATGAAACTCGCTTCTTCCGAGTCCTGATACTTAAATGGATCTTTTGCGTTTTGATACCCTGCAACGCGCTCCTCGAAGAGAGACGTGCTGTAAGCTGATTGAATGTTATTCATGTCAGCCATGGGGTTCATAGATCTAGAGTAATGCAAGTTGGAAAGATCGGATCGTTGATCGTACAGCGCTGGTAGAAAATTCTCGAACGTTCCCACCTCAATCGTATTGTGCAGATGCCAAGCGGCAAAGAATTCCGGTGAATAGTCGCGCGTAATTTTCTGGTTCAGAGCTCTCGCGACTGGGTTGTTTCCGCTCGCGCCAATGACGATTTCATAATGATAGTGAACGCCAAC
>JBCCTV010000100.1:0-10743 GCA_039197915.1 Pseudomonadota bacterium | reverse complement strand
GTCGTGCAGCTGCTGCGTGACCTGAGCATTTTCACGGTCGCTGAATCGCTCGGTGGTTTTGAAAGCCTCGTGTGTATTCCAGCGACCATGACACACGCATCGATGCCGCCGGAAGCGCGTGCGATCGCAGGCATTTCGGAAACGCTGGTGCGCTTCTCTATTGGCCTTGAACACGCAGAAGACCTTTCGGCTGATCTTCTCGCCGCGCTTGACAGGCAAGCGCCGAAACAGAAAGTTGCGCCGAGAAGTGTCGCATCGTTTCCAAGCCAGGTTGCGGCAAGCATATAGTCCTGCAAGCGCCGTTTAGCTTTCAGCGATAGAAAGAAGGGGGCCGCGTGTCGCCAGTGAACGAGGCGCCCGCCGCCCACTCAAAACCGCTTGAAATTTTATTGGTAACTGGTGGGGCGCTGGAAACAGCGGCCCATCGCCATCGATTGGTGTCCGAAGCCTATCGCTTGGTGCGTGACGGCAGGCCGGTGCTCATTGGGTTTGACGGCGGTTCAGGCGATGCCGGGAAGCTGCGCGTTCTAAACGCGTTAGATGAGGCTGGCGTCAACGCAACAGCCATCGCCGCCGGTCAGTCGCCAGGCGATGGCGGGTTTGCTGGCGGCATTGAGGCCGTGGTTACTGAAAACGATCCGCGCGATGACTTCAATGTGCGCCGCGCCGCTGCAAACCTCATGGCGCATGCAGATGCCCCGTCGGAGAACAGCGTCTCCGTAGTCTTTGTCCGTCCGCACAGTGAACTTCCCACAAGCAAGCATGCGCCGACCAAAATTGCGATGGCCGGATGCGGCGTTGTCGGCGGAGCGCTTGCGGAACTGCTCGCTGCATTTCCCGAGGCGTTTAAGCTTGAGACAGTGCTCGTCCGCGATCTTGAGAAGGCGCGGCCGGAGGCGAGCGCCGGCGCCCATTTTACGAGCGATCCTGATGAAATTCTTGGCGCGCGACCGGACATATTGGTCGACGTGCTCTCGTCCGGCACGTTGGGGCTTGATTTAACGCGACGGGCCCTTGAAGCGGGAATTAGCGTTGCGTCGGCAAACAAACAGGCGATAGCCGACGACGTGGACGACTTGCACGCAATCGCGAAGGAAGCGCACGCCGGTCTCGCCTATAGCGCATCGGTCGGCGGCGGCGCGCCCTTAGTTGAGACTGTGCGTCGCGCTGCATCGGCTGGGCAGGTCAGTCGTATCACGGCGGTCGTTAACGGAACCGTGAACTATATTCTCTCCGAGCTTGCCCTTGGCCGCGACTTTGACGCCGCGGTCGCCGCCGCGCAGGAGGCGGGCTTCGCTGAGGCGGATCCAAGCGCGGATTTGTCTGGCGACGACGCAGTCGCCAAGGCGAAGATCCTCGCCTTTGAGGCCTTTGGCCCGAAACCGGTTAGCAGCGTCGACTGCGCGCCTTTCGATAGCGATGTTCGCGCCGCCATCGACAACGACAAAGGCGTTTGGCGGCAGCGTACAGCAATTAAAGACCTGGGCGAGTCGGTGTCGGTGGAGATTGGCTACGTGAAGGCGAATTCGCCAAGCCACCCCTTGTATGAGTTGCCGGGTGAAGGAAACGCCGCCGTCATAGAAGGTGATGCGACCTTCCAGGCGCGCGGCCGTGGCGCTGGCCCAATCCCGACGGCCCACAGCGTGCTCGCGGACTTGTTTGACCTTCGCTAGCGGGGGCCGCCATGGTCCCGCGCTTTTCATTTCAGATCCACTTGGTTGAACATTGGGCGACCACCGATAAACTACGCTCGTCCATGTCTAAAAATGCGTCCGCGGGTGGGGGCTAAACCACCACCGTCGGGCGCGCCTCCATCAGGCTAAACGGAACCGATATATGCGCTTGAGCCGCTACTACCTGCCCGTCATGAAAGAGACGCCCGCCGAGGCGCAAATTGTATCGCACCAGTTGATGCTTCGCGCGGGGATGGTCCGCCAGGAGGGCGCCGGCATTTACGCATGGCTGCCGCTCGGCCACCGGGTGCTGCGAAAAATTGAACAAATTGTCCGTGAAGAGCAAGACAGGGCGGGGGCTATAGAGCTCCTTATGCCGACAATTCAGCCTGCTGAACTTTGGCGAGAAAGCGGTCGTTATGATGCGTATGGTAAGGAAATGTTGCGCATCAACGACAGATCCGACCGCGAAATGCTCTATGGACCGACCAACGAAGAAATGGTCACCGAGATTTTCCGCGCTGGCGTTAAGTCGTATAAAGAGCTTCCTAAGATACTGTATCATATTCAATGGAAGTTCCGCGATGAAATCCGTCCGCGCTTTGGCGTTATGCGCGGTCGGGAATTCCTTATGAAGGATGCTTACTCCTTCGACATCGACGAGGAGAGCGCGCGCAAAAGCTACCATCGGATGTTTGTCGCTTATTTGAGAACGTTTGCGCGCATGGGTCTTTCCGCGATCCCGATGCGCGCCGATACGGGACCAATTGGCGGCGATTTAAGCCATGAATTTATTGTGCTTGCTGAAACCGGGGAGAGCGCAGTGTTCTGCGACCGCCGCATCCTAGATTTGCCAGTTCCTGCTGCCGATACAGATTTCACCGGTGATTTGACGTCGATTGTTGATCAGTTCACGGGGTATTATGCAGCGACGGATGAGAAGCACGAGCAAACAGCCTATGAAAAAAACGTGCCGGAGGACTGCCGCGAAGACGCACGCGGAATTGAGGTGGGTCACATTTTCTTTTTCGGCGACAAATACTCGGCTCCTATGAAAGCGCTCGTCGCTGGGCCAGACGGCGCCGAGAGGCCCGTGCAAATGGGGTCCTATGGCGTAGGTGTTTCGCGTCTTCTCGGCGCAGTCATTGAGGCTTCCCACGATGAGGCCGGTTGTATTTGGCCGGCGTCCATCGCGCCTTTCCATGTGGGTGTCGTCAACCTAAAGCAGGGCGACGAAGGAACCGATGCTGCTTGCGAAAAAATTGTTTCGTCGCTCGAAGCGGCGGGCGTCGAAGTGCTTTACGACGATACGTCAGGGCGGGCCGGCGAAAAGTTCGCGCGGATGGACCTCATCGGTTTGCCTTACCAAGTCGTCGTCGGGCCTCGGGGCCTTCAAAATGGCGTTATTGAAGTGAAAGATCGAAAGTCAGGCGACCGCCGAGAAATCAGTGTCGATACCGTTTCCGAGGTTGTTGCAAAGGATGTAAAGGACGCGCTTGCGGTCTTGTGATTTGTTGCTAAAGGCGCAGGCCGATACTTTGACTTCGGTTCTGGTCGTTAGGGTAAACGCGCAAACAGTTTCACCGTCGCAGTCTAACGATGCGTATCAGGAGTGCTAACGATGACAGCAGCGGCAGAAAGGGTCGTCGCAACCAACGCACTTGGCCTGCGACCCACGACTTCGCCTGGCCCGTTTTCGGCCTTCGAGTGGATGATCGCCCGGCGGTATCTTGGCGCAACGCGCAACGGCAATAGTTTTTCGCTGATTTCTATCATCGCGTTTGTGGCGATTACGTTAGCGGTCGCGACGCTGATCATTGTCATGTCTGTGATGCAGGGGTTCCGCATAACCTTGCTCGACCAGTTATTAGGAACCAATGGGCATGCGTTCATTCAGTCCGATACCGCAATCGCGGATTATGACGGCCTTACGAGCAGTATTTTATCCGTACCGGGTGTTTCGAGCGCCACGCCAATGATTGAATTGCCCGTCTATGCGAGTGCGGAACGCGGCGAACAGGGCGTTATCGTGCGCGGGGTCAGGCCAGACGATCTCCGCAAAATCCAATATATCACAAATCCGGAACATGTGGCGGCGGGCTCTTTTGCAACTTTTGGCGTCGGCGACAAAGGGGGAAATGAAATCGCTATTGGAAGCGGCGTTGCGCGCGCGCTTGGCGTTTATATTGGCGATCAGGTCACGCTCATTTCTGGGCGTGGGGCGGAAACGCCCTTTGGGCGCACATTGCGGCGTAAGGTCTATACGATTGGCGCAATTTACAATGTCGGAAACTCCCAATACGACGCTGTTTACGCGTTCATGCCGCTTGAGCAAGCGCAGCTCTTTTTCAATTACGGCGACACGACGCAACAGATTGAAGTGCGCGTCGAAGACCCAGAAAATATCCGCAGCTACTGGGACGCTCTTCTGCAAGCCGCGCCCGGTTTCTCGATTGAGGACTGGCAGCAGAAATTCAGCGCATATTTTGGCGCCCTTGGCACTGAGCGCTTTGTTATGCGGTTGATCCTATTTCTGATTATTATCATTGCCTCGCTGAATATTATTTCTGGGCTGATCATGCTTGTGCGGGACAAAACAGGCGACATTGCCGTCATGCGGACAATGGGGGCGACCCAGGGCGCCGTCATGCGGATCTTTATTTTGTCGGGCTCGATGATTGGCTTCGTAGGCACCGTCTGCGGGGTGATCTTGGGCGCGCTATTCGTGACCTATATTGACGCCATCGAAACCGGTCTTTCCTTCATTGCAGGGCGCGATCTCTTTCCGGCGGAGGTTTACTTTCTTGAAGGCGTCCCGGCGAAGCTTGAGATTGGAGAGGTCGCCCTAATTGCCGGGTTCTCGCTGCTCGCCTCTTGCGTGACGACGATCTTTCCGGCGAGCCGCGCGGCGCGCTTAGATCCGGTTGAAGCGTTGCGGTACGAATAGTTGGTGGCGAGATGAAAGACCGCGTGCAAACAGCGAGTTTATCACCGGTTTTGGAGCTAAAGGCGGTTGAGCGCCGGTTCCGCAACCTTGTGGTGCTCAAGCCGACCGACTTTATTCTGTCAAAAGGTGAAGCGGTTGCGTTGCTTGGGCCGTCCGGGTCTGGAAAGTCCTCACTCTTGCATATTGCGGGGCTCCTTGAGGCGCCGAGCGCCGGCGATGTCCTGATCAATGGGGTGAGCGCTGCTGGAACGAACGACGCCGGGCGAACGGCGCTGCGGCGTGATGCGCTCGGTTTTGTTTATCAGTTCCATCATCTGTTGCCGGAGTTTTCCGCGCTTGGGAATGCGTCGTTGCCGCTGATGATCGCGGGCGTCTCCAAGCAGGAGGCTGAGGAACGGGCAAAGGCGGTTTTGACGGCGGTAGGTTTGGGCGAGCGCTTGCACCACCAGCCGGGCCAACTTTCTGGCGGTGAGCAGCAGCGCGCAGCGATCGCCCGCGCCCTCGCAAACCGACCACAGGTTTTGTTGGCAGATGAGCCGACGGGAAATCTTGATCCAAAAACGTCTGATGTCGTCTTTGACGAGCTTTTGAAGATCGTACGCGAGGAGGGACTTGCCGCTCTCGTCGCCACCCACGACCATCGCCTCGCTCAACGCATGGATCGTATCGTCGAGATTAGCGACCAGACCCTTCGCGAGCGGGTCGCTGCCGCTTAAGCACGGGTTTGCAGCGGCGCGCGAAGCGCTCTCAGCAAAACGGCCATTGGATTATGCAAGCGCGGCGTCAGCTGCTGCGCGGGCGGCTTTATAATCTGCTTTGCCGTTCGGTCCTCGCAAGATATTCTGTGTAAAGATCACTTGTTTTGGCGCTTTATACCGCGCCAATCGACCAGCGACAAATTCGCGTAGCGTCTCCGCGTCGAGGACGGCGCTCCCATCAGACGGCGTAACAACGGCGACAATTGCATTGCCCCATTTTTCATCAGGCACGCCAACGACGAGCGCATCTTTTACACCATCAGCGATTTTGAGAACTTCCTCCACCTCTTCTGGATAGACTTTCTCGCCGCCAGTATTGATGCAGTTTGATCCGCGCCCCAATAAAGTGACAAGGCCATCCTCATCCACGCGCGCAAAGTCACCAGGAATGCACCAACGTTCGCCGTCAATGGTGCGATAGGTGTTCGCGGTCTTCTCTTCGTCGCCGAAATAGCCTTCGCCAATGAGCCCTTTAATGGCGATTTGACCGGTTTCACCCGGACCAGCGAACACGCCGTCTTCTTTCATGATTTTGGCGTTTGGCATGAGCATAATTTTTGCTGTGTCGACGATGTTTTCTTTCGTGGAAAATGTAGCGCCGAAAGCGAGCGTTTCGGATGCGCCGAACATATCCGCCATGATTAATTGGGGCAGGCGTTCGAGGAGGGCGGCTTTGACTTCCCGCGACCACATCGCGCCCGATGACACCATAATTGTGAACCGCGATAAATCGAGATCGTCGCTCATTTCTGTCAGCGCCGAGAGCATCGGTTTGGCGAAGGCGTCGCCGACGATCGCCATCTGATGCACTTTGTGTTTTGCCGTTTCGCGCCAAATGCCTTCAGCGTTCAGGCCGTCGCGGCTATCGACGGTTACTATTGGATAGCCGAAACACACTTGGGCAAGCGCAACGGTCAGACCTGTTCCGTGCATCCATGGGCATGCAGGCATAAATGGTTTAATATCAGTATTGGTGCTGACGAATTCGTTATGCTTTTGATAGGTGTCTGGCGCTGGCCCGATCGCGGCCAGCGCATTGATCTGGCCTTTTCGCATCGGGTCGTGGGCCCAGATCACGCCTTTCGGCATGCCCGTGGTCCCGCCGGTATAGATCATCAGCGTATCCTCACCGGATCGCTCGATGTCCAACGGAGCGCCGTCGCCGTCGGAGGCAAAGTCCTCATAGGAATCGTAATTGTTAGATGGCGCGTTGCCTGCGCGCAGCCAGATCGAAACATCATCGGCGTCATTCCGTATACGCCCGATGACCTCGTCAAACTCTGGGTCGAATGAAACGACTTTCGCGCCGCTGTCTTTTAATATGTAGAGGAGTTCGGCGTCTTTATACCTGAAGTTGATGTTTACGTGGGTCAGGCGCGCCTTGAAGCAAGCGACCAACAGCTCGCCATATTCAATGCCGTTGCGATGGTAAAAGGCGACACGATCGCCAGGCTTCAGGCCGGCGTCGATAAAGCGGCGGGCCATGCGGTTTGTGCGCTTGTCCATTTCTGACCACATGATCGTGCGGTCGCCATGGATGAAGGCAGGGCGGTCAATCTTAATTGCTGCTGCGGTCGTGTCGAGAATATCGCCGTAATTCCAGGCGCCGGTCTTCGCGGCCATATTGCGCTCCATTGGTGACGTTTCACACTGTGCGGTGTCGGCGTCTGCGCGCCTTTATCCGCACGGCGATTTCATTGTCACAATGGGCGCTTCTGCGGAAGCCCTTAGATGTTACGGCTGCCGTAGGGCGTCGCGGGCGCCCGGCGCTGGCCGCTGGCTGTTGTGTTTGCGCCAAAGATTTGAAGTGCGCGGGCGCGATATGGCGCTTTTGCGTTTTCGCTCAGTGAGCCAAAAGCTTGAGTACAGCGGCACCCGTCGCGGAAGACGTCAGCCGCAATCAGATCCACCAGCCGTTTTTCGCTTGGCGAAAGCGACGCCCAACCAGCGTTTGCCGGCGTTAGTGCTAAGATGGCTGTGGCGGCCATCGCCGCTATCAGAGAATTCCGCAACTCAAACGCTCCAGTATGTTCCAGGCGTTCCTAGCGTCGTTGCGTTTCCGCTCCCTCAAGGAAATGACGAAAATTTAAATTTAAGGCTGAAAACATGTCGACCCCGTAATGAAAAGCCAAGCTTGCATCCCTGGGGAAGATGCCGTAGCACGCCGCTTCGAGATTGGCGTCCATGCGTCTTGCGCATGGCTTGAAGCGAGGCTGATTCCATGGCTGTCCCAAAGAGTAAAATTACGAAATCGCGCCGTGGCATGCGTCGCTCCCACGATAAGCTGGCGGCGCCGACCTACATCGAGGATAAAGACTCAGGTGAACTCCGCAGACCTCACCATATCGATCTGAAATCCGGGCAGTATCGCGGTCGTCAAGTGTTAGAGCCCCAAGACGACTAAGGCGCGGCGATGAATGCGGTTGGCTGCGCCATCGCGCCTTCCAATGGACCTTAATGAACCGTTAAGTCGCCATAAGTCGGCCACGTTTCCCGCATAAGTTTCTAAATTATGTTCGGAAACTCTCTTCTTCCCCGTTTTATCATTGCTTGTATTGGCGCGATTGGCCTCGGCGGTTGCGTCACCGCCACAGGCGGATCTGTCTTCGCGGCTTGTGATTCGCAAGCTGGGGCCTGTTACCGTGATTGCGAAGATTTCGGCGGCGGGCAGGCTTGCCGCATCGACTGCGAGCGCCAGGCGAACGCCTGCTTTAATCGCTTTTATGGACCGTCTTATGTTGGCGTGACCTACACGGCGGCGTCACCGTTTATCGGCCAGTTCGGCTATTGGTCGCCGGTCGGCGGGTATTTCTTTTCGCGCCCCGTTATTGTTGGCCGCGGTCCGTTTATCGGCAGCCGCGCCCTCGTAAATCGCCGCCGCGTGATTGCGCGCAACCGAACGATTGCGAGGAACAGGGCGTTTCGCCAGGCCCGCCGTAACGACATCATCAGGCGTGAGCGGAGAATCGAGCGCCGTCAAATCATTCGACGTCAGGAGCGCCGAGCGGCTCAGCGTAGGGTGGATCGACGGGTTGATCGTCGGGTCCAACGTCGTACGGACCGCGCAATTGACCGTCGCGTCGACCGCCGTGTGCAACGTCGCACAAATCGAACAATCGATCGTCGTGTCGACCGCCGCGTAGACCGTAGGGTCGAGCGGCGCACCAACCGTGCGATCGACGGTCGAAACGCCGCGCAACGTCAGCAACGCCAAAATGCGCGCCGCCAAAACCGAGCGCAGAACCGAGCGGCAGGGCAGCAGCGACGGGCGCAGCGACCAGCGGCCCAGCAAAGACGGCAGTCATCACCCCAGCGTAGGCGGGCGGAGAGGCGACAAAATCGATCAGCCCAACCGAGGCGCTCGCCGCCTAGGCAGCAGCGTCGGGCAAACCCGCGGCGCGGTCGCGACTTCGGTGACCGGGGCGGTCGTCCCAACGATTAGAGCTGAGCGCGTCGCCTTTGCTAGGTCGCAATGGCAGCGCATCGCTCTTTGCTCTCTCCGACTAAGAAGAACCAGCTGGCAACACACGCTAACTTCGGTGATCTAACCCTTAGCTAAGTTTCGATATCCGATCCTGCCTAGGTGGCCGTTCGGGGCCATGCCTTTTCTCCCTCTGCAGCTCCCAAACAAGTGATCAGAAGGGCCATCCCTAACGACCGCCCCTAAAGCAACTTCGCTTCAATCTGAACCGCTTCGTTGCTCTAGGTTTTTGTTGTGTCGCGTTTTCTTAGGCCCAACCGGTCTGCACTTGGTCGGAAAACGCTCCTAGCGTTCCTTCTTTGTCTGTCGAAACACCCGCGTAAGTCTCCAATCGGCCCTCGTTGCAGCAATTAATACCACGATGCCGCGTATGACGCTTGCACTGTCCGATAGTCTGCGCGAAGACCGCGAACACCCCGCCAAATGCTGTGAGAGACCGGAGCCGAAGATGACCGCAATTTACGATATAATTGGCCGCGAGATACTGGATAGCCGCGGCAACCCGACGATTGAGGTGGACGTCTACCTTGAGAACGGTGCTTTCGGTCGGGCGGCTGTTCCTTCCGGCGCGTCAACCGGAGCTCACGAGGCCCACGAACGCAGGGACGGGGGCGCGCGATATGGCGGCAAAGGCGTGCGCGATGCGGTTGCTGCGATTAACGCTGAAATCCTGGATGCGCTATCCGGCTTTGATGCTGAAAACCAGATCGAGATCGACGAGACCTTGATCGAATTAGATGGCACACCGAATAAGTCACGCCTCGGCGCCAATGCGATCTTGGGCGTTTCGCTGGCGGTCGCAAAGGCCGCTGCGACGGCCAACGACCTCCCGCTGTACCGCTATGTCGGGGGCGTTTCAGCGAGGGTCTTGCCGACGCCGATGATGAATATACTGAACGGCGGCGCCCATGCGGACAATCCGATCGATATTCAAGAATTCATGGTCATGCCGATTGGCGCTGAGATGTTTTCTGAAGGGCTTCGCTTAGGCGCGGAAATCTTCCACGCGCTGAAGAAAGAATTGAGTTCGGCCGGGCACAACACAAATGTCGGAGACGAGGGCGGCTTCGCACCAAACCTTCAGTCTACCAATGAAGCGTTAGACTTCATTATGCGCTCGATCGAATCCGTTGGCGCAACCCCCGGAGAAGACGTGGTCATTGCCCTTGATGCAGCGTCGACCGAGTTTTACGCCGACGGGAAGTATACCCTCGCTGGCGTCGGAGAGACCTATGATGCGGCCGGGCTGACCGGATATTACGAAAAGCTCCTAGACGCCTATCCGATCGTTTCAATCGAAGACGGACTTGCGGAGGACGATTGGGACGGTTGGCGCGTCATGACCGAGGCAATAGGCGATCGTTGTCAGCTTGTGGGCGATGATCTTTTCGTAACGAACAAGACGCGGCTCATGCGTGGCGTGGAAGAAGGTTGCGCCAATTCCATCCTTGTGAAGGTCAACCAGATCGGTACGCTGACGGAAACGCTTGCTGCCGTGGAAGCCGCCCACCGTAACGGCTACACGGCCGTCATGAGCCACCGGTCCGGAGAAACCGAGGACGCGACGATCGCAGACCTTGCTGTGGCGACAAATTGCGGGCAAATCAAAACCGGTTCATTGGCGAGAGCAGACCGCACCGCAAAGTATAATCAGCTTCTCAGAATAGAAGACGGTTTAGGCGGAACGGGCGTTTATAACGGCGCGGATTTCCTCGATTAATACGTGGTCAAATCGATCGCAGAAATTATTTGGGGAAAACCAGGCGAGCCCATTAACCATCTCTTAACCACAAAGCTGATTCTTGTAGTGTCAAGGGGTGAGTATGCGTCCACTGATCAAGTTTATAATCAATATCGCAGGGCCGGCGCTGGCCGTGTGCTGGT
>JBCCTV010000099.1:0-10762 GCA_039197915.1 Pseudomonadota bacterium | reverse complement strand
TTTTACAGGTCGCGGCCGCACCTTCACGCTTCGTTGGGTGAGCGATCTTTAGACGGATGATTTTGGGCGAAATGCGTTAGGCTTGTTTGCTGCTTTTCACTTCGGCTTTTTGCGCGACGGCCCTAGACCCTTTAAGGCGGGCGGATGGATATATTCGCTGACGCATCAGCGGCCTGCGCCGCGCTTGCCGAACGGGAGCCGACATTGCGGCGTGCGCTAGTGCCCATCGGCGCGCCACACATACGGCGTCGGGCCGGGGGCTTTGAGGGTCTTTTTCGGATTATTGTCGAACAGCAAGTCTCAGTGCCTAGCGCCCAAGCGATCTGGCGGCGCTGCCAGGAGCGCTTCGACGTTGCAGACGCTGGCGCTGTCTTGGGGGCTGGTCCGGATGACTTGCGCGCCTGCGGGCTTTCGGGCCCCAAAACGCGTTATGTTCTTGGCCTTGCCGAGGCGCTCGCGACAGGCGCGCTCGAGTTTCGCGCCCTCGCTCATCTCACGGATGAGGAGGCGAGCGCCCAGCTCCAGTCAATAAAAGGGGTCGGGCCTTGGACTGCGGGCATTTATCTTTTGTTTTGTGAAGGCCGTATCGACATTTGGCCGCCGCGCGATGTGGCGCTGAAAGGAGCTTACAACGCGGCAAAGGTGCGGCGGCCATTTTTGGAGCAAGAGGCGCTGGACGCCCGCGCCTTGCGTTGGGCGCCCTATCGCGGTGTCGCTGCGCACATCCTTTGGACGTACTACGCCCATATAAACAACCGTAAGCCGATATAAGGTGTAAGGCGCGTCTACGATCCGCTTTGCGATTGTCACTGTTTTGCAACGCTAATCGTCAAGGCTTTGTCATAGGGAATCTGGTATTCCATCCCGTGGTAAAGAGACTATGTCTAAGGACGTGATGATGGGGATAAGTCTTCAATAAAAGCGCGCATGACATTTTAGCGAACGATTTTACAGCCGATGGAGGCGTAAAATGACGGAAACGGCGGTTCCGCAGTCGCCCGAAGGGTGCCCGGCGCTCGTTTTAAACGCGGATTTTCGTCCGCTTTCCTATTTTCCACTGTCTCTATGGTCCTGGCAGGACGCCTTAAAGGCGGTTTTTCTAGACCGTGTGGATGTTGTGGCCGAATACGAAACCGTGGTGACGAGCCCGAGTTTCGAGATGCGGCTGCCATCTGTTGTTTCGTTACGAACCTATGTCAGCCATTCGCGAACGCCGGCTTTTACGCGGTTTAATGTTTTCTTGCGTGATCGCTTCACCTGCCAATATTGCGGCGCTAACGACCGGGATAATCTGACCTTTGACCATGTTATTCCGCGTTCGCGCGGCGGGCGCACCACCTGGGAAAACATTGTCGCCGCATGCAGCCCGTGCAATCTGCGCAAAGGCGGACGGCTGCCGCGAGATGCGGGCATGTTCCCCGCAAAGGAGCCCGTGCGTCCGACGATGTTTGAACTGAACGAACGTGGGCGCGCGTTTCCTCCGCACTATTTGCACGAGAGCTGGCAAGACTATCTCTACTGGGACTCAGAGTTAGAACCCTAGTCGACGCGAGCTTCCGCATTTCGTCGCTGATCTTGCAGGCGATGTTTAGCGGCTTCTTCTTGCACTAGCGCGCCATTCGGCCTCCCCAAGGCCGTATTTCTGGGCTACTCTCTCGGTAAAAGAATTGACGGGGATTGATATGCCAGAAGACATGTTGGCCAAAAATCTTGAAGCGCTGGAACCGGTCGACGGCGTAGATGTCACGGTCAGCGACAAGAAAGTGCGCATGTCGCGCCGAGAAATCATCCGTGGGCTCGCCGCTGGCAGTGTTGTCGCCTATGGCGCCGGCTGCGCCTACAACGAGGAGCTTGGGCGAAGCCAACTTCTTTTTGTTTCGTCTGACCGCATGGCTCAACTCGCCTCGTCTGCGTGGACCGACCTCAAGCGTCAGGAACAAGTCACCAACGATCCGCGTTATGTAAATCGGATGCGCCGCGTCGCCCCGAAAATCATCCAGGCCTCGGGCAATAATCCGAGCCAGTGGGAAGTGCAGGTTTTTGCCTCAAAGCAGTTAAACGCCTTCGCGTTACCGGGCCGCAAAATTGGTTTCTACACGGGTATTTTGGACATTATGGAAAATGATGACCAGATCGCGACCGTCATGGGCCACGAGGTGGCGCACGTAAACTATAACCATTCCGGCGAGCGATATAGCCAGTCAACGCTCGCGCAAACCGGTTTGTCAGTGGCGCAGATTGCTTCTTCGGGCAGTCAGTATTCAAACCAAATCGTGAGTGTGCTTGGGATGGGGGCGTCGCTCGGCGTTATTTTGCCGTTCTCGCGTCGCCACGAACTCGAAGCGGATCGTTTTGGCCTGCGCTATATGGCGCGCGCCGGCTATAACCCGAATGAATCCGTGCGTTTCTGGCAAAAGATGTCCCAGCAAAAGTCCGGCAACGGCGCCCCGCCGGAATTTATGTCCACACACCCGTCGGACCAGACCCGCATCGCACAATTGCAACGCGAAATCGCTCTACTCGGACAGTCTTAAGTCTTAGGGCGTTAAAGCCTTAGCGCTATAGCGCATTCGCAATTCCGCGCGAGACAGGCCCATCAAGACTTTAATGCGCACACGCAACGGCTTGCTGTGGCCACTTCGGCAACTCCCAATTCCGCCGGTGTGGACTTCAATGGTCAAAATTCCTGCGCTTGCCCCAGTGGCGGCTAGGGAAAAGCAGCAAACCGATCAACATGTGATTGCCCGCGTGTTTTCTGACCAAAAGGTCACCGGTTCGCCCCAAGAAAACAGAACACTTCAACAGCTAAGCGCGCAAAGCAGAAATGCGCTTAATGGGGGTGCTCATTCTCGCCTGCGGGGATTTCCAGCAAGTCAGTCCATAAATGGGTGAGCGTGCGCGCGATATCGTCCATTTCGTCGACGTCCATCGGCTTGCGGATGTAGCCGCTGGCGAACCGTTCATAAGACGCGCGCACATCGCTTCGCCGGTTTGACGTGGAAAACATCATGACGGGCAGGGCGCGTAATCGATCATCCGATTTGATCTCTGACAAAACATCGAGCCCGCTCACGCCGGGCATTTTAAGGTCAAGCAAACAGGCGCTTGGGCGCCGCGCGTCTTGATAGGGCGGGCGCGCCTGGAGATAGTCGAGGGCGTCCTGGCCAGCGCTGCACAGGTGCAGGTCGATGCGATCGCCGGCTTTCTTAAATGCTTGGGAAATCAACAGCCTATCAGCTGGGCTATCGTCAACAACCAGGACTAAAACGCGGTTATAGGATGGCGGGGCCGTCGCGCCCGAGGCCGTATCATCTGCTTTACTGCTCGCCGCCATCGTGACCGTCCTATTCCGCGAGCCTGTCGCGTCATTCGTTACTGCGCAGCGTCTATTTTTCCTATTGCACCATGTCGCAGCGGCATAGGCAATGTCAGCTTAAATCTGGCGCCGCCAATATAAGACCGGTCGACGTCAATTCCGCCCCCGTGCATCTCACAAATCCTGCGGCACGTCGCCAATCCAACGCCTAAGCCTGGGGCCTGGTCTTCAAAGTGGAGCCTTTGAAATAGCCGAAAAATTTTATCCGCATGCGATGGATCAATTCCAACGCCGTTATCTGTTACAGAAATTTCAACTTGGTCTCGGCCCTCTCTTGCGGATATCTCGATTGTTGGAGATTTGTCCGCACGCCGATATTTTATTGCGTTACTTATCAGGTTTTGGAAAACACGAGTCAACAAGTCTTCATCCCCAAGCGGGTGCGGAAGGTGGTCAAAATTGATTTCCGCCCCTGCGGTGCGAATTTCTTCGCTCAAAAGCCCTTTTGCCTTGTTGATACAGTTGCTGACGTCAACGGGTTGAAAATCATGGGCTGAACGGGCGAGCCGTCCATAATCTAGGAGCGCTTCGACCATCTTCGACATCGTCCGAGCGCTGTCGCCGATGATTGCTAAATATTCATCGGCTGGCCCTTTCAGGTTTTCCCCCAGTTCCGACTGAAGGTGGCTGCTGAATTGGTTGATGTATCGCAGCGGGGCCCGCAAATCATGGGCGACGACTGAAGCGAATTGTTCCAGGTCGCGATTTGAAATAGCGAGCTGGCGCGATCTTTCGCGAAGGTCAGAAAGGGCTCGGATGCGATCTCTATTATCGAAAAAGCGCACGAGCGCCTTGCGGCGGCCATCCTCCGTCAATACGGCTGCGAAGATATCGACCGTTTGAACATTCGGGCCATCCCCGATCACAATAACGTCCTGGCGAGCCTGGGACTCGCCGGTCTCGATCGAATTCAGCCATTCGCGCCAGGTGCTGTCGCTCCATTCCGGTGTGGAGCGTGAAAGTTTCGCGCTTTTGGGCAGAGGGCGGGCCGGTTCAATGCCGAGCCGCTCTTTCGCGCTCGTATTCGCAAACTCCACGGTTCCTGTTTCGACGTCTGCCAGGAGGACGGCATCTTCGGTGATCCGGAGACCTCTTAACAAGAGCTGTTCTATTGGAGGGGCGTTACTCTCAGCGGCGACCGCATTACGACGCATGAGCGAGACCGCAAAGAGATTTGCGTCCCCTGTATCACAGGCGGCGATCGCGACATCGATCTGGACTGTCTCGCCTCTTTTATTTGACATTTCCAGGGTAAATTTCGGGGCTTCGCCATTTAGCGACCCATCCATCCGGCTACAGATTGCTTCGCTGATCGCACTTGAGAAGGTTGATGCGAGTGTCGCTTCCGGGGGGGCGGCGCCAAACGTTTCGACGAATGCTGGGTTCGCCTCAATTATCGATGAATCCCTGTCAACGATCAGTATCGGCGCCCCTGACGCCCGCAATGTCGCCGACGATAGTCCAATGGCGGCGAGGCGCTCGGTTTCCTTCGTCGCGATACGCGCGGCGTCTACCGCCACGATACGGAACAGGGCTTCGGCGTCTCCATCTGCACTCTGATCGCTTATTTTCTGGACCGCAATTCGGGAAGGGCGCATCCCAAGTGTAGGTCCACGCAGCATCTCTACCGTAGCTTCGGACACGGTGTTTCTGTCGGCGTCAACAAGCGCATTTCTGACGATTTCGCCGCCCTGTTGATCGAAAATGTTTAACGGGGCCGGGAAGGGCGCCGTCTCTGCCGGCAGCGAGAAATATTCAAAAAACCCAGACTGGGCATAAACTTGCTGGAAGCGCGCATCTGTTACTACCGCGAACGCGTCGGCTTGGCGTCGAATGGCGTCAAGCGAGGTGAGTTTTTGTTTAATATCGGCTTCGCTTTCGCGTTTTCGACCGACATTTATCAGGGTAAGGATTGAGCTCTGGTCTTCCTGGTTTTGAACGGCGCGAACCAACCAGGATACTTTTTCAGGCGTGTAGGCTTCCGCCTCTGCGACGCGTCCTGAAGATCGGCTCTGATTTAATAGCTTTACCGGATCAAATCCCTTAAAGGGAGAGCGAAAGGTCGATAAGGAACGACCGATATCGGCTTCGGTCAGGTTAAATAATTCGGCGCCTAGAGACGTATACCGCGTAATCCGAAACTTTGAGTCTAGGAATAAGACGCCGACTTCTGTCGCTTCTAGAAGAAGATCAAAATCGGCTCCAAGCCTTACGAGATCATCATTCTGACGATGATATTCAGCGTTTACTGAATATAATTCTTCGTTTACGGAGCTTAATTCCTCATTTGTTGAATGAAGCTCTTCATTCGACGACATTAATTCTTCGTTAGAGGACTGAAGTTCTTCGTTGGTCGCCTCGATTTCCTCGATCGTCGACTGCAGCGCTTCGCGTGTACGCTCTAGTTCAAACTCCAGTTCGCGCACGCGCTCATGGGAGAGGTAATCCCCGCTGACGATGATGTCAGAATTTTTTGTTTCGGGCTCGACGCCTACTTCTTCGATAACAACGAGGGCGTGACGCAAACTGTTGCCGGTTTCCGGAAGCAACGGCTTTACCGTCATATCAACGACGGCGCCGCGCTCGGGAAATTTGTGTAGGGAGAGTTTCCTAAAAACGATCGGCGTATGGTCCCGGAAAACGCGCTCAACGCCCGCTATTAGCGGCGTCTTCAAGGCCGGGTCGACCATTTCAGCGGCGTCGAGATGGGCGACGCCTTCGGGCGGGCGTAGAAAGCTTCGTGCCTCGCCGAAACTATGCATGAGCTCGCGGTTTTCTGAAACCAACAAGCTCGGTGGCGCATATTCGTTCAAGAGCGCCGCATAGGCTGGTTGCAGGGCCGACTCGCGTTGCCGCACGGCCTGGCGATACATAGCGCCAGACGGTCCGGAGCGTTCTGATGGTTGGTCAGTGAACAAAGTGGATCTGATACGCGCTGCTGTCCGCGTAAAAATCCGGCAGCGCGCGTCCACAAACTCAAACGCGTCCCTGCGGGCTCCGACGCTTTCGCTTGAGCCAAGAAATAGATAACCGCTTTCGCGCAAGCCAAACGCGAAGCTCCCTAAAATGCGCTGCTGGGCCTCCACCGAGAGGTAGATCAACAAATTCCGGCAGGAGATTAAGTTGAGGCGGGTGAACGGCGGGTCCGCCAGCACATCGTGCGGTGCGAACACAATCATCCGCCGGATGTCTGGATCGATTGTCCAACTATCCGCCCCTTCGGTCGTCTTGAAGTAGCGTTCTCGCGTGGTCTCGTTTATCGGCTCAATTCGCTCCCACGTGTATTCGCCTTTTGCCGCAAACGCTAGATCATCACGTTTAATATCTGTAGCAAAAATCTGTACATCAATCTTTTCTGGGATGTCGCGCATTGCGTCGGCAAAGCACATGGCGATCGAATAGGCTTCCTCGCCCGTGGCGCACCCTGGCGTCCATACGCGGACTGGCGTGTGCTCCTTTTGCGCCCGGCGAATAATTTCAGGGACGATCCGCTCACTTAATATCGCGAAGGCGTGGGGGTCGCGGAAGAAGGATGTCACACTGATCAAGAGTGATTCCGCGAGGGCGTGCGCTTCGGCTTCGCTTTCCTCTATGCGATCCGCATACTCACTAAGGTGGTCAACCTTGGCTTCAATCATGCGCCTGCGCACCCGGCGCTCAAAGGTCGAGTGCTTATATTTCGTGATATCGAGGTCTGAAACGCCGACAACGGCTTTTAGGATTCTCGCTAGCGCCGCATCGTGCTCGCTTGCGGTGGGGGCGGTTGGCGCGAGGCGCGGCAATAATATCCCTTCAATGACCGTTTGCGCTAATTGCTCCGGCGCTTCCACGGCTCTGACGGCGTTCGTTGAAATTGCCGAGATCGGCATCGAATCGAACTTCGCCGTTTCCGGCGATTGCGCGCATGCGAAGCCGCCGGCCTCGTTGATCGCGACGACGCCTGCGGAACCGTCCGAGCCAGAGCCGGACAATACGACGGCGCCTGATTGGGTGCCCCATGTCGCTGCGATCGAACGGAAGAGTGTGTCGACGCTCGTTGCTGGCCCGCCAGCGTCATGTTGCGGCCTTGCCGCGACTTTTAAAATGTTTTGGTTGACTTCGATCGTCGTTCCCGACTGGATGACGTAGACGCTGTTCGCTTCGATGCGAAGATCGTCCGAGGCCGCGATCACAGGCATGTCGGTATGCCGCGCCAGGAGCTCGTCCAGCATGCTTTTGAAGTTTCGCGACAGGTGCATAACAACGATAAACGCCCCGCCGCTATCCGTCGGCGCTCGGTCAAAAAATCGTTCGAGTGCTTCGAGCCCGCCTGCAGAGGCGCCCAGTCCAACGACAAAGCTCGGAGTTTTCCCCACCATCATGAAAAATAAATCTGCCGTTTTCTTTTTATTCGGTGATCTGGAGGGCTCAGTTGATTGTCAGCGCTCGGGAAGCCGATTAAAATTAGGTTGGAAATAGGATCAGCGGAATGCTCATACATTACGTCGAAGATAATCAAATCGACGCGAAACTTATGTTGACGATGGCTGATGTCGATAACGAAATCGACGTGACCGTTTGTCGGACCCTGGAAGACATGCAGTCAGACCAGGCGAGCGGACCGAATGACTATGTGTTGCTAGACGTTTATCGGCCAGATTCCGTTTCCGTCGAAGACGACATCGCCAGGGTTCGCGCCATGTCGAGCGCACCAATTGCTTTCATTACGGGCGGCGAAGTTGAAGACCTGCGCGTGCGCGCGATCCAAGCCGGCGCCGAAGGCGTCTTGAACAAAGATGTCGTGACGTCGGCGGTTCTCAAACAGGTTTTCCAAAACGCGGTTGCGCGCCGGCAGGCTGAGCACGTTCACGCCGCCCAGCGCATTGCCGAGGAGCGGCGGTTATGGTCCCTGCAAGCGCCCCTCGACTATCTTGACAAAGGGCTCGCCATCTTGGCGGACAGTATTTCAAGGCGTCCGTCTGATCCGGATTTGGGCGTGCTGATCAAGCACTTCGGCGAGACAACGAATGTTGTGAAACAGGCGGTCGCCCGAGGGCTAAACGACGCCGCGCCGATTGATACGCTCACGGAGCGTATGGAGCATTATCTCGACGGGCTCGCGGCGTCTAAACGAATTGAAGTCTCGGTGGGAGACGCGTGGCAACGCATGAGCGATGTGCACGATGAACCGCTGACCCGCCTCGGCTTTCTGCATTTGCTTGAGGGCCTGTTGCTCGCTGCGCCAACCGGCCTCGACATGATCGTTGACGACGCCCCGTCAGGCGACCAACTCAATGATCGACGTCATGTGCTTGTTTCGATGAGTTCGCCTGTGCTTTTGGGGCCGCAACTTCTGTTTGAAGGCCCTGCAATTGAAGGGACGTTCAACGAAGCCGCGATCCTAGCGATGCGCCTCGGGACACTTATCATGGGCGTTGGGCCAGGCGACATTTCTCTAACAGAGCGCGGATCAACGCAGCGGCTGCTGATCACGCTTTAAACGTCCATGCGAAACCTCTCCTCGGTTGCGGGACGTCTGCTCGCAAGTTGATGTGCGCCTATTGCAAACCAAAAACGTGACCCAGCTTTCCTAGAGGGTTTTCCGACCCGTCGGCGCCGGTTTGGCGCCGCGGTTGGGGGGCGCAAGAAAACGCGCGCGGTAGCGGCCTCGTTGCCCAATGCGGTAAGGCAAAGCCAAGACTTTGGATATGTCGGCTTGGAAATCACGCCTGCGGGAAGTTCGCTACGCTGGCGCGTTAACTGTCGATTTTCAGGGCGCGGATAAAGGCCTCCTGGGGAATTTCAACACGCCCGAACTGGCGCATCTTCTTTTTCCCTTCTTTTTGTTTCTCGAGCAGCTTGCGTTTACGGGTTGCATCACCGCCATAACACTTTGCCGTTACGTCCTTGCGCAGCGCCGCGATGGTTTCTCGCGCGATGACTTTCCCGCCGATCGCCGCCTGGATTGGAATTTTAAAAAGATGGCGGGGGATCAAATCTTTCAGTTTTTCGCACATCGCCCGGCCGCGCATCTGAGATTTGTCCCGGTGCACGATCACGGAGAGCGCGTCCACCGGCTCTTCGTTGACTAAGATTTGCATTTTTACGAGGTCGCCGGTGCGATAATCGAGCATCTGGTAATCGAAGCTCGCATATCCTTTGGAGATAGACTTCAACCGGTCATAAAAATCGAAAACAACTTCGTTGAGCGGAAGTTCGTATACGACCATTGCGCGTGCGCCGGCATAGGTGAGGTCAACTTGTATGCCGCGACGTTCTTCGCAAAGCTTAAGCACACCCCCCAGATACTCATCGGGCGTCATAATCGTCGCTTTAATCCAAGGCTCGTCAATTCGATCGGTTTTGACCGGATCCGGCATATCCGCCGGATTGTGCAATTCGATCATGTCGCCGTTTGTCAGGTGAATATTATAGACAACGCTCGGGGCCGTGGTAATCAGATCGATGTTGAATTCGCGTTCAAGCCGTTCACGGATGATTTCAAGATGAAGAAGGCCAAGGAAACCGCATCGGAACCCAAAACCGAGCGCCGCTGAGGTCTCCATTTCAAACTCAAAGCTTGCGTCGTTTAGGCGTAACCTGCCCATCGCTTCACGCAAGTCTTCAAAATCTGCCGCGTCCACCGGGAAAATCCCGCAGAAAACAACCGGTTGAGAGGGCTTAAAGCCCGCGAGCATTTCATTCGTAGGCCGCTTATCGTCGGTAATTGTGTCGCCGACGCGGGTGTCGGCCACTTCTTTTATGGACGCCGTTAAATAGCCAATTTCACCGGGACCGAGCGCGTCGACAGGTGTCTTCTTCGGCGTTGAGACACCGACCTGGTCGACTGTGTATTTCGCGTCGGCCCCCATCATGCGAATGGTCATGCCTTTTTTAAGGTTCCCATCAATCACACGAACGAGGACAACAACACCCAAATAGGGGTCATACCAACTATCCACCAGTAAGGCCTTTAGCGGCGCATCGTTTTGACCAGCCGGCGACGGTAACTTGCTAACGATCGCCTCTAGGACACTGTCGATCCCCAGGCCGGTTTTGGCGGATATTTCTATCGCGTCGCTCGCATCCAGACCGATCACATCCTCAATTTGGGCTTTTACGCGGTCTGGTTCGGCGGCAGGCAGATCAATTTTGTTCAGGACCGGACCGATCTCCAAATCCACATCAATCGCCTGATAAACATTGGCGAGCGTTTGCGCCTCGACGCCTTGGCTCGCATCAACGACGAGAAGCGCCCCCTCGCAGGCGGACAGCGATCGCGAAACTTCGTAGGTGAAATCAACGTGCCCAGGTGTGTCGATGAGGTTTAAGACATAGGTCTCGCCGTCAGACGCTTTGTATTCAAGGCGGACAGTCTGGGCTTTTATGGTGATGCCGCGCTCGCGC
>JBCCTV010000098.1:0-10846 GCA_039197915.1 Pseudomonadota bacterium | reverse complement strand
CGACATTATTTTCTTCTGGGTCGCGCGTATGATGATGATGGGGTCCCATTTTCAAGAGAACGTTCCGTTTAAGGATGTCTATATTCACGCGTTAATCCTCGACGAGCACGGACAGAAAATGTCCAAGTCGAAGGGAAATGTGATCGATCCCTTAGGCGTAGTTGAAAAATTTGGCGCCGATGCGCTAAGGTTTACGCTCGCAGCCCAAGCCGCCCAAGGTCGAAATATTCGCCTCGCCGAGAGCCGGATTGAGGGATATCGCAACTTTGGAACAAAGCTCTGGAACGCGGCCCGCTTTTGCGAAATGAATGAGTGTCGGCGCAACCCCGATTTTGATCCGTCTGCGGTTGAAGCGCCTTTGTCAAAATGGCTATTGTTTGAGGCGCACCAATGCATCAGCGCCGTTACGCGAGATCTAGAGGCCTATCGTTTTAACGATGCGGCAAGTGCGATTTATCGATTTACCTGGAACGTCTTCTGCGATTGGCACCTGGAGCTTTCTAAGCCTATCCTCCAGGGCGAGGAAACGGCGGAGAAAGCCGAGATACAGGCGGTCACAGGTTGGACGCTTGATTGCATCTTGACGCTCTTACATCCCTTTATGCCGTTCATCACCGAGAAACTGTGGGGTGAAAGTACCGACCGGCAGGCACATCTCGTTGTATCTGAGTGGCCTCAATTGGACGCTCTTGGTGATGAGGCCGCGGCCCGCTCTGTCAACTGGGCGATCGATTTGATTACTGCCATAAGGTCAGCGCGTGCGGAGATGAACATCCCGCCTGGCGCTAAAGCGCCACTGTTAGCTCTTAATCCCACCGATACCGGCAAGGCGCTGTTAGATACACATCGCACAGCGATTGAAACGTTAGCGCGGATTGAAAATATTACTTATACGGATAAGACGCCTAAAGGGGCGATACAGATTATTAGCAATGGGGCGGAATTCGCCCTGCCGCTCGCAGATCTAATCGACGTCGACGCTGAGCAGGCGCGTTTGACGAAAGAGCTGTCTAAGGTCGTCGCTGAAATCGGGAAAATTGATAAGAAACTTGGCAATGCGCAGTTCGTCGACAGGGCGCCGGCGGCGGTCGTCGAAGAGCAAAAAAAGCGTCGTGATGAATACGAAGAGCAACAGCAAAAGCTAGAAAAAGCGGCGGAACGATTGCAGAACATTTAACTTTTTACAGGCGTGCAGAACGCATTTTTGTTCTGCATAAGTTCTGAAATTAAGGGTTTGGCGGTACATCATTACGCATCCAAAATGATATTAAAAATATCGATCAACATACTGATTTTATTTAGAAATATATCATCGGATTGTCATACTTCGGCACTCAAGGCGCCGTATTTCGCAAACTAATTGAATTTATTGAGTTTTCGCCGAAGAAATTCAACGACTGCCGGATCGCTCGTTAGCGCAATTGCATTGCGCAAAGCCGTGGTAGCGCGTTTGATTTCACCGGCGTTTTCTTCGACGTGGGCGAGCGTCGCCCAGTAGGGTTGATGACGTTCGATCTGCTTAGGGTCAAGCGATTCTAGCTGCTCCCTGGCGGACTTTGTATCGCCGGCGTCACACAACGCCGCTGCATATCCTATTTTTGCGCCGAGACTTGGTGCGCATTCAATGAGAGCGCGATACAACCCACAAATCTCGGTAGCCGGATTAAAGTTTCGTACCCGACCGGCCATTGTGGCGGACTGTATTGCTGCTTCCAACTGGAAGCGCCCGACGATTTGTGAGCTTGCGGCGGAGACAAGCAGCTTGCTCGCTGTCTCGACTTTTTTGTTTTGCCATAGGTCGACATTTTGCTCCGCGATGGGAATGTAGCGTCCGCCAAAACGGCGCGCATCTTTGCGGGCGTCCACAAAAAGCATAAGCGCGAGCAACCCTTTCGCCTCGGCTGCGTCCGGCGCTAGGGAAACGAGAAGGCGACCAAGGAATATCGCTTCGTCAGCAAAGCCTTCAGCATCGCCTGATGCATCGCCCGCCTCTCCGTAGCCTGCGCTAAATCCCGCATAAATGGCGGACAGGACAGCGCCTAATCGCGGCGACATGTCTTCGCGGGATGGTTCTGTAAACGGAATGCCTGCTGATATTATCTTTCGCTTTGCCCTAACGAGACGTTGAGCCATTGCTGCTGTCGGCATGGCAAACGCCTTTGCGATGCGCGTGGCGTCAAGGCCCAAAACGGTTTGCAGCATCAACGGTGTTTGCACAGCGCGGTCGATCGCGGGATGCGCACAGGCGAAGAGTAGAGCAAGGCGGCGATCTGGGAAGTCATCGGCTATGTCAGTCATGTCTGGTGTTTCCGAAATGTTATCTGTGCGCAGAATATCGCCCAGCGCCTCGGCTGTTTTTTCTTGGGTTTGCGTGCGCCTGGCGATGTCGATAAGGCGCCGACGAGCAGCCGTGAGTAGCCAAGCCTCCGGCGCATCCGGTACGCCGGTTTCGGGCCAGTGTTTGAGAGCGGCTGCGAAGGCTTCGCTAAGGGCGTCCTCCGCGGCGCTAATATCGCGTGTGGACGAGCAGATCAGCGCAAGGAGCTTTCCGTAGGAGTGGCGCGCAGCGTTTTCCGCCGCTGCGCGCGCATCGTTTCCGGTCATACGCTCAGCCGTCAATCACCCATACAGGGCGAATCTCGATACGGCCCGTCTCCGCGCAGGGGCACTGGGCCGCCCAATCGATGGCTTCATCCAGATTGGCGGCTTCGATCCGATAAAATCCGCCAAGCTGTTCTTTCACATCGCTGAAAGGCCCGTCCTCGACGATCGCTTTTTCATTGCGCTTGCTTATGCGTTTGGCGTCCTTCGATGGCTTTAAAGGTTCACCGCCGACGAGCGCGCCAGCCTCGGTCAGCTTGTTCGTGTATGTTTCATAAGCGTTCATAAGCTCGCTCCAGTCGCTTTCAGCAAAACCTTCGAGCCTTTTTTCGTCTTCATAAAGCAGGAATACATAGTTCATTGGAGGTCTCCCTAACCGAGTTCTGCGATGGCGTAGGTTTCAACGCGTCCTGTGCTTGAGGCGGGGCAAGCGCTCGCTAGACGGACGGCTTCCTCGGTGGATTGGGTTTCGACGATGAAGTAGCCGCCCAATTGTTCTTTCGCCTGTGCAAAGGGACCATCTTCGATAATCCGCTCGCCATTTCGTACGCTGACGACAGTCGCCGTTCCGGGCTCTTCCAGCGCTGCGCCGCTGCGAAGAAAGCCTTTTTCGGACAGCATTGCGGAATAGATACGCCAAGGTTCCATGTAGGCGGCGAACGCCGACGTATCGTTTCGTTTTTTGAAGTCCGTTTCCGTTTCATAGGCCATGATGAGTGTTTGCATTGGGTGTCTCCGGTTTGCTTTCAGCTTGGAAGACGTGCGAGATTGCCGCCTTTCATGAACAAGACGCGCCGCAATCGGCTCAATCGACACTTCCCGAAAAAAACTCTTTAATTAGAGCGCTGCTTCTGCGTTGCGCCAATGGCGTATGAGGTCAGACGCCAGGCGCTCTGGCGCTTCCAGCTGCAGCCAATGGGAGACACTCTCGTATTTCGAATATTCCCATGGCGCGTTCACATAGTCTTGTGAAGCGGTCATCTGCTGTTCAGTCAGGTAAGCGTCGCCATCGCTCCAAATGCCGAGGGTCGGAATGAAAACCCGCTCTTCGCCCATAAAGCCTTCTGGCGGCGGGCGCAGCATTCGCGCGACGCCAATATTGGCGCGGTACCAATTTAAGCCCGCCGTCAAACGCCCCGGCCGCGCGAGCAACGCAATCGTCTCTTCGATATTTCCGTGCGCCGACCAGTGCGTCCGCAAGGTAGACCAATCATTGCGTTGGTAGGCCCATTCGCACAAGCCGCGGAATTGGTGGAATAAGATGTAGAGGCTTTTCCATTTTTGCGCCCAACCGGCGTTTACGAAGGCGCGCATATGCCCGACTGACAGCGCTGCGAGGGAAACGCACCGTTCCGGATGAACCGACGCTAAACGCCAAGCAACCGGTGACCCAAAATCGTGACCGACAATATGGGCGCGGTCGATCTTAAAATGGTCGAGAAGGCTTAGCATGTCGGGGCAGGCGCCGACGGCGATGTCATAGTCCTTCGTGAGCGGAGCAATATCGGTTTCGCCGAAGCCGCGCATATCGGGAATGATGAGGCGGAAGCCGGCGGACGTCAGGCCGTCGATGACGGGGTCCCAGATGCTTTTGCTGTCCGGGAACCCATGCATTAGCAATGCGCAGGAGCCAGTCGCCGGCCCGCACTCCAGCACTGAGTGGGTTAGTCCGTTAGCGGAAACTTGATGGAGCCGACGCTCCAATCTATTGCCGCTCCTCGCGTCTTGCCAGGAAGGCGAGACGCTCAAACATATGAACGTCTTGCTCGTTTTTCAGAAGCGCGCCGTGAAGCGGCGGGATCGCTTTGCGCGGATCTTTTTCGCGTAGGGTATCCAAGTCGACATCTTCCGCCAGCAGAAGTTTTAGCCAATCCAAGAGCTCGGAAGTTGACGGTTTCTTCTTCAGCCCTGGCACGTCGCGTACCTCATAAAAGGTTTTGAGCGCCGAACTGACCAGGTTTTTCTTAATGCCTGGGAAATGGACATTAACAATGTCTGACATCGTGTCTGCGTCTGGAAACTTGATGAAGTGAAAAAAGCACCGGCGCAGGAAGGCGTCTGGGAGTTCTTTTTCGTTATTCGACGTGATGATAACGATCGGCCGCTGTTTCGCGGTAATCGTTTCTCCGGTCTCGTAGACGTAGAACTCCATGCGATCGAGCTCTTGTAGGAGGTCGTTTGGGAATTCGATATCAGCTTTGTCGATTTCATCGATCAGCAAAACGGGCCGTTCAGCAGACGTGAACGCCTCCCACAGCTTCCCGCGATTGATGTAATTTGCAACGTCCCGGGCGCGTTCTTCGCCAAGTTGGCTATCTCGGAGCCGCGCGACCGCGTCATATTCATAGAGGCCCTGTTGCGCTTTGGTTGTCGATTTGACGTGCCATTCGAGCAACGGCGCGTTGAACGCCTTTGCAACCTCGATCGCAAGGACCGTTTTGCCGGTGCCAGGCTCGCCTTTAACGAGTAGCGGACGTTCCAGGGTCGCCGCTGCGTTCACGGCGATTTTTAGGTCGTCCGTTGCAATGTAGTCGTTGGTACCGACGAATTTCACGCGCTTTACTCCGTCTATCCTAAAGTTCCGGGGAAACTAAGGCGGGTTTCTTGGCCCGGCAAGCGACCAGTTCAGCGGTTTTGCGAGCGGGTCTCAGTAGCCCAAGTTCAGACGCGTTCGCGGCCGCTTCCTAAGTGATGCTTAACCATGAGCGTTTACAGTAGTTGATCGGGTAGGGGTAAAAACGACGTCTCTCATGGACCAGCTCGCAACGCTAAAAAACCTGCGAATGACCGCCGAAGAACGTCGGCGGCAGTTTGGAACACGGATCGCGATCGCCTTTTTAGGCGGCACAATTTTGTGGCAATCCGTCAGCATAACGATTGCTGCCGTTTACGTCGGCGTCGTTATCGTATCCCAATTCATCGATCGGTGGTTATGGATTCCCGCACTGCGCGCGGACGAAGCGGAGAACCCGAAATCTGTTGAAGTTTACGCTGCTATCGGATCGGTGCAGGCGTCGGCGACTTATTCGCTGATCTCCTATCTTCTTTGGTTTTATGGTCATGACGCTGATAAAACGATCGGCGTTTTGTGGCTTGCGGGCTCGCTCTTGCACGTCACCATGCACATGTATCACCACCGGCTTACTTTTATTGCAGCGCTCGCTCCGCATGCGGCCTACATGTTTGGTCTGCCGGCCTATGCGCTCATCACAGGCGCTGAGCTTGGCCGGACGATGGGGGCCCTCTGGTTGCTCGCCATAATGATGTATGTGGGTCACCTGGTGACCGTCTTGAAATCAACCCGGCTTCTGACAACTCGGTTGCAAGAGTCAGAGCGCGCCGCGCGTGAAAAGCAGCATGACGCCGAAGCCGCCACGGTGTCGAAGTCTGTCTTTCTCGCAAATATGAGTCATGAAATCAGGACGCCGATGAACGCCATTCTCGGCATGGCGACATCATTGCTCGATGACAAAACCTTAGGCCAGAAGCAGCGAGAGCGGTTGACTGTTGTTCGATCGTCAGCTGAGGCGTTGCTCCGCATCCTCAATGATATCCTCGATCTGAGTAAGGTTGAGGCTGGCAAAATCGAGATTGAACAAACCGTATTTAAGCTCGGCAATGTCGCTCAATCCGCCCGAGATGCTTTTGCATTGAAAGCCGAGGAGAAAGGGCTTGAGTTCGAGCTCACCGTTGATCCGTCAGCTGATGGCGTGTTTCGCGGCGACCCCACCCGAATAATGCAGGTACTGAATAACCTCCTGTCGAATGCAACTAAGTTCACCGAGAAAGGCTCCGTCACTGCGCTCATTGATGTTGAAACGGACGCTGTCGGCGATGATAGCGCTGAAGAAGTTACGTCAGCGAAGGACGAAGAAATCCGACTACGGTTTACGGTTAAAGACACCGGGCCTGGGTTGACCGATGCGGAAATCAAAAAACTCTTTAAGCCGTTTATGCAAGCAGACGGTTCGGTAACCCGACGTCACGGCGGAACGGGGCTTGGCCTTTCCATTTGTAAAGAGCTCTGCGCCCTGATGGGCGGCGATGTTTCCGTCGTGAGTGAGGTTGGCGTCGGGTCAACATTTACGTTCTATGTAACAGTCACCCACGCTGGCGTGCGCGAAGACGCGAACGCACTCAACGCAACAAATAGTGCGCCCAACGCCAATGAAGCTGTGGTTGCTCCAGAAAGAGCCTTGCCTTCGATGACGGTGCTGGCGGCAGAAGACAACAGCGTCAACCAAATGGTGTTGAAGGTCTTGCTTGAAAAGTTCCCAGTCGAACTGGTCTTTGTCGACAATGGTCGGCGAGCGATTGAGGCATGGGAGCCGGGCCGGTTCGACGCGATTTTGATGGATGTTCAAATGCCGGTTCTGGACGGCGTTGAAGCGACCTTAGCGATCCGAAAACAAGAGCAAGAGCTCGGTTCTCCACCGACGCCCATCTTCGCGTTAACAGCGAACGCCATGCGCCACCAGGCCGAGGAATATTTAAGCGCAGGCATGGACCGCGTAATTTCAAAACCGGTCCAGATAAACGAGCTGATCGCGGCGCTAAACGAGGTCTGTGCAGACGGTAAGAACAGCACAGACAACGCGGCGCTTGCGTCCTAACTTCCGAGACCGATCAGATTGTAAAGCGGTCTAGAAAGCCAGTGGTGCGGTCGCTTGATGGTCCAAGTGCGCCGCCCGCCAGATATATGCCATCCTCCAGAGCAACCGCACCCAGCCCGTGACGCGGACGCGGCATGGCCGCGACGGAGCGCCATTTGTCTTCTCGCGGATCATATTCAAAGACTTCGCGATAAACGCCGCCGGCTGAAGGATCGCCGGAGTAAGCCCACTCGCCGCCAAAGGCGTAAATCTTCCCATTGTAAGAAGCAGCCGCCAGGCCGCCAGACCCGTGGGGCGCCCCAGATTGGAAGGGAACCGGTAAAGGCGCCGCGATCTGCCATCGGTCGGCGAGGGGATCGTAGACGTCAACGCGCGGCGTGTTTGACCGGCCAACAGTTCGACCGCCGATCACATAAATCGCATTGTTGTAGACGGCGCCGGCCGCCGAGTTACGGGCAAATGGCATTGGGCGGCGTTCGACCCACCTGTCTTCGCTCGCCACATACATCCAGTGTTTGTCCGTATCGATATGATCGCCCCATTCGGCGTTGAGGCTGCCCGACGGGCTGCGCCCGCCTATGACGTGCACACGGCCGCGAGCCGTCGCCGTGACAGTTTCCGCCTGGGGAATGGGTAGCGGTTCAAGGGCGTACCAAGGGCCGTCCAGATCTTCGAGAACATAGGCCGCATTTTGCATTCGCCAGCCGCCATACTCATCACGCAGAAAACCCCCAATGGCGTAGATTTCGCCGCTGTTCGACGCCAAAGAGATATGGTGGGCCGGGTCCGGCAGAGATGGCCCTAGCCGCCATTGGTTTTGGCGCGGATCGTAAATCGTCAACGCCGCAGTGACGTTGAATGGAAATCGCGGATCCGGCGTTAGTCCGCCAGCGTTTATGAGAACGCTCTCTGATATCGGTTTGATGCGGCCCTGCTGTGGCTTAAAGCGACGGTAGGCGGTCGGATAAATTTCTTGCACGGGAAACGGCATCGCCGCCATCGGCGTCCACGATCCAATTGAAGACGATGTTTCCGTCTTCGTGTTGGCGTTGGCGCGGGCATTCGCCGCGTGGGATAGCGCCAAAGATGCGCCACCACCGATAATCGCCCGCCGCCTCGTCAGTGACGCCATCGCGTCATCCCCCGATTACCCCAAAAGACAATTCTCTTACTGTCGAAGGTATAGTCTGCGGGTTCAACCTCAAACATCTGAAAACGTCGCGAAAATGACAAATCAACCCTCCCTCGCGTTGCTAAGGGAAGCGCATCGCGCGATACTGCGCCGCTAAACGCGAATCAAACCACAAGGACGCCCGTGACCGGCGAAGACAACGACCAGCCCGACCAAGATGACGGCCAAAACAATAGCGGCGAAAACTCCAGCCCAGGTAATAACGGGTCAGATAGCAGCGGATCCGATAATGGCGGCGAAAATCGCGACGGGGTAAGCGCGATCTCCATCGAAGAGGAGATGAGCCGCTCCTATCTCGATTACGCCATGAGCGTTATTGTGAGCCGCGCAATTCCCGATGCGCGCGACGGCCTCAAGCCCGTCCATCGGCGCATCCTGTGGTCAATGCACGAGAACGGCTACACCTATAATAAGGCTTATCGGAAGTCGGCGAGGGTTGTTGGCGACGTTATCGGTAAATATCACCCCCATGGTGACTCAGCCGTCTACGATGCGCTTGTGCGCATGGCGCAGGATTTCTCCATGCGCTTGCCGCTTCTCGACGGTCAGGGCAATTTTGGCTCCATTGACGGCGATCCGCCAGCCGCTATGCGGTACACGGAAGTTCGTATGGATAAAGCGGCGGACTTCCTCTTAGAAGACGTCGACAAAGACACGGTCGATTTTCAGGCTAACTACGACGGGTCTGAGAATGAACCCGTCGTTTTGCCGGCGCGGTTTCCAAACTTGCTTGTTAATGGGGCGGGCGGCATTGCCGTTGGGATGGCGACGAATATCCCTCCCCATAATTTGGGCGAGATCATTGATGCGACGGTTGCGCTAGTAGACGACCCGGACCTTTCAGATGACGCGCTGATTGAGATTGTTCCCGGGCCGGACTTTCCAACGGGGGGCGCCATTCTCGGCCGTGCTGGCGCTAAGGCGGCGGTTTTGCTTGGACGCGGCTCTGTTGTGATGCGCGGCCGCGCAAGCATCGAAGAAATTAGAAAAGACCGTTTTGCGATCGTGATCACGGAGATTCCCTACCAGGTCAACAAATCCCTGATGGTGGAGCGGATCGCTGGGCTAGTGCGGGAAAAGAAAGTTGAGGGCATCGCCGATATCCGTGACGAAAGCGATCGCCAGGGTATTCGGGTGGTCGTTGAATTGCGCCGGGATGCAGCGGCGGACGTTGTACTCAATCAGCTTTATAGACACTCCCAGCTGCAAACGAGTTTTGGCGTTAATCTCCTCGCGCTTAATCGCGGGCGCCCTCAGCAATTGAATGTGCGTGACGTGTTGACGGCGTTCCTTGATTTCCGTGAGGAAGTCATCGCGAGACGGACTAAATTCGAACTCGCGAAAGCGCGCGACCGGGCCCATGTGTTGGTTGGTTTGGCGATAGCGGTCGCCAATATAGACGAAGTTGTCGCCCTTATTCGCGCGGCTCCAGACCCGGCAACGGCGCGCGCCCAATTGATGGAACGGGCGTGGCCGGCAAAGGACTTGGCGCCTCTCGTCGCCCTGGTGGCCGACCCGCGGCACATGATGATCGAGGGCGACAAGCTCTACCTTTCGGAGACGCAAGCGCGCGCTATCCTCGATCTGCGCTTGCAGCGTTTGACGGCGCTCGGCCGTGATGAAATCGGGGATGAGCTCAAAGGCCTCGCCGAAAAAATTGAGGACTACCTCGACATTCTTCGAAACCGCGGCCGTGTGCTCTCGATCATCAAAGAGGAGCTCGCTGAAGTTAAGGAGCTTTTTGCAACGCCCCGCCGGACTGAAATCCTCGATATCGACGGCGAAGTGGAAGACGAAGATCTCATTGCAAAGGAAGAGATGGTCGTCACGGTCACCCATTCAGGGTACGTCAAGCGAACGCCATTATCGACATACCGTGCGCAGCGTCGCGGCGGCAAAGGCCGCGCGGCCATGAAGCCAAAGGACGAGGATTTCGTCACGCAGCTCTTTGTCGGTGATACGCATACGCCGTTATTATTCTTTACGTCGACAGGCATGGCCTACAACTTGAAGCTCTGGCGTCTGCCGGAGGGCGGGCCGCAGTCTCGCGGAAAAGCGTTTGTAAACTTACTTCCTCTTGGTCCTGACGAGCGTGTGACGAATATCCTTCCGCTCCCTGAAGATGAGGCTGCATGGGAGCAATTCGACGTGATGTTTGCGACGCGCTCCGGCAATGTGCGACGCAATAAGCTGTCAGATTTTCAACGTATCAATCGATCTGGCAAAATCGCCATGAAGCTTGATACGGATTCGACGCCAGGCGGCGACGCAATTGTTGGCGTGCGTGTCTGTCGACCGGAGGAAAACGTTTTGCTGACGACCGCCTCCGGCATGTGCATTCGTTTCCGCGTCGACGATGTCCGGGTGTTTGCCGGGCGAACGTCCGTTGGCGTCCGGGGAATTAAGCTGGCGCCTGACGACGCGGTGATTTCAATGGCGG
>JBCCTV010000097.1:0-10874 GCA_039197915.1 Pseudomonadota bacterium | reverse complement strand
TCCGTCCTCTTTTCCGAGTAACAGATAAGAAAACTGGGGAAGCGGTAAATTATGTTGGAAAGCTTGCAGATCGTCCAGTTTTCTATATTGAGCCATCATATGTAATTGTTTCATCTGGAAACAGCGCTCAATCTACATTTAATGTAAAAGAAAACTATGCTGTATAAGACGGACGCAATTACAGTGTAATATTTTCACTGCCAGTAACAAATTGTGAGGCACTTACAGCAGCTAAAATTGATGTTCCGCTTGCGTCTTCTCCTTTCAATCCACCTAGCGCTGTACCATTTGTGACATGGTCGGAAAGGCTCGATTTTGTTCGCAATTGGTATCCAAAATGGGCAGAGGTCGGGGACTTCGTCGAGCTTGAAGAACCGCTTTTGATGACGATCGATGAATAAGGTCGCACGTCCTGTTTTTTACGGGACGGCAGCCAATTATCGCTCCCCCTCGGGGCCGTATTCTCGCTGCATCGAAGACGCTCAACAGTTATTCCTCAAAGTCCGCTTTTGGCGAGATTTCGCCATTCCTTCCATAATTCCTTCCATAAATAGCCAGGGCTGCTCTAACGGGGCCGCGCCGCTTGGCCCCGCACGCCCTCTGACTGAACGGGATTGGGTATCGTCTCCACCTTACGGACAAGGGTTCGGCAGGTGGGCGTGGACCTTGTTGACGAGTATCAAAGCCTTCTACCCAAGGCGCCAAGCTTCCGCAGACTAATCATCCATCCAATGGTCAATATCAATTTTGTAGAACCGATAGGTCATCCCTCCGGTATCTGTTGACAGGATGAGCTCGTTGTCCGGATTATATTCCGTAAGCGCACCGCCAGACCCCCAACTGATCAGTAAGTTTTCAACCTCACCGTTTGGAACAAACATGAGGTAACCGGCCGTTCGTACGAGACGCTCAGGATACGTCCATTCGCGTTGGTATGTCGCCGTCTTTGCTGACAAATCGAGCTTGTAGGAGACGACGCGGGTATAGTCGTGTCGGGTTTTGATGGGCGCGCCATAGATAGTCGACCCTTCCTGATACTCCGGCGTCTTGTAGTGCCCATTGTCGAAAACGAATAATTCATCATCCCGCATAATGGCCGCGTGCAGCGTGCTAATGCCGCCTAGCGGATCATCGATATAAGTGAACTCATTTAGCGGTGAAGCGGGGTCGGCCAACACCCAGTTCACGTCGCCGGAGGCATAATCCACATTGGCGATGGCGCGAAGGTGTCTGGCGCTGATGATAAGTTCCTCATTGCCCGGCGCGAATCGGATGCCATTGGTATGGAAATAATCCCATTCATCATAGCGATCTTTCGGGAGGTAAGTGATCGCTTCACTTGGCCGAAAATGATCAATGGAATCCCACTCCCAGGTGACATTGCCATCGCGATCTAATTCGTACAGGTACGTGCTCGTCACGTTGACATCGAGAACGTCCCCGTTCGTCAACGTCGTGCCAGCCGGGTGGATCCGATAGAAAAGATTCTGCACCGTCTCCCAGGGCGTCATCGCGATGTGATGGCCATCATCGAACTGGTCAAGATGTCTCGGAATTTCGATGCGGGTTTCTTCGCCGACCGGTGCAATAAAACTGCGGGCGATCGCTTCTGCAAAATTATCATCCGTGTTCATTACAAGCTCTTTGTAGAGAAAGCCTTTTTCTGGTAATAACCCGCCCTCGCCAGAGGTCGTAATCGGAAGAAAAATAGTGCGTGGACTGTAAGTCGTATATTTCAGCGGCGTGCCGAACTTATCTAAAACGAAGCTGACAAAAGGCAGGTATTCGCGGTGTTCAAAATCCAGGCTGGCGGCCAGATCTGCGGCGGTGAAATCATCAAATGGTTGCAGCCTGGATTTTCGTATCGCCGCCAGGGCGCCTCGAATGCCCTGAGTATAGAGCAGCATACGGACTTGTTTTAGTCTCGAGAAGGTAGGGTTGTTGGGCGCGCCCTGCATCCCGGTGATGATCCCTGGGGCCACCTCATCGGCCGATTGGATTTGTGTCTTCAGCGGTGGAAAATTGTGAGGCATGGTCAAAATCACGTAGTTGGCCGTGCGCGCGCCACCAGAGGTGCTGGCGGTAAGGCGCACCTCCTGGCCATGGTCTTTAGCCGACAGGTCAATCGGTTCGGTCAATGAAATCGGTTCGCCATCGAGTGTGAGGCGCGTGACATCTTCCGACCAGCTTGGCGTAATCGTCAGACGGTCTGACTGGCGATAAGGATACCAGGCATAGCGACGAACCTGCGGGATGAAATTAGGATAAACGTGAACGTCAAGCGTGGTCAGGTCGGAGAGGTCTTCGCCCAGCGCCTGATCAAACTTCAGATCAAGCAAAAGTGCGCTGTCACCTGGCGACGTCTGCGTGGCGCTCGACTGATAAAAGTCCGTCGATTCAAAATCGTGCAGATCGCCCGGTTTCACAATTTGGCTCGCGACGAGCAGACCAATCAATAAAGTCAGTATCAGTATGATGACGATGCCAAATCCCCGCAGCACAACTCATCCTTTCATCAGATCAAACGGCTTCCTTCGCGCTAAATGCCATAATATGGATTTGGTGGAAACACAGGGGTTCTGGTTTTTCGCACGCGGCCAACGGTAGATGACCTCATTGCGTGCGAATAGGCTCTTGATTGCGTGCGGAAACGCGCTTGCGCATTGATGGCCTGCACTTGACCGAGAGCCGACATAAGCTTCTCAGGGACTAACGGGCATTTACGGCGAATTGCTCCGATCTGTACCTAACTTAACCAGCGCTGCACCTATTGGCGCGACCTCAGATCCGCGTGAGCGATTTCGAGGGATCGCGAAACGCCAGCATCTCCGCCTTACGGGCAGGGGTTTGGTAGGCGTGCGTGGACGTTGTTGACGCCCGCTTCGAGGTCTTGCGTCCATTCCAGGTCTAGGGAGGATAGGATCGTCTCTAGCTGCTCAACGGTGCGGGCGCCGAAGATGTTGCTCGTAACAAAAGGACGTGTCGTCACGAATTGCATGGCGAGGGCGGCCGGGTCGGCGCCCGCGTCTTTGGCGATATCAAGATAGGCGCGGATTGCATCATCAGCAGACGGTGTTTCGTACCGTTGCATGCGCTGGTAAAGCGCGCCTCGTGAGCCTGGCGGTGTCGCGCCATTTAAATATTTTCCCGTGAGCGCGCCTTGACCGATCGGCGAGTAGGCGAGGAGACCAACGCCTTCTCGCAGGGCGATTTCGGCAAGGCCCGTCTCAAAAGTTCGATTGATTAAGGAATACCCATTTTGGATTGATTGTGGACGGATGAAACTGTGGGCGTCCGCCACCGCCAGGTGTCGCATGACGCCCCAGGACGTTTCATTTGAGAGACCAAAATGCCTGATCTTGCCTTCTCGTTGGAGGTCAGTCATGGCGCTCAGCGTTTCCTCGAGCGCGACCGCATCGTCGCCGAGGTCGTGAAACCCGCGCAAATCACCCCCGAATAGCTGTAGGCGCCGGTCAGGCCAGTGCGTCTGGTACAGATCGAGGTAGTCAGTCTCAAGATTAGTGAGGCTTCGTTCGATGGCTGCTTTTATTTGCGCGGCGGTTAACCGCGTTTCATCTCCATCGCGCAGCCAGGGCATGGAACTGCGGCCCGTAATTTTCGAAGCCAGGATAATTTTGTCACGAACGCCGCGCGCTTTTATCCAGCGTCCCACGATGCGCTCGCTTTCGCCCTGGGTCTCGGGCTTCGGCGGAATTGTGTAAAGTTCGGCGGTGTCAAAAAACGTGATCTCACGTTCGAGGCAGCGGTCCATTTGCGCGGCCGCGTCGGCTTCGTTAATTTGATCACCATACATCATTGTGCCGAGGCATAGGACTGATACGGATAAATCGGTGCGGCCAAGGCGGCGCTTCTCAATCATTCAACTCTCTCTAGATGCAAGGTGGGCGGGAATTTCGGTTGTGGTGACGGAACTTTTGCGCCGCCGGGCGGTTATTGAAAGCTTTTATTAACTTACTATATATTGCATATGGGTAAGTAGGCGGAGGGCTATATTTTGCGCGTATCAAAAAGCGTTAAAACCGCACTGTTAGCGGCGGTATCACTAACGGCTGCGGCCGGTGCGGCGCCCGCTATGGCGGACGATGCTGCAGTGCAAAATGCAAATGTTGCTGAAGCGGCGGTCGTTGCGGTCGCCTCTGAGCCCATGGTTGAGAGCAATCTCTTCTTCAAAAACAAATGGCTCACCGCGGCCTTTGCGACGGGAGCGCTGGCGGCCTTTTTAAGGTTGCGCCTGGGGGCACGGTTGATGGGCGCTCTCGATGAGCATGCGCCGGCGGTTGCTGATGCAGCGAGAGCGGCAGGTAGGAGCGCGAAAACCGCGGTCTCCAAAGTTTCAAAATTAGCGGCCGGTCCGATGCGCCTCGTTTTGGGCCTCGCTGCAATGGCGCTCGTCGGGCTCGTTGGCGTCGGCTTCTACGATGTGGAATTCCTGGGCGGCCTTGCGTTAGGCGCAAGTGGCGCAGGCGTCGGATTTTACGGCCTCCACCGTACCCGCACAATGGCGACGAAAGTTGTGCGCGCCGTGAAGGATCCGCGCAGCGATTAAGAAGCGCCGTTATGCGCCGGCTCTTCGCAAGCAAGAGGGCCATTACAAAGGAAGCGCTCCAAACGGAGCGCTTTTTATTTGGCTCGCTTTTCAGTCACGTTTTAATCCCTTCAACGTGAGCTTTCGTGCGCAGATTGCGTAGAGCATTTTCCGGCCGCCCGATCTAGGTCTTCGCCATCGCCGACGGATCGCGTCGGGCACTGACCTTTAGGAGAGACACGATGGCTGAATTTACATTCCACACAAAAGAAACCGGCAACCCCGAGCAACGCGAAACGCTGGAGGCGGCCGAACGGAAATATGGCTTCATTCCCAATTTGATCGCCGGCCTGGTTGAGGCCCCAACCCTGGCGCGGGCTTATTCTGCGCTTGGCGATGAGGTAACAAAATCATCGTTTAGCCCAACGGAGCGCCACGTGGCGTGGTTCGCCGTCAATCGCTATCACGACTGCCACTACTGCATGCCGGCGCACACCGCGATCGCTAAGTCAGAAAAAATCGATGAGGATGTCATCGAGGCGGCGCGCACGACCGGACAGTTCCAAGACCAGCGACTACAGGCGTTGAATGATTTTGTGACGACGCTCGTTGATCAACGCGGTGTGGTGGACGCAGCGGCGGTCGATCGCTTCCTTGCAGCCGGTTTCACTAAGCAAAACGTAATGGAAGCAATCCTCGTCGTCGCCCACAAAACGGTGTCAAACTACGCCAATCACCTGTTGAACACGCCGATTGATGCGCCCTTTCAAAAGTTTGCCTGGGAGCCCCGGTCGGCCGCTTGATGCGGATTTGAAAGCGACGCTTTTTGGGCCGGTGAGGGAACTGGCCCGGTAGCGAAACGGCGCAGCGAAAATAATTGTTACGCCGCTTCGCGAGCTCACTGCTAATCCTTGCGCGCCGTAGACGCATCACGTTAGACGGATCCCTATGGCGCGCGTTCTTATTTCCCCTTCGATACTTTCTGCAGACTTCGGCGACCTCCGCGAGGAGATCGCCGCGGTTGCGCGCGCTGGCGCCGACTTCATCCATGTGGACGTGATGGATGGTCATTTTGTGCCCAACCTTACACTCGGGCCGATGATCGTCGCGGCTGTGCGAAACGCGACTGACCTACCGTTTGACGTCCATTTAATGGTCTCTCCAGCGGAGCCCTTGATCGATGCGTTTGCGGACGCTGGCGCCAACATTTTAACCGTTCACCCGGAAGCGGGGCCGCACCTTCACCGGACGATGCAGCAAATCAAGGCTAGGGGCGCCAAGGCTGGCGTCGCGTTAAACCCTGCGACGCCGGTTGAAGCCATTGAACCGATCATCGGGGAAATCGATTTGGTGCTTGTGATGAGCGTGAATCCGGGCTTTGGCGGGCAAAAGTTCATTCCCTCACAGATTGAAAAAATAAAGAAAGTTCGACGCCTAATCGATCAGTCCGATCGCGATATCATGCTGCAAGTGGACGGCGGGGTTAACGCAGAAACGGCGCCGTCGGTAATTGCAGCCGGCGCGACAGTTCTCGTGGCGGGCTCGGCGGTTTTTCGGAGCGACCGTAGCGCCTATGCGGATAATATCCACGCATTGCGGGGAGACGCCGGATGAGCGTTACCGACCCCAGCGCTTCAACGAAGCGAAATGTTGTCCGCAAGCTAAAGCAGGCGTGGGGCGAAAGCCCCTTTTACCAAGCGTCGTTGCGCGGGCCAGCGCCAGACCGGCTTGCCTTTAAGCCTTCTGACAAACGCACACCCGATCCCTCTCTTGGCGAAGCTATAGTCCGTGGGCGGATTGCTGTCGCCGATGAGGTGTTGGATTGTGAAGGCGAGCCGGATCGATTGTGGGACCTTGCGGCGCCGAAGCCCGCCTTGCATGCCTACCTCAACGAGTTTTCCTGGCTGCGTCATTTGTCGGCGCTCGGCGACGAGGGGCGGGACACCGCGCGGGCGCTAACGAAGTCTTGGCTCGAGCGCTACGAGCGCTGGTCAATTGATACGTGGACGCCGTTTACGACCGCGGAGCGTTTAACCTATTTGTGTTGCTATAGCGACCTCGTAATCAAAGGCGGCGACACCCTCTGGCGCAGCCGTGTCTTAGCGTCGATGGCGCGCCAAACCCGGCACCTGGCTAAAGTCGCCGAGCGCGCTGGTACGGGCTATGAGCGATTGATGACGGCCTTCGGGCTCACGATCGCGGCGCTCAGTCTGCCGGGGTGCGATGCGCCGGCGACGCGCGGGCTCGAATTACTCCGACGTGAGATGCGGCTGCAATTGCGCCCCGACGGTGGCCATGTCAGTCGAAACGCCTCGCACCAGCTTGCGTTGGTCATGCGTTTACGGATGGTTGAAGACGCGTTATGCGCGCGCAACCATCCAGAGCCTGGATTTATCGCCCATGCGCTTGGCCGCGCGGTTTCGTTCCTTGATCTTTTTCGCTGCGGCGATGGCGGTCTTGCGGTTTTTAATGGTTCCTATGAAGACGACCGTCGGGCTCTTGTCGCTGCACTAAACGCGTCAGCGCCGGCGGACAGTCCGCCTACGGGGTTCGCGCGATATAGCGGATATCAACGGCTTGAATCGGGTCGCGTGGCGATGATCGCCGACGTTGGCGTAACGCGTGACGGGCAATCAAACGAACGCCGGGACGGCGACGGCGATAAACGCTTCCAAGGCGTTGGCTCGTTTCATCTCTCTAGCGGGCGCTCGCGCATCGTTGTGAATTGCGGAAGCGCGGCGCACCTCACGTCAGCTTGGGCGAGCGCTATGCGCGGCGCGGGGGCGCATAGCGTCGTTTCCGGGCGGTCGGACCTCTCTGAAGCGCGTATCTTGGCGTCGCCGACCTCAAGCAGCAAGCGATACGAAAACGCCGAAGGACAGCTCCTTGAAATTGAACGCCTGGACGCTTTTGAAGGTCGGCGTTTCCGACACTTAAGACGCTTTTTTCTGGCCTCAGCCGGTGGCGATTTGCGCGGCCAGGACCGCTTACAGGGGTGCAGCCCACATTTTTTGACGGATGCAGTGCTGCGGTTTCACCTGCATCCAAGTGTGAAGGCGTCACGCGCGCGGGACGGGTGTTCGATCCTGCTCGCCATCGAAAACGGCGAAAGTTGGCGTTTTCGCTCGAATTGCTCAGAGCTGATGCTCGACCGAAGCGTTTATTGCGGCCGCGGCGGCCAGCCGGTTGCAACCGAGCAAATCGTTGTACCGCTTACGTCGTTGGACTTCGCGACCGCTGACGATATAACATTAAAATGGGCGTTTGTTCGATCGAAAACATAAACCTGTCTCTGCCACGCCGTTACGAGACATAACGTTTTGATCCACTCGCCCGAGTGTGTGGGGACCAATGATGACGCGATCGACGGATTTTGCTTCAGGCCGGTTCAGCGCCCAGCGCTGGCAAGCGATTTTCTGCCGGAAGCCTGTCGCCCGGGCTAAAGCTACTGGGCAGCGTTTGGGGGGTGAACATTGGACGTGATGCGAAGCGTTCAGCGCTTTTTTTCAGGTGCGCAGACTAAGTCGTTGCCGCCTAGCCGGGACATTGATCTTTTTGACCTCCTGCAGCGACCGGCGCGCAAAATTGATCAACGCGCCGCGCGACGGCTTATTGCCGGCAAACGGGTGCTCATCACCGGGGCCGGCGGCACGATCGGGGCCGAACTTGCGCGCCAGACTGTGGCGCTTGAGCCAGCGAAGCTCGGATTGATCGACAACTCGGAATTTAACCTCTACGAAATTGATCTTGAAATGCGCGAGCAGGGGCATAACGGCCTTGTGTATTCTCGCCTCACTGATGTTTGTCGGCGCGAACACCTGGATCGGGCCTTCGCAGAAGTCAGACCAGAGATTGTTCTCCACGCCGCGGCCTTTAAGCATGTGCCCATCGTTGAGCAAAACCGATGCGCTGGCGCCCTTACGAATGTTCTGGGTGCGAAGAATGTTTTTGATGCGGCGATGGCCTTTAAGGCTGAGACCGTCGTATTTATCTCGACCGATAAGGCGGTCAATCCGACGAGCTTCATGGGGGCGACCAAACGGATCGCGGAGCTATACGCGCAAGCCCTTGACGTCGCCCAGAACGACACGCGCTTTGTGACCGTGCGTTTTGGCAACGTGCTCGGCTCCACTGGCTCCGTCGCGCCATTGTTTGAACGCCAAATTGCGAAACGCGGCCCGGTAACGGTTACGCATCCTGAAATTAGCCGCTATTTCATGACCACGCGCGAAGCGGTGCAGCTTGTGTTACAGGCAGCGAGCCTCGACAGCGCCCAAAACTCGATTGTCACCCATGACGGCCGCATCTTTGTTCTGGATATGGGCGAGCCCGTTAGGATTTTGGACCTCGCCAAGCGCATGATTGAAGCCTACGGGCTGAGGGTGGGCGAAGACATTCAGATTAAATTCACCGGCTTGCGGCCTGGCGAAAAACTCTTTGAAGAGATTTTTCTTGATACGGATAAGCTGGTTAAGACTGGGGCTGATGGCGTGCTTTTGGTTTCGCCAGCGATGATCGATCTACCGTTGTTAAACCCGCGGCTCGCAGACGTAATCAATGGCGCCTTGCTCGCGGACCAAGCGATCCTAGACGAAGCTGTCCACGCCTTGGTGCCGGAATTTAGCCCGACAGACGTAAATGACACATGGGAACACCAACGTCCGTATTCCTCTTAAATCGCGTCTTTTCCTGGGCGTCTTTGCCCATGGGCCCAAATGTCCTTAAGCCCGCCCGCACATCCCAATGAACCTTAACAGTTGGAGGCGTCTATGAGCGCAGTCGACGAAAGCCGGTTACAGATTTCGCGCGCCTTGGTGTCGGTGTCGGACAAAACGGGCGTTGCTGAGTTTGCAGCGGCGCTTTCCGAACGCGGCGTCGAACTCCTCTCAACCGGTGGCACGGCAAAAGCGCTTCGCGATGCCGGGTTAGAGGTTCGCGATGTTGCTGATGTCACTGGTTTCCCCGAAATGATGGGTGGTCGGGTAAAGACGCTCCACCCGAAAATCCACGGCGGCATCCTGGCGGACAGGGACAACGCTGACCATCGCGAGGCGCTTTCCGAGAACGACATCCCTGTGATCGACCTTCTGGTCGTTAATCTGTACCCATTTGAAAAGACGCTCGCCCGCGGTGCTGACTATCGGGAGTGTGTGGAGAATATTGATATTGGCGGCCCGGCGATGGTGCGCGCGGCAGCGAAGAACCATGCCCATATCGCCGTTGTAACCGATACTGAAGATTATGAAGTGCTGCTTGAGGAACTGAGCGCTGGCGGGGTCACCCTGAAAACTCGGCAGTATTTGGCGCAGAAAGCGTTTTCCCTCACAGCCGCTTACGATGCAATGATCTCAGCGTGGCTTGCTGAAGAAACCGCTCAAGACTTTCCGGACCGTGTGGCGCTCTCCGGCGCCCGCCAATCCGTGCTCCGATATGGTGAAAACCCGCACCAGGCGGCCGCAGTATACAGATCAAATGAGACGCGGCCAGGCGTTGTCTCCGCCGAAATTGTCCAAGGTAAGGCGCTCTCCTACAACAACCTCAATGATACGGATGCGGCTTTTGAATTGGTTTCCGATCTCGATCGCGATAAGCCGGCGGTGGCGATCATCAAGCATGCAAACCCCTGCGGCGTCGCCTATGGCGAAACGCTTGAGGAGGCCTATAGTCTTGCCCATCGCTGCGATCCGGTTTCGGCCTTTGGCGGTGTCATCGCGCTAAATGGAGAGATTGACGGTGAGACGGCAGCGTGCATTACGAGCATTTTTACCGAGGTTGTCATCGCGCCCTCGGCGAATGCCGAAGCCATTGAGATCTTTCGCAAGAAAAAAAATCTCCGCCTGCTGCTTACCGGCGCCCTGCCGCCACAAAGTGCGAAACGGATGCTGATGAGGCCAATCGCCGGCGGGTTCCTCGTCCAGACAAATGATGACTTCCGCGTTGATGAAAACGCGTTGAGCGTCGTTACCAAACGTCAGCCGTCGGACCGTGAAGTGCGTGATCTTCTGTTTGCGTTCCAGGTCGCCAAGCACGTGAAGTCAAACGCAATCGTTTACGCGAAAGATGGGGCCACCGTCGGTGTCGGGGCGGGACAAATGAGCCGTGTCGACGCCTCGCGGATTGCGGCGCAAAAATCAGCGGATGCGGCGGAAACCGCCGGCCTCCCTGAACCAATGGTCAAAGGGTCGGTTGTCGCCTCGGACGCCTTTTTTCCGTTTGCGGATGGACTGCTCGCTGCCGCAAACGCGGGCGCGACGGCCGTTATCCAACCTGGCGGGTCGGTGCGAGACGAGGAGGTTATCGCAGCGGCTAATGAAGCCGATCTTGCAAT
>JBCCTV010000096.1:0-10897 GCA_039197915.1 Pseudomonadota bacterium | reverse complement strand
ACTTAACTGACCGATGGTCGGCAGTTGGTTTTACTTCCTACCGGCGACTAGTTGGCGATGCTGCCGATACGCCGATCGTCGATCGCGAGGGCGACGCAAATCAGCTGATCATCGCTATTGGCGTAGGCTATTCCTTCTAGCGGGCTGCAATGAGCATACTCCGCAACACAAAAGAGCGGGTGTGCTCAACTAGCTCGTCCGCAATTCAGGCCGTCAATAAACGTGGGTCACTTTCGGACGGTTTGCTGATAGAGGATTTTTGGCGCCTCGTTGACAATTCACGGGGGGCGGACAAAAGGTAAATTCGAGGCGGAAGCGCCTGCCTAACTGCGTATTCCCAATCGCAGTTCAAATACGGAGCGCATGCTCCGCGCCGGCATTCGTCGCAGTAGACACTAACCTGTTATAACATTATTCTAGCTTAATGGTTATCAGCAAAGAAAAACTACCTAGAGGATTAAGGTACCCCACTAAAAGTAGTGCAGTAGAGACGGCCTTAGCCCAAGCAGGAGTGATGCTTGATTGCTCTGTTAATTTCATACGAAGCAGCGGTTATTTTCGCGCCCACTTCTGGCCCCCAAATCCCAATGTTAGCTTCGAGCGAATTTATATAACTATTGGCGCCGTCCCATCCGAAGACGCAGAGGCTGCGCGCACCCAAATGCAAAACAATGTCCTGCCTGAATTGGTTTCTTTTTTCGTTAGAATTCTGGAGCTTCCATTGAACTCACCGGTTCGCCGGGAAGAACAAACGTTCGAAAAGCGGATTATTTCTTAACAGCGTTAATAGCGCAACAATTCTGTCGCTAGATGCTTCTGCGATTTTTCCTATCTGGTGAAAAACTCCCGCTCGCATCCTTCGTCAACCACGCCTCCCTGACGGATCCGGAGGCTAATAGCGATATTCGATGTCGAAGCCCCAAAAGCGCGGCTCTGTAATCGTCACAAATGGCGTGCCGAGAGTATCAGCAGTCAGATTATTAATACCGCCCACGTAACGATTATCGAACACGTTGTTCACGAAGGCGCCAAGTTGCACACGCTCATCTTCGCTCCGCCAATAGAGGCGAAGGTCGGTCCTGTTTTGCGCCTCGCCAAGCTCGAAGGCCGGAAATTCGACGCAATTCCCTTGAACTTCCGACTCATCGTTACAACGCGTTTCACCCTGGTAAGAATGCGCAACGAATAATTCCAACGAACCGGCGCTCGCCATATCATGGCTGAGCGTTCCGCCAACAGCCACAGACCAGAACGGTTCGCCTGTGGGCTGTCCGCTCAAGTCAAGCCCGCCACGGGTCACGCGGTTCTTGAATGTGACGTCAATATATTGCGCGTTTGCAAACAAGTTCACCGAATTGATCGGCGCCCATGTCGATTGGAAATCAATCCCGAACGCCTCATCGTCACTGGTCTCGACAAGATATTGCGGCACGCCAGAGCCGCCCACGTCCGGCACAAGCCGGATCGCCTGTCGATCGTTATACGTATAATAAAAAGCGGAAGCGTTTACCAGCAGACCGATAGTGTCGAAGGTTGATTTGAAGCCAATCTCGTAGTTTCGCACGTCTTCATTATCGAAGCGCGAGGCAACCTCGACACTGTTGTAGCCGCCAGCTTTATATCCTTCGGCGAATGACGCGAAGACAAGAACATCGTCAGTCACTTGGTAATCCACAACGATCCGAGGGCTGATGTCTTCAAAGGTGTCCTCTAAAACGCACAGCGCGCCCTCACCGGCTGCAACGCCATTATCACAGATAATTCCAGTAATAGGCGTACCGACTGATGTGCCTTCAAGATCAAAGATAAAATCAAAGTTGAAGTCAGCGGCCGAGGCGCCGAGCGGTGCGAGGATTCCCATATCCTCAAGTTCTTGGGCCGCAGCGTCGAACTCAGGCGCCTGCCTGCGGTCGTTAAACCAAGAAAACTCCTTGTCATCGCGCGTATATCGAACGCCGCCTGTAATGCTCAGTCGGTCGGTCACACGCCAAATAACGTCGGTAAATACAGCGTAGGCGTCGTAGTTCCCTTCATTGATCATATCTTCCGACCAATCGAGCCCCAAAACGTTTATCGGAATTCCCTGCGGGTCGAGGATGAAGTTCTGTAGAAGCGATAGCAGCGGCCCCTGGGACGGGGCGATCAGCGTATTGATGGTGTCGGTAAAGGTGAAGGTGTTGCTTCGCTGATTGGCATTTTCGTGGAAGTAGCTGGCGCCGACGATCCAATCAAACCGACCGGTTTGACCGGCGAAGCGAATTTCCTGGTAGAAACTTTCGTTCTCTTCGACATTATTCGTGTCAAAATAAAGGTCCCGCCTGTTTGTTCCGTCCTCGTCTTCTCGGTTATTCGTCTCGAATTGGCGATACCCAGTAATGGAGGTGAAGTCGACTGAACCGATCGCCTGATTAATCGTCAGCACAAGGTCGTCGAGGTTTCGTGTTTCGCTATTGCCGACCACGTCGTTACGAAGGGGCGCTGTAAACGGATTGATGCACGCTTCGGGCTCAGGCGGCGTCGGCGGTTGGGCCGGAAATTCTGGAATGTCGACGATACCGATCGCCGGTCGCGCATCCTGGTCAATTTCGTCGTGAATAAAGGAGAAGAGAACTGATGTCGCGTCCGTTGGCTCCCATTTGAGAGCGGCGCGCATCGCCCAGTTGCTTTGCCGGCTGAGGTCTTCGCCCGTCTCAGCATCCGTAAAAAGTCCGTCCCGCCGATTAACGACGCCGTTCAGACGCACTGCCAAGTTGTCCGTAACGGGAAGGTTCAATAAACCCTCAAACCGTCGCTTGCCAAAGTTCCCGAGCCGCAGATTGGTACGCGCTTCCACCTCATAGGTCGGTTTATTGGTCGTTACCGAGACGGCGCCGGCGGCGCTGTTGCGCCCAAAGAGCGTGCCCTGTGGCCCCTTGATGATCTCGATACGCTCGATGTCGTTAAACGCGAGCAGCGAAGCGCCGGTGCGCGCCGCGTAAACGCCGTCCACATATACCCCAACGGCAGGGTCCGTTCCCACGCCAAAGTCAGACGTGACAATCCCACGGATCCGGAAACGCGGCTGCGTCGGGCTGCCCGACCCAATACTCAGACCGGGAACAAATGAATCGATATCGCCAATGTTATCGGCGGCAAGAGCCGTAATATTTTCATTCGTCACGATAGAGATCGTGATCGGCACTTCTTGCACATTTTGAGCCCGCTGTTGGGCCGTGACCACAATCGTATCCACGCCATCCTGCGCGAACGCGCCTTGCGACGCCAAAATAAAGGCCATCACGCCAACGCCGCCGCATAATCCAGCGCGAACCACGCCGCTGCCCAATCTTAGGTGTTGTTTTTTTTGTTTCGCTTGCAATGTATTCATTGCGACCCCTCCCTGAGCTAGCGTTGACATTATCGGAATGCCATTCTGCTTTAATAGGGTCGCGGACGGGGCAAAGTGGGTCAAGGCTGATGCACTGATGATTAAGCGTTTTGCAAAGCGACCGCGCCTATTGCGCAACGCCCAATTCTGCTGCGATGCAGAAAGTGAGAAGTAAGCGAAGTAAGTCGAGTCCGGTGACCAGCATTCCTCCGTCAAATCGCGACAAAAGCGCAAACTCTGGGGCTTTAAAGGCGCTGCACCAGCGCGGCCGGCCCGTGCAAGAACGCGCGCAGCGACGGATTAGTCAGATCCTACAAGCAACGCGGGAGTTGCTTGCGGAGGGGTCGGCTAGCGCTCTTACTACGACGAGCATCGCCGAACGCGCGAATATTCCCGTAAGTTCAGTTTACCGATATTTCCCGAACATTTATTCGATTTATCATACACTTTTCAAATCGATCAGTGACCAGCAGAACGAAGCGATCATGCAGATCGTTTCCGACGACAGCACAAGGCCGTCCTGGCGCGACCGAACGCGTTCAGTCCTCACATTGATGAGCACAGCTTTTGAAAATGATCCCGCCTACCGGCCGCTTCTGGAATTGATTTGGAGCCGGCCCGAGCTCTCTGGCCCTAAAGAAGAGTTTGTCGGATCTATTGCTGCATTTCTGGCTGCCAGATGGGAAGCGGGCGAAGACGGCTTTCGTGACGGCGACCCCGTTATTGTCGCGCGCCTCACAGTGCAGATCTTTATAGCGGTCGAAGCGTACATTGCGGTTTCTCTTGAAGCTGACAAACGCGCGCAATATTTCGAGGAATTATTCGTCAGTTTAGAGAGTTATCTGGCGAATTATTTACGCGATTGAAGGTTGGGACGTCCAATCGACCTGCTTGGGTTCTAACCTAGCTGGCGTGTGCGATATCTAGCGCCACTTTGACCTATTTTGAGGCTCTTCGTTGAACCGAGTTTTTGTTGAGCCGGTTTTTACGAGCCCCGCCAAAGTCGATTTCACCGGGAAACGCGCTAGCTGCAAGCGCCTTCCATGGCGTCGATCCAGTCCGTTATGAGGTGCACGCCTTCTTCATGGGCGAGACTTCGGCCCAACTCTGGCATCATTTTATCGGGGTCCGTGGTCGACATCCGGAAGACAACGATTGACCCGTCGGGATCGCCTGGCGCGATATCGACTTTGCGCCCGCCTGTGCCGCCGCCGGCCGCAATCGGCAACTTGCACAAACCGACCGCGGCGCCGAGGGGCGTTGACGGCTCAAGCGATAGACCGGAGGTGTCCGCCGGACCAACGGGGTTGTGGCAATGGGAACAATTTGCATCGAGATACGCCCGAGCGCGCGCGTCAAGCGACGCGCTTTCGTCACGCCAATCGGCATTTTTGACACGTAAAAATTCTGGCGTTGGCTCCACCGCGTAACCAACCGTCGTCAAGTGCGAAAGCTGGTTCACGGGAACGCCGTCATGGACAAAATTCTTATTCAGGTGCCGCGGTTTCGGCCCAATGGGTGAGATTGCGCGGCTGGTATTATTGGGCGCGTGGCAGCCTTTGCATTGATTGACATTCGGAACAATATAGGCGAACTGCTCCTCAAGCATTTCCCCGCCCGGGTTTTGCGAGACAAGGGTCAGGCGCTTCGCATCGCCCACACGGGTTAAAACCGCTTCGGTCTGCTCATCGTTCCAAACATACGAAACCGCTTCCCAGCCATCGACCCGGTGCACTAAGAGGCGGGTTTCAACAAGACGGACCTTTGAAAGATCATCTAAAGCCTCACCAATCCGTCCGTCTTCGGCGCTTATTTTTAAAACGCGTCCAGAAAACGCGCCGGTGTCGCCGGCTGGGCGTGGGTAATAAAACGTCTTTGAAATCACGGTCCCAACTGGAAACTGCAGAACATCGTTTTCTTTGTATTGCGCAGGCGCGGCGCCCGTGGGGACCCAGATGGTCCTGAGTTTATGGGCGTAATCTGTAAATAAAGGCGTGTTGAGATCATAGGGCTCGACGCCTTCGGCAAGCGTTAATCTCTTGCCAACGCTAAGCAAACCCCAGTCGCTCAAGGCCGTCGGATTGTCCGTAGGGTGAAACTTCGGCTCAAGCATTTGAGCTTCCCGCCCACAACCGCTGAGCAGGACGATTGCGGCGCCCAAAAGCGTCATCAACTGTCTCATAACGATGGCCTTAGCGGAATTGAAACTCTACCTAATGAACGGGATCAGGATAGTTCGATCACGACCGGCGGCAGCTTTGCGAGCGTGCAGTCAGTCGAGCCCGCTTCTACTCGCGGGTTTTTATATTTGTTCGGACCATCAGCGTTCAGCACTTCGACGCCCTCATCCTGAACGCATATGCGCAAATTTTCCGGAAGCGCCCCATCAACCATCTTTGCGCTGTCCACATACCCATCCCAAAGGACGTCTGGCAAATTCCCGTTGAGACCGAATTTCGCGACCTTCAAGAGTTTTAATTCATTCGTTCCCGGCGCATCGCCGCCGCCCTCATACGTATTGTCGTAAATGAATATGCCTTCCGGATAAGGATCGAATACATCGGCCTGCTCACCTTCTGAATACCCGGTTGAGAACAAACTCGAGATAATGATGTTGCTGGTCTTATTGTTGGTTATCCGATTGTTGAAGATTTCAACGCCGTCATTTGAGTTAACGACAACGCCCGATCCAGCGGGCACGCTCGCAACCGGCGTGCCGGCATGCCCAAAGTTTCGATAATTATTATCCGCGATGTCGTTATTAAACACCCGCGTCCCGTATCCAGCTTGTTTCAATGCAGGCATGTTAAAAACCAAAATGCCGCCAGTGTTATTTTTGGCGACATTCTCAAAAACGTCAGCATTGATGGTATTTTCAATCTCGATACCAGCGACATTAAATTCTGCGCGATTGTTACGTACAATGACGTTTCGAGATTGACCAACGTAAATCCCGGCATCGGATGCACCAATCGCGACATTGCCTTCCATCAACACATTTGTCGTTTGCACCGGATAAATCCCATAGGCGCCGTTCTCCGTATCAGGACCGTTTGTCCACTCGGTACGAATGCGCCGGATAATAATGTTCTCACCCTCGTTGATTTTTAGCGCATCGCCCTTGGCGTCTTCGATGGCGAGATCTTCAATCACAAAGTCGCTCGCCGTTACGAGCAGACCCTCGGCGCCCGCGATCTGGTTTTTGAAACTAAGGATGGTCTTATCCATCCCGGCGCCGCGGATTGTGACGCCGTCGGACGTTAAACTCAGGCTGCGGTCAAACTGGTGCACGCCTTCTGGAATTTCAATCACATCGCCTGGCTTCGCATCAATCAGCTGTTCCATGAGCGTCGCTTGGTAATCTTTCGCGGCCTCACCGAGCTCAACTGGCTTTTCGGGCGCTTTGCTGCATGCCGCAGCGGCGAGAATAAAGATGAGCGAAGCGGAACGAAGCGACATGGGGTATCCCCTTTTATTGTGTATGGCCTTATGAGCAGTAAGTCTGACGAGCGCTGAGGGCCGTTGTGGCCGTGCGATTATCACGCGTTTATGAAAGTCGAGGCTATCACCCTTTCGGAAAAACGGAAATTGTTTCTGTTTTTGGGGTCAAGCGGAAATCCGTTCCGCAATGCACAAACAAAGCGCGGAGACCTAACCAAAGCGCTGCAAAAACAGGGCACTGCTTGCGTATTCACTGGCTGCCAGCAGCGACGTTGCTGCAAAAAGTAGCACATTGGCCAAACTCAGCGGAGCTCAATCACCCCATCATTTCAACGCGGTGTTGCCAGTGAGGTGTTGCTAACGAATTGTCGCCCGGGTCAGCGATGAGTTTACGCAAACGTGCAGCACGACGGCCCGTGTTGAACTTCTTTTAATTATGCCCACGATTACTTGCATTTTTCTTCAGTATGCCAATTTTCGCATATAAGGTTCCCAAGATGATAACTCCGCCATCAAGCGTGACGCTTGCGGTTTCGGGATACCTACGAAGCTAGAAATAGAAATTCGATGATATGGTGCGGTCGAGAAGACTCGAACTTCCACGGGTTGCCCCACAGCGACCTCAACGCTGCGCGTCTACCAATTCCGCCACGACCGCACTGATCTGCGTAGTCGACGGCAACTACGCAGATCGCGGGCGTAACAAAAACGGGCGAGTATGTGAAGCCCCGGGGATAATGTGCGCGAATAGAAGCATCCCATTCGAACGCAAAACGGTTCAATCAGTCAGGCGTCCTGCCCTCGCGGCTAATCGAGCTTCGTTAGATTAGACGCAATGAGCCGTCCGGCGCCGCGGCAAACAACCGACCTGAGGAAACGCCAGCTCGTCGATTGCCGATAACCGGAGCCACTAGCCGCTGGGTAAGCTTTGCAGGCGTTCCAACGATCGATATCTTACGGTGATGTCTCGAATATTACCTGAAGCGGATGCCGCCAGCGGCCGACTTTTTCGTTCCGATGGTCAAGCGGTGGAGTGGCGGGTTTCTCCAGGCCAGGTCGACTATGAGGTTGCGACCCAGGAAATGGAAATGCGCGCCGACGACATCGCCAAGGGCCGCGCTAGCGAGCTGGTTTGGCTGCTTGAGCACCCGCCTCTTTTCACAGCGGGTATTCGGTCAAAAGAGGAAGACATCCTGTCGCCTCGATTTCCGGTCATTAAGACAAAGCGCGGCGGCCAGGTAACCTACCATGGGCCAGGTCAGCGCATCGCTTACGTTATGCTCGATCTACGGACCAGAAACCGCGATGTCCGCGCATTTGTGTCGGCCCTGGAATATTGGGTCATCGAAACGCTTGGCGCATTTGGCGTCAGCGGTGAAAGAAGAGCAGATCGCGTCGGCGTATGGGTCGATCGAAGCCAGCCGAATGCGCCAAAGCGCGAAGACAAAATAGCCGCTATTGGCGTGCGCATACGGCGTTGGGTGAGCTTCCATGGTGTTTCAATAAACGTTGAACCGGATCTCTCGCACTTTGGCGATATAGTTCCCTGCGGGGTGCACGATCCGGCTTTTGGCGTTACGAGCCTCGTCGATTTGGGCCGCCCGGTGACGATGCAAGACGTCGACTTGGAACTTCGCTCAGCCTTTGAAGGCGTATTTGGAAGAACTGTGGACGCCGACGCGAGGTGAGCAGCGACCATAACGGCGTGAGGCCGCGCAAATTGAGAGCCGGTCCGCAGCGACTTTCAGTTTAACCTTACATGACGATAATGTCAGGTTATGGCCAAACGCGGGTCTTATTTGCGTTGCAGTAACCATTATCCAGTCCAGTCGTGAAAGCGAGGTCCGAAGGAATGATTACTATGCGCACCAACCAATTCTTAATCGCATCAGCTTGCGGCGTTGCGGCGGCAGCGGTCGCAGCAATCGGAAATTCACTCGCACAGGAAACCGAAGTCGTCCCAACGGTGACATCGCCCGCCACGTCCGAAGCCAGCGCGCCCCAACCTGACGCCGCTGAGCCAAACACTCCGAATGTGACAGCCGCAGAAGAAACAGCGGATTCTCCTATTAGCGACGCAGCGGAAACGGCATCGGCGCAAACTGCAAATAATATCAACGTTGCAGAAAGTACTGAAAACTCAGAGCCAACGGACCCGGATGCGATTGCCGATCAACTAAATAGCCAACAGCAACTCAAACAGACCGTTACGTTCACACGCAAAATCAATGGAACGGTCGTTGAAACTGGAAAGCGCAGCGTCACGTTCAAGCCCGGTGACCCGGTGCGGTCCACCGAAGCATCCGGCTCGCCGATCGAGGCGCTAAAAGTGGCGTTTGATGGCGAAGTTCTCACACGCGTTGAAGCGCTTGACGAAGCGAAAAGCGACTTCCTCACCGCGGATGCAAACCGCGATAAACAGTTATCAAGCGATGAGTTTGTCGCCCTACTCAACAGTTGGGGTGAGCAGCCGTCACCCGGTAATGCGGGCGTTGTCGAGGCCCAGCAAACGTCGGCGCGCCAAAAGCAATATGACGCTTTTCTGGATGAAATTGATCCAGGCTCGACCTCGGATGTTGGCAATGAACGCGCTCGAAAGCGATTTGCGTTTATAGCGGGAGCGTCGCTGACGATTTCACAAAAAGACTATATTGCCGAGTATTTGCTCGACTTCGATAGTATGGATGCGAACGAAGATATGCTGCTGCAGGGCGAAGAGCTGATTAATTTCCGCGCGCTCAACCGCGGCAACGACCTTTCGTTGTAGACTTGACTGTTACGCGTGGGGTGACGAGATTTATCGCATCTTAACAAAGCAAGGCGGGTCGAGAACAGGACCGGTTGTTAAAGCAAAGCCTTTATCGATTGAGCTTCAATAAACTTGTTGGCCTTTACTCTCGTGATCAACGCTATAGTTGACTGTCTGGTGCGGGCTGAGACACGCCCTAAGCTTTAATGGTCACGCCCCTCATGAGAACCGCCGCAAGTTTTTCAATCCGTAATGCGTGAAGCGTTAGCGGGAAGAGTACCAGCTCGCTTGTTTAACGCAGCTTTGCTATCACAGTTGCCGCCGCCTTTAGATCTGTATACAAATTTTCGGCACGTTCGGACGCTTCTTCGTCCTCGCCCCATTGTTCGATTTGGTAATCTTCGTCCAGACGCGCCGCACGCCATACGTCCGACAAGCGTTCTGGATAATCAGCTAAATAAAAAGCAAGCACGGCTGAGCCCGTGACCTCGCAGGCCGCCTTTATCGCAACAAGTTCAAGATCCGTGCGCGAGGTAAGATCTGTATCGGCGGCATTCATTAATTTGGGGTCTTGCTCAGCGACTGTGAAGCCAGAGGCGATGCGCAACGCGACGCCAAATCGCTCTGAAAACCAGCCTCTCAGCGGCGACCAAATCTCGTTCTGGCGCGCAACAAGAGCATCAGGCTTATCGGCCGGATAGCAAATGTAATCCGTATTCAAATATCGAAGAATTTCTTTCCGCCACGTTGGCGCTTCGGCTGCGCGATCCAGCGCCGTTGAAAGCAGGCGCGTGAGGCGAAGGGCCGTCGGCTCAAATGGGTCAGGCGCATCGCGCCATTCCGCTGCAATCGCTTGACCGAGTTCTTGTGTCGGGGATGCGAGCAACGCGCGTTTCGGCGTCCGCGCTGGCTTGCCGTCAAGCAAGAGGCTCCACCCCTCACCGCCCGCCAACGGCTCAAGGTCTACAGATTTATAGAATTTCGCGATGGGCATTATTTAATCCGTAGGCCATTCGACTGCCGAAAGCGCGCCAATATCAAAGTCAAAGAAATCTATTGTCTCCTTAAACTGCCCGACAATAGGCGCCGTCACGCTCAGCATGCGACCCGTTTTCGGGTGAGGAAATCGCATCGTGTGGCAAAGGAGGTGAAGTGACGGAGAAACGCCGTCAATTGTTGCTCCTTGCCCGCCATACTTTCGATCACCGACAATAGGAAATCCGGCGGCGGCGAGGTGAACCCTCAACTGGTGCTTTCGCCCGGTGAGCGGTCGCAAGGCGACAAGGGCGGCCCGATCTGCCGCCGCATCGATCGTCGCATAATGCGTAACGGCTTTTTTT
>JBCCTV010000095.1:0-11018 GCA_039197915.1 Pseudomonadota bacterium | reverse complement strand
TTATGACCGCGCGCGCGGGTGTGGCGTTCCTTAAAACAACTGCGTTGCGTCGTGCGTTGTTGATTTGATTACCAATAATTTCGACCCGATCGGTACGACCGCCGCGGGTTAAATCGTAATTGAAAAACGCATTGTTTGAGGCGTTCTCCGCCTTTGTGAACATACTGTTAGTTATTAGGAGGGCGCCGCCCCGCGAAGCATCAACCGCGTAGCTCGTTTTTCCGTCGGCGTCATAAAAGGTTGTGCTGTCAATGATTGTGAAGGTCGCGAGGCTTTTTACGTGATGTCCAATTCTCGTTCCGGTAAAGCTGCTGCGTTTGACCCTTAATTGACCGCCTGAAGATAAATAGATCCCGTGCGAATAACCGTCGCCATATCCGTTTTCGAGAAATTCAGAACGGTCAATTCGAACGATGCCAGCATCAGCCCCAGTTGCAAGCACGCCGTTTTCATTTCTGATAAACCGACAGTCGAGGATTGTCAGGGTGTCGCCATCGTGGCGTATACCGGCGCCGTTCTTGTCAGGAGATGTCGCCCCCTCAAAACTGATGCCGCTTACGGTCAGATTTACGTTAGGTAGGGTATTTAATATTCCTTTGGCGAGAGGTGCGGCTGCAATTAGTCGAACGTTTCCGTTACCATCTATACGGATGTTTTTGCGCACCTTGATGTCGCCCTCGATAAAATAGTCGCCAGCGGGCAAAACAAGCGCCCGCTCGGACGAAGCGTTTTCAATCAGCGACGCAATATCATTTGCGTCCTGGGCTGATGATTGAACGGTCAGTAAAAAGAGTAAAACACAGGCACCTAAAGTTGCATTGAAAATATTCTTGAAGACTAACATTAAGCGGCTTCGGCTGCTTGTTGAATTGCTGCGCTGAGCTTATCCGGTGAGAGCACACCGGGGAAGCCGACCTTTTCGTTGACGATAAATGTCGGCGCTTGTTTGACCCCGGCGCGATGAATTGCTTCGCTGTCCGCGCGACATGCCGCGATGAGCGACGCATCGTTTAAGGCCGCTTTTGTTTCCGGCAGCGGGACGCCGGCGGCCTCAGCTATGTCAACTAACACGTCGTCCTGATCAAGATCGTCCCCATCGATCCAATAACGGCTGTAAAAAAGCGCTGCGGTTTCTTCCTGGACGCTAAAAACATGGGCGACTTGAACAATAGCATGCATTTTTGCTGTATCTGGCAGCCTCTTCGGGGCGGTCAACACAGGCGCAGGTGCATGAATTTCCGCTGCAGTCTGTTTCAATGCTTCAGAAATCGCTGCTTGGCGTGCTTTGTCGGGAAATTTTTGTTCAATATACTGAGCACGATCCAGGCCCCCAGGCGGGATTTCAGGGTTCAGTAGATAGGGCCTAATGCGCGTGACGATCTCAATATCGGAAATTAGCGCTTTTGCCCGTTCAAAAGAAACAAGTCCGAGATAGCACCACGGGCAGATATAATCGCCGACGAAATCGATTGTAATCTGCATGCGTTATTTTCCAAATGCTTTTAATCGGTCTTCTGTGTCTGTAATTTGCGGGTACTCCCGCGCGACCTCCCGGGCGAGTGCGTCTTCTAGCGCGCGGTTCTCTTCATGTAGGCGGTATAGGTCCTTATAGGCGCTCACGGCTCCGGGGCTAGCGCCAGCAATGGCTTTCGCACGGGCGAGAACCATTTCGTCTAAGGCGTCGATCGACGGCGCCGCTTCGTTCACCACTCCCCAGCGCGCCGCGTCTACACCGGAAAAGGTCCTAGCCGTGAAGGATAACTCCCGTGCACGACGCACTCCGACGGCTCGCGCCAGGTTCTGGCTCATTCCCCAGCTCGGTCTCAGGCCCCATTTCACGTGTGTGTCGCCAAATTTGGTATCTTCCGTCGTCAGAATAAAATCGCAGTGTAGCGCCAGTTCAAGGGCGCCCGTGAAGCAAGCGCCATGCACCCGGGCAATGACCGGCGTGCTTGCCGTGCGGATCGTTTCCGCCGCCCGCGCCGCAGCGCCGTCGAAAACATCTCCGATACCGCCGGCGACCGGTGTCACCGATTGCAAGAGCTTCAGGTCGACGCCTGCAGAAAAGGCGCGCCCGTTTCCGGTCAGGACAATTACCTTTGCGTCGGGGTCTCGGTCTGCCGTCTCGACGTTTTCAATCAGCGCCTTCAAGACGTCTGGCGTGAATGCGTTGAGCGCTTCGGGACGGTTAAATGCGATCGTGCAAACGCCTTCTGACAGTGAACTTGTGATCGTCGACAAAATGCCCTCCGCTCGGTTCTATCGGGAATTAGAAGGGATCAGCCCGTGAGCCGCAATGCTGTTTGGCAGGCTTGAAGCGGCGCGAGCTGGCGCCATCGCAGCTGCTGATGCTGGGGCTTTTCGAGGCAAAAACTGCATCTGTCGCCATTTCCAGGAGTTGCTTGGTCTCCTAAGAGCCCCAGCCGAATCCGCGTTCCAAGCTTCAATAGGGCATGAGCGTCAGAGCCCAAGTGGTCTCCCCAACTTCGCCCTAACGAAGCATGAAAGTCTAAACGCGCGCGAGCGTCGCCAAGCGACCATTTCCGCTGGAAATTCGGTAATCGAACCGCTTCACGTGGTATCTTGCGGGTGAACCATCCGGATCTGCATGGTGCTCCAGCATCTGATTTCAACAACGAACGTATTGAAACAAGCTGAGGCGTTTACACGTCTCCATATCCGCGGTATTCCGCGCGGTCTGATGTGGCCAGACCGCTGCATTCTGAAGGGCCGCCTTAGCTCAGTCGGTTAGAGCGCTTGATTGTGGATCAAGAGGTCCCCCGTTCGAACCGGGGAGGCGGTACCACTCGGGTCAAGCCCACAACTCGGTTAGTGCAAAGAAAGACTTCGCTCACCCGCCTGCTTTCTTTTGGCGCACTTCACCCAGGTGCGCAGTCTGTTGCACCGAAATCCAACTCCAACAAAATTTGGCCTATCCATTTTCTTTAAGTCTGGTGGAGCGTTTCCTTGGCTAAGCGGAAAGCCCTTGGGTAGCCCTTTGGAGCCCGCTTCGGACGTTCAGGGGCCATAGCGTTACTACGCCAATATTTTCGGTGATTTTTGAGCGACTTAACGCCCGTTGTGTCTTAAGCGCTGTTGCACCCCCAATCTCTATATGCGACAGATTAGCGATTGCATTTGCAAGTTGGGCAGACGCGGGGGTGTTGGTACGTGACGCATAAGTTTCATCATGTGTTTTTTGGGGCAACCTGCGCCACGGCTATGCTTGCGTGGCACGGTGCTTCGTCGGCACAAGACGGCGCGGTCGAAGCAAGCGATCCGCCGCGCGCAGTGGATGAGATTATTGTCTCGGGCGAGAAAGTGCGGCGCACCCTCCAGGAGACGGTCAGCTCTGTTGCTGTATTTAACGAGGAAACGATCGACGAACAAAACTTTGTTGATTTGTTTGATCTTATCAATCAGACCGCCAATGTTGCGGGCCTTGCAAATGACGGCGGTTTCACCATCCGGGGTTTGCGGAACGCTGGCGTAGGCGCTGGGAATATCAGCGATACAGCGACCGTTTATTTAGACGGAGTATTCTTGCCCTCGCGGTTGTTCGCGACGAGCCCGCTTAACCTCTGGGATATCCAAAGCGTCGAAATCTTCCGCGGCCCACAATCGACGATCCAGGGGCGCAACGCGCTTATAGGTGCAGTCGTCGCGCGCACCGTGGACCCGGGGCCCAAATGGGAAGGGAAAGCGCAACTCCGTTACGGCGAGTTTGACTCATTTCGCGGTTCCGGCGCGGTGACGGTTCCTTTGTATCAAGATCAAATTTCGCTGCGCCTAGCTGGTGATTACACCGAAACAAACGGGTTCGTCGAAAACGAAAACTTGATGGAAAACGACGCGGCGGGCGCGGAGACCATCACGGGGAGGGCAAAATTATTCATTACACCGACAGTCATACCGGATCTCGATATTCGTTTAAACGTGACCTATTCGGACGTTGTTAGCGCGAACGCGGGTATTGAGGAAGCTCTGTTCCCAGATCAACGTGTCACGTTCGAAAATATCCGAGATGTAAATCGCACAGACTCAATATTGGCCTCAACAGAGATCAACTACGAATTAAGTGATCGCTTCACCATTACGAGCGTCAGCGCCTACATTGATACATCCTTTGACAGGGAGTTTGATGCCGATGGCGGCGCAATGGGTAGCGCCGTATCGCCCATATCCACGGGCGCCGACAGTATTTTTAGCCAAGAATTACGCCTCTCCTACCAAGGCGACAAACTGACGGTTTTCTTGGGCGGCTACTATTTTAACAGCGATGGCGAGACGCGCTTTGAAGGGGCTTCAATTCTCGATACGGATATTCAAGCGCCGGATGGTGCTGCCCTAGCAACATTGCTTTTTGGGATATTAACGCCAACGCCGGAACAAATCACCCTAGCGGATGCTTTGCGCGCAACGTTTGTGAGCCGTTTTCCAACCTTCGAAATCAATACAGTCAATATACAGAATAATGATGTTGAAAATTTTGCCGCGTTCGGCGAGGCCAGTTATGACATTACCGACAAACTCACGGTAACGTTCGGCGCGCGTGTCGATTTTGAAAATATTGATCAAGGGCCGACGGTTGGGCAATCCGTTCCAGATGCCCCTCCGACCGGTGATCCGCAGGTGGACGGCCTTGCGGCCGCCGCTGCGTTTGCGTTTACGAACGAAACGTCAATCGATGCGACGAACAACTTCAACGCCTTCCTGCCAAAGGGCGTCGTTACCTATAACTGGACCGACGAACTCTCCACGAGCTTCAGCTACCAGCGCGCCTATCGCGCCGGTGGGCTGGCGTTTAATGGCATACGCCTCGCGACTGCTACCGCGATTGGTTCGGCTGCAAGCCAAGCAGAGCTAGAAGCGCAAGGAATTGTCAGCAGCTTTGATCCCGAATTCACCGACAACTATGAATTCTCGCTACGTTCGCGGTGGTTTGACGGGCGCTTGACGGTAAACGCGAACGCCTTCGCCATCGACTATAACGATCAGCAGGTAAACGTCGTCCTGTCTCCGAACCCTGATGATTCTCTCACGACAAATGTCGCTACGTCGACACTGCGCGGCTTTGAACTTGAGGCCTTTGCGAATCCGTTAGACGGATTAGACGTGTTCGCCAATGTTGGCTTTACCGCGACAGAGTTTGGTGCGCCGTCCGATCTCGAAGGAATTCTCGAAGACGCGACGTTCCTGACCGACTTAACGGGGCTGCAGTTCTTGCAAGCGCCGCGTTGGACCGCTGGTCTCGGCGGGCGTTACGATCACATATCGGGCCTATTCGCCAATCTACGCGTACGATACACCGGCGCTGCTTTCGCGACAGTCCAGAACGACCCGAGCGCCATCAACGACCGCTCTACGATCGTGGATGTGATACTTGGTTATGAGGGCGATAATTTTTCCATCGAAGTCTTTGCGGAAAACCTGTTCAACGACCGGTTTCTAACCTTTAATCCCCTCGCTGCGCCAGACGGATCAATCGCGCCGGGGGCTTTTGCTGTTCCGGGTGCGCCCCAATTGTTCGGTGGCCGCGTTACCGCAAAGTTCTGAGATATACGGAATTACCGGCCGATTTTCCGAACGCAGGCTTCGTGCTTTGCGTATGATGCATTGCAAGAATGATCCGTAGGGGAATTGCCGTATCGTGATCAATCCGTGCCGGTCGACTGCGCCGGGTTCGAAGGAGCCCTGTTTTGGCGCCTATAACTCCAGATGCAAATCGATCCAGCTTTACTGCGTTGTGTAGCGTCCTGTCCGGGCGATGGCCCTTGGCAACGTCTTTCGTTGCCCACAGAACCTGACGTTGCGTGCACCAAGAATCAAAAGCCATTAGAAAAGCCAGCTAACGGGCGCCCTCGCCAAACATATTGAAAATAAGCGGAATTAACGAGAATTAACGCGACCCTCCGCTTCACTCCTTGAAACGAAACCCAAGAACGGCGTTGTCGAAGAATGTGGGAACGGCGAAAACGCCCGCTCCAGGGGCCCACCCCGGATCGGCCGTGTTGACCCCCATGAGCCGCGTGTCTGATACGACCGACAGCGTTCCCTCCGCCGACAAATGGAAAATGCGGCCAGCCCATTGTGTGAGCACATATCCTCCTCTTCCATCGGGGACTAGTCCGTCGCCGGTGCCAACGCCAGAGATTACCTCAGTGAACGAACGATCATTCCAATCCACGGAATAGAGCCGATCGCCGACAAGGGCGAGGAGGCGCTCATCTTCTGCCAGAAGACCATTGATCCCCCCCGTTTCGTCGATAAGCCGCGCATCATCAGACCAGACCGCCATCTCGCCATTCACAAGGGCGTGTATTTTCCCGGTGCGCATGTCTGATACCAGAACGCGTCCGTCGGGTGCGATCGTCACATCATTCAGAAATTCAGCCCCTTCGACCGGGTACCGACGAACGACACGGCGCTTATTCATGTCGATTTCAACGAGGTCGTTGATGTCTGAGACGTAGAGGCGATCCTCAGTTGCCGCCATGCCTTTCGGCGCGTCGAGCCCGTCTACAAAACGCTTTTCGACGATCTTTCCATCCAATGAAAGGCGAGACACATAGCCGTCACCGTCCTCCTTCGTTGTCGGCACGCCAGCGATATTCGACACTAAGAATGCATCCAGCGCTTCGACGTAGAGAACCGATTCAGGCGTTTCGAATTCGCCGGTTTTCCACGCTCGCTCAAATGACGGATCCTGCGCCTGAGCGTTACAGCAGGTCGCGACGAAGGCGGATGCGATGAGTGCGGCGAGACGCATGGACGGTATCCCTTTGATTGCGGCGCTTTCTAAACGCGGATGCGGAAGATACTACAGATCCTTGCCTGATGCGACATTGCGATTGCGTTTTTGCGAAGTCGGCAAATCGAAGCTTGCGGCATGCCGACGACAGCGACGTGATGCGGCTACGCAAAAACTGTTCGATGATCCAAAGCACGAAATCGCTAGGCTGTAACTCGAATTGGAGCTCGGTCTGCAGGCGCGTGACTCTCTTAAAGTGAGGCTGACCGTCTGCAGAGCAAACGCAATAGGCGAGATGAACCGGTTAGTACATCGATGGTTCGTAGAACCTCGCCAAACGACCCATTGGCGCTCGGCTGTCAATAACTTATCGCTTATGAAAAGGTCGCCGCGTAGCAAAATAACTTTCAACTAAACCGAGGCAATTCCAAGGTGAAGACTGACCTTTGACGCGCCACAGTCGGACTGGTCCAGCAGCCCGACTAGGTAATCTGTATCAAGAGTTAGTCAGTGAAGTCATAGCGCGAGCCGCCGCCTGGTCGTGCTTCTAAAGCAATTGCGCCAACTTTAGTGAGGCCATCGCCGTTGCAATCCATTTGATTGGCGCCTCGGTATTCGAAGGGGGCCGTGGTGTTCACGCACATTGAAAACGTGGGGCCGGTCCATTCTTTTTCTGGCGCGCCGGTCACATCGTCAGTATTAACTGTGCGGGCATATAAATAAGTCGTGTACTGATAGGGCTTACCCTCTGAGATCTCGGGCAGTGCAATATCAGAGCACTTATTGCGCTTTGTGATAAAGCGCCCCTTAGACACCCACTCCAGGGCGGAGCCATTGAAATTCGGCGTGGCGTAAGCAATCGAGACGTGAATCCGTTTGCTGTCGGACTTGTTACAAACACGCACCATCGTCTGGGGCGGGCCAGCGGGTACTTGTGGAGCAACGGAGGCGGCCGATTGCGGTGCGCGGTTTGACATGGCGTTGGTTATCGCTGCGCCTAATACGGTCCCGATCGCTTCCCCCGCAAGGCGCGCTGTGGATGGTTGTTGTTGTTGACCGAATTGAGGCTGTTGAAAGCCTTGTGATGGAAATGACGGCGCTGCAGTCGGATCGTACCCTCCATAGTCGTCACCCATGGGCTGTCCTGGATCGTAATAGGTATCGTCGAAACTCTCTTCAACGGGCGCAGGATCTACGACAGAGCGTTGAACACGCCCGCTCCCTTGGTTTGTTTTCCACGTACATTTGTTAGCGCTGAAGTTTTCAACGAGGCCCGGATTACAAGAGGGTATGTGAGGCAGCGGGCAGGGCGTTTGGTCTAGCCCTCCACAGTTAGATGGACGGCGGATGATCTGTTTCATAACTGGTGCGCTCTCGCATCGGTTCGCGCGCATATTTTCGACTAGGCCAGATTTACAGGAAGGAATGTACTCCCAGACTTTGCAGGGCTTTTGGCCATTTGATCCGCAATGGGATGGGCGTTGTTTTGCGTCTGCATTTGTTGCTGCAAGGCTTATGAGCGAAGCGGCGAAAGTCGCGGCGATGATGATCGCGGACGTTGAGAGGGTGCAGCCTCGTCCGTGTGACGGCTCTGGTTTGCTTGAACTCAAAAACATCATGTTCTCTCCGGTGTGTCTTGGGGTGTTCCCGCCCTGCAAGATTTTTGTGTGTAGGGCGGGGGAGGCGAAGGGGCGCGTTACTTGCGGCGCAGAACAACCCGTTTGTTATCGCTGCGGTTGCTCTTCCAAAGCAGGTCGCCATTGCTCATGAGTTGGTAGGTAGGAGAGCCGCTGCGTGCACGGAAGGTTGTGTTACTTACACGGACATAATCGTGCCATTTAACGGGCCGTCCGTTACGCAGGTTCGTCGCTTGCAACAGGTTGCTATTCACCATCCGGAAGCCGTTGACTGCTTGCGGGTTACCCACAAAATAGTAGTTTCCAGAAATCATCGCAGCGCTTGGCGGGTTTGGAGACGGCAGCGGGCCGGGACCCGTTTCCACGGGCGCTTCTGCTCGTGCGCCAGGGATTGCGATGACGTGAGTTTCGTTCCGTCCGTATGCGGCGCTGAACTCACCGCCAACCGTTGCGACAACGGAGATGCCGTCTGGTGAACCGTCATAGTTGAACCAGGCGCTAGCGCCGGATCCGCCCACTGCCGCAGCGCCAATCGACGCGCCATGCCCTTGACTTTTTGAAGGTGTGTTTGGCGAGGTTCCATATCCCGCAACCAGGTTTCCGCCGACGCCCGCTTGAATGCCAAGGCTATATCCGTATGAGGCGTAAAATGCTGGTGGGTTTTTGTAGGCGGTGTCAAAAACAAACCCGGTTTCGACATCGCCGCCGATCCCAAAGGACGCGCCGCCGCCAACGCCTAGCGAGTAGGATTTGTAGCCTGCGCGGCGGGCCCCTTCGATCATTTCACGAACGCAGGGTTGGCGCTGCAGTTGGTTCGCTTTATCCGCCCGCGATCCGCCGCCTTCGATAATGCCTTTTGCCCCGGTGCAACGCGCGAGCGCAAGTCCGGTTTCTTTAATCAGCGAGCCGGACTGGGCAAGGGTGTCTTTGGCCATATTAACGATGTCCGCGTTACTTGAGCGGCAAACGCCTTTGGCAAAGTCTTCTACTAATCTTCCGTTGCAGGACGGTATGTGCGGTAGCGGGCACGGTTTCTGGCCAGCTGCGCCGCAATTATTGGGGCGTTTTATGATGGGCTTGGGCGCTGGTTTCTTTTTGCAAATTCCCCGTGCAAAGTCCTCAACCAAGCCCCGATCGCATGATGGAACCCGCTCCCATATCTTACAGGGGCGCTGGTTGGCGCCGCCGCAGCGTGCGGCTTCCGCGGGTGACGCAACGATGGTGACTATGCCAGCGGCGATAACAGCGAGGATTGCTGTTGCCACACATCGCTGGCTTATTGGTGAGCGCGTAAAGTTCGAAATCATTTTTCATCTCCCAGTTCCGCCGCGTGTTCGGCGATTTCCGATGGGAGAAGACTAAGGCGTCAGCTGGGCTGACGAGATGAGGGAAATCCCTCATTTATCGAGGCGATTATTTTGCGCCTGCCATGGTCTCGCCAACATCTTCCGCGCTTTTTTTCGCAGAAAGATCGGTTGAACGAGGTGGTAAAATTTCATGCTTTTCAATCGCCATTGGAACTGCTGCGATTATAAAGGAAGAGCCGTGCCCGGGTTTGCTCTGTGCAGTAACGGTAAATCCATTTTTCACCGCAAGATCGCGTACGATTGCTAATCCGATCCCTTCGCCATCGATTGGTCTTAGATGGGCGCCGCGGGAATAGGGAGCAAACACACTTTCTAGCGTTTCCTCATCCATGCCCGGCCCAGTATCGTGAACCTCGAGCGCGATGGCGCCTTCGCGCCGGCGGGCCCCGATGGTGACGCGCGCACCTGGCGCATATTTTATCGCGTTTGAAACCAGGTTGCTCAATATACGAATTAAAGAAAGCGTCGATGCGCTGGCGACCAGTTCTGATGGCATCACTTTAAGCGTTACGTCGGCGGATGCAGCCTCGTTCGCGAACATTCGCTCCACATTGTCGAATAAGACTTTAATGGGAACAACGTCTGCCGCAGTTTTTTCTGGCGCGCCGTGATTAGGCGAACTGTCCCCGTCGCTCGTCACTGAGCTATGAGTAACGCCCATTGCGCCATTCGCATTTGTCGTTTTGGTTAAGTCAGTTGGGCGTGCGTCTAAAAGGCTGTCACCCAGAATCTCATTGAGATACTTGAGACCTACACTGAACTTTTCTGCGATTTGCGGTGAGACGTCCTGTGCGTCCTCAAGCGCAAGTTTGAGCGAGGTGAGGGGTTGGCGGAGGTCATGGCTTGTCGACGCTAAAGCTGAGCGATGGCGTTCTGCCAATCGCGCTGCGCGATCCCTATCGTCTTCCGCTGCGCGCAGGGTTTCGCTGAGCGCCAGCTTTTCTTCCGTAACGGCAAGCTTTTCGAGCAGTGCTTCGTCCCGGTCTTTCCTTAAGCCGTAGGTCTGACTGATGATTGCCGAAGCGAAAACAAATGCGTCTGCTAACTGCAAGGTAAGCGTTAGGCCGTCTACCGCGTCGTTATACGCCGCATAACGGTCGAGGCTCGCGATGTAATTTATAACGCCGGTGATAAGGAGCAGTCCGTATCCTGAAGCAAAGAAGCGGGAGCCTTTTAATTTGTCCCTGAGGGCGACGTAGGCGGTAAATGTGCCTAGCCCTAAAAAGGCGAGGGCCATAACATCTACGATCAATACGAAAACAG